>JAPLKJ010000296.1 GCA_026388125.1 Elusimicrobiota bacterium
TTCCCGATTTTTTCCGGACGGCCAATATGAGGCCTGCGCTTATATTTATGATTATCCGGATGCCCCTGCAAATCATTATCAGGATTCTTGCGTGGATTTCATCAGGCCTAACCTTATTTCTGTCGTCGTTTAAGTTCATCAGATGATTCTCAAAACCTCTTTCAAACTCCCCTTAAAACTCAACGACTCCAGGACTGTCACCGTCCACCAGGATCAAAGGAATACTGCACCCTATGTCCCAGTTTCACTGAGTTAAAAATCCGCCACGCTCGCGCTCTTATGAAAACTCCTGCATTACAAAACCGCATAGCCCGAAACAAGCCCGGCCATTCAGCCGGCCATAATAATTCAGTACCCAGAACTTAGGCGCTGTTGCGTATCATTGTTGAGATTTAATCCCTAACGCCCTGGCATAGTATAGGGGAGAGATCACCGTCTGTCAACCACAGGGGGTGTTGCAATCCTTATTTTATAAGACAATTTTGTAGCCAGAGTTAAAGAGTGAGTGATTCTCAGGATTTATCCGGCTTTGGCGGAATATATACCCAACCTAAGGTTCGGTGGTTCTGTATGCGGTCCGCAATAGGGCCAAGATCGTCGCGAAGCCTGGCGAACACCATGCTTAGGACTTTCTTTGTTGCCGGTTCAGGATCATGCCCGTACAGATGTTTAATAATAGCCGCTTCGCTTACAAATGCGGGGCTGTTTTTTACCAGCAGCAGCAACAGATCGAACCGGATCTGGCAAAGCTGAACTAACGGTCTTAGATCAAGGAACACATGGCGGTCAACAGCCTGAAGCCGGAGGTCCCCTTTCTCCTCTATGCCAAGCTCCAACCCTACCCGGCGTTCAACGCTTCGCAGCGCCTGATGGATCGGCTCGCATAATCCGTCTTTGACAATAAAATAGTCTGCCAGGCATTCGTCATGGGCGGCCTCCCGGCGGGTTGCATCGCCGCTGACCACTACTATAACTGCTTTTTTTAGTTTTTCACTTCTCCGGACGTGAGAGGCCACCCGCACGGCGTTCCCGTCCTCCAGATGGTAATCGAGCAGAATGTAGTCGGGGAGAAGCGTTTCGGCCAGCGCAATACCCTCGGCGCAGGTGGCGGCGGTGCGGATATAATATTTTTCCTGGGTAAAATACCTGGTAGTGATGCGGCGCCAATCGGCATCGTCGTCGATAATAAGCAGTGTGCGGCCTAACATGCGCCCCCCTTCGTTTTACCAAGCGGAATATTATATCAGAATAAGCTGACTGGCTTCCGCGCAATTACCGGGATTCCCGGTACGATTTTTCAGTTACCGGGAATCCCGGTGTTTTTGGCCTTATTTACCAGGCCCGAACAGATAAGAACCGCCCCCTCGCTGAACGAGGGGGCGGCTCTTATTGGGTTCTCTTCAGGGGGCGCTTACTTCGCCGCGTCCCAGGCTATGAACTCGTCCCACTTCGTGGCCGAGGCCCAGGCCAGTTCGGAGTAGCCCTCGGCCGCGGCGGAGCCGGGCAGGTAGACCGCTATGCCGTGCGATTCGGAATAATCCTTGCCGCCCCATCTGGAGAGCTTCGCGCGGTACGTGTCCCAGTCGTCGGGGCTGTTGTCGTTGCCGCTGTCGGGCTGGTCGTTGAAGCGGTTGTGCTGCACCAGGTCTTTGGCGATATAGCTAAGCAGGTCGGCGGACTTCGCTTTCACGCCCGCATCCTGCGTTTTCCCCGCCACCAGGCTCACCAGGTGGTACAGGTCCTTATTCTCCGAGATGGAGTAGGACAGGGCCTCCGAGCGCGCGGCCGCCACTTCCGCCTTCAGGCCGGCGGCCATCACGGCGTCCACCCAGGCGTCCACGCGGACCACCAGGCCGGGCAGGGCCGCGGTCTTTATGAAGCTCTGCGTGGAGCCGGTGCGCTGCTCCTTATAATGGTCGCTGTACGCGTCCACCGCAACCTTGGCCAGTTCCGCGGGGGTCATGGCGGGCTTCGCCGCCACGGGGACCAGGAAAGTATTGTAGGTGTAGCCGTCGCCGGGCTCGGTCTCTTCCGAACCTACTATATAGGCCGCGCCATCCTTCAGTTCGTAGTCCACTTCCGGCATCTGCATCAGGCAGGCGTCCGAACCGTACACGTCCACCCCGCCCATTTCCTTCAGGGCCAGGCCCAGCTGCGGCGTGGTTATGTGGTTGTCGGTCTCGTCGTCGTAGGAGATGCCTTTATTGACGCGGAACCGCAGGCTTTTTTCCCAGCCGGAGCCGTGGTTCCAGACTATCAGCATATATTTTTTAGCGGGGTATTTCGCTTTGGCCCATTTGCCGAAAGCTATCAGGCTTTTATAATCGCCCATGTCCGTCTTGCCCAGGTCCTCCACCACTTTCGAAGAAACATGCTCGGTATCGGTATCCTTCTGCACCAGGTAGCGGCGGGTGCCCGTCCAGTCGCCGTCGGAATCGTCGTAGCCGTCGATGCGGCCGGTCTCGGTAACGATGTTAAGCTTCTCCGTGGAGCCCACCATCTCCATCTCGTTCATGTCCTTGAGCGCGTACTGCTCCAGGTTGTTCTTGCCGTTGATGAACACCATTATGGTCCATTCTTTGGAAACTTTCTGCGGGGCCGCGTGCTGCCCGAACAGCCAGTGCCCCAGCCCTTTTTCGCCGGCGGGCGACGGAGCCGGAACCTGCGCGCCTGAAAGCTCCTCCTTCAGGCCGCCTGTGCCGCGGTCGAAATCCACGGGGGCCGCGGACGCGGCTGAAATTGAAAAGAACGCCGAAAGCGCTAAAAGCCCGGCTTTATTAAGCATGAGTCCTCCAGAAAAGCATCTTTACTAGTTTAACAGTCCGCGGCCCCGGGCGACAGGGCCGAAAAGCCCAGAGGTTTTTCGCTAAAGGGCCTATAAAAAAGCCGCCCGCTTTCGGCGGGCGGCTCACTAGCTGCGCTGTGCCTGAACTTAAGGCAGCGCCAGCCAGGCTATGAACTCGTCCCAGTTGGAGTACGTGGCCCACTGGAGCTCCGCGTAGCCGGCCGGGGCGGCGGTACCGGGCAGGTACACCGCTATGCCGTGGGAGTTCTCGTAGTTGGCCGGGGGGTTCCAGTAGCCGCTGCCAGGGCTGTTGGTGGTGCGGTTATAGCCCACCAGCGTATCGGTGATGTAGCTCATCAGCGCCTGGCCTTTCGCCTTCACGTCGTCGCTCTTGGTTTCGGCCAGCACCAGCTGGGCGAAGTGGTAGAAATCCTTGTTCTCGGGGTAGGCGTAGCTCTGCGCGGCGCCCATGGCCTTTTTGGCCAGGTCTTTTTCCCCGGCCTGCGTAACGGCGTAGGCGAAGGCGTTGGAGGCGTCCAGGAAGCCGGGCAGCGCCGCGGTCCGCACGTAGCTCTGCGTGGAGCCTTCCTTGTTGGCGGCGTAATGGTTCGCGTAAGCGTCCACGGCCACCCGGGCCAGTTCCTCGGGTTCCATGGCGGGCTTGGCCGCAATAGGGGCGAGGAAGTCGTTGTAAGTATAGCCGTCGCCGGGCTCGGTCTCTTCGGAGCCCACTATGAACTTAACGTAGTTCATTATTTCATAGTCCACTTCGGCCATCTGCATCAGGCAGGCGTCGGAACCGTACACGTCCACGCCGCCTATCTCCTTAAGGATCTGGGCCATCTGCGGGGTGTTGATGTTGTGCTTGGTCTCGTCGTCGTAGGAAATGCCTTTCGTGGCCTCCAGGCCGCGGGCTTTTATCCAGCCGGCGCCGTGGTTCCAGAGAATGAGCATATACTTCTTGGCCGGGTAGTTGGCTTTGGCCCAGCTGGCGAAGTCTATAACGCTCTTATAATCGCCCATGTCCACCTTGGGGAACTCGGCCAGCACCGGGGAGGTGACCTTCGTGGTGTCCGTGTCCTTCGTAACCAGGTAACGGCGCACGGTCTTCCAGTCGCCGTCGGAGCTGTCGAAGCCTTTTATGCGGCCCACCTCGGTGACTATGTTCACCTTGTCGGTGGAGCCCACCATTTCCATCTCGTTCATGTCTTTCAGCGCGAACTGCTCAAGGTTGTTCTTGCCGTTCACGAACACCATTATGGTCCATTCCTTGGCCGGGCGGTGGGCCTTGTCGGCGGCCGGGGCGGGCACGGACAGCTCTAATTTGGTTATTTCGCTGTTAAGGTCGAAGGCTTTGCCGTCGAAATTCACTTCCGCCATCAGCACCGGGGCGGAAACGGACAGGACCAGCGCGGCCGATATCAGTTTATGTATCATTAACTTCCTCCAAAAATATAGCCCTTGCGGGCCTTTTTCGCTATATTAATGATTATTATATCCTTTTATACCAGCCCGGGCCCAAAAAAGAGGGCCGGCTGTTAAGCCGGCCCCCCATTCGGTGGTAATACCGCTTTATTAAGGCTGGTTGATCCAGGTGGTGAACTCGTCCCACTTGGAGGCCTTGGCCCAGGCCAGGTCGGCGTAGCCGCCGGCCAGGGAACCGTTGGGGAAGTAGGCCGCTATGCCCTTGGTAATAGTGTACGCCTTGGGGCCGCTCCAGTAGCCGCCCTTGTCGTCATGGGCGCGGTTGAGCAGCACCAGCTGGGTGGTGATGTAGCTCATCAGCGCCTGGCCTTTCGCTTTCACGTCCGCGTTCTTGGAACCTTCCACCACCAGGCGGGTGAAGTCGTACAGGTCGCGGTTCTCGTCCATAGCGAAGTTGATGGCGGCGTCGCGGGAGGTCTTGGCCAGCGCCTTTTCGCCGGAGGCGATCAGCGCGTCGGTGAAGGCGTCGGTCACGGGCTGCAGCTGGCCTACGGCGGAGGCTTTCACCAGGCTCTGGGTATAGCCCTGCTCGATAGAGTCGTAATGGTCGCCGTAGCCGTTCACGGCCGCTTTGCCCACTTCCATCGCGGTCATGGTAGGCTTGGCCACCACGGGCCCGAGGAACAGGTCGTAGGTGTAGCCGTCGCCCGGCTCGGTCTCTTCGGAAGCCACTATATAGTCAACCGAGTCCTTGATCTCGTAATCCACTTCGGCCATCTGCATCAGGCAGGCGTCGGTGCCGATCACGTCGGTCTTGCCCAGCGCTTTCATGATCAGGCCCATCTGCGGGGTATTGATGTGGTTGCCGCTCTGCTCGTCATAAGAGATGCCCTTGGCAACGCCGGCCAGCCGCCTGCTTTTTTCCCAGCCTGAGCCGTGGTTCCACAGTATCAGCATATACTTCTTGGCGGGATAGGCGGTCTTGGCCCATTTCGCGAAATCGATCACGCTCTGGTAGGAGCCCATGTCCACCTGGCCCAGGTCCTGCAGCATCTTGGAAGTGACCTTGGTAGTGTCGGTATCCTTGGTCATGCGGTAGCGGCGCACGCCTTTCCAGTCGCCGTCGGTGGCGTCATAGCCGTCAATGCGGCCGGCTTCCACCACTATGTTCACTTTGTCGGTGGAGCCTATCTTCTCCATCTCGTTCATGTCCTTGAGCAGGAAAGGCTCAAGGTCGTTCTTGCCGTTGCCGAAAACCATTATGGTCCACTCCGCCTGGGCCTTTACGGCGGCGGGTTTGCCGAACAGCCAGTCCCAGATCACGCCTTTGTCCGCGCCGGAGGGCGCCGTTACTTCCGTATTGGAGAGCTCTTTGTTTATGTCGAAGCCGCCCTTATCGAAATTAACTTCAGCCGCGGCCATAGAAGCGGTCATAGCCAGCGCCAGCGCAGACAGCGATAATTTAGGGATCATGGTTAGCCTCCGGGACAATGTTGAGAAGTTCACATACATATTCTAGCTAAACCCTGACCATTAACAAGGAACCTAAGACCCGGTATCAAGGGGCCAAAGGGCCTATAAATATAAAAAGAAAGGCCGGCGGTTAAGCCGGCCCTTCCGTTGCGCGCTGGGCGCTTTAACTTATTTTACGTACCAGGCAATGAACTCGTCCCACTGCGAGGCCTTCGCCCAGGCCAGTTCGGCGTAGGCGGAGTTCACGGAGTTGGGCATATAGATCGCCAGACCGTGTGAGTCGCTGTAGTTGGCGTTCACGCGGTTGTGCAGTACCAGCGTGCCGGTCAGGTAATCCTGCAGGGCTTTCGCGGCAGCCTTCACGTTCGCGTCCTTGGAGGAGGCGGAGTAGAGGCTCAGGAAATGCCACAGGTCCTTGTTCTCGGCGTAGGCATAAGCCTGCGCGCCGCTCATCGCGGTTTTGATCAGGGGTTTTTCGTTGGCGGCCATGGCGGCTTTAACGAAGTTATTGATCGGGGCTATCAGGCCGTTCATGGCGGAGGCCAGAACGAGGCTCTGCGTGTGGTCCTGGGTACCGTAATGGTCGGCATAGGCGTCCACGGCCAGTTTGCCGAGTTCGGCGCTGGTCATGGTGGGCTTGGCCGCCAGAGGGCCCAGCAGCAGGTTATAGGTATAACCGTCGCCGGGTTCGGTCTCTTAGGAACCTACTATATAGTCTACATAGTCCTTTATCTCATAGTTCACTTCGGGCATCTGCATCAGGCAGGCGTCCGAGCCGTAGACGTCTATCTTGCCCATGGCTTTCAGGGCCATTCCCAGCTGGGGGGTGGTTATGTGGTTGCCGGTCTCGTCATCGTAGGAGATGCCTTTTGCGGCGTCCATGCTGCGGGACTTGATCCAGCCGGCGCCGTGGTTCCAGACCACCAGCATATAGCGCTTGGCGGGATAAGTGGCCTTGGCCCAGTTGACGAAGTCGATGAGGTGCTTATAATCGCCCATATCGACCTTGCCCAGGTCTTTTACCACGGGGGAGGCGATCTTGGCCATATTGGCGTCTTTAACCACCAGGTAGCGGCGGGAAGAGATCCAGTTGCCGTCCGAGCTGTCATAGCCGGCTATGCGGCCCAGTTCGGTCACAACGTTGACTTTATCGGTGGAGCCTATCATCTCCATCTCGTTCATATCAAGCAGGCCGTACTTTTCAAGGTTGTTCTTGGCGTTAATGAACACCATTACCGTCCATTCCTTATCAACCTTGGCGTGGGCCGCCTTATCCGCGGCGGGGGCCGCGGGCACGCTCAGTTCGAGAGCGGTTATTTCCTGCTGAAGGGTTTTCGTATTGGGGATGTCGAAGTTAACGGCTGCCGACACCATGGTGGATACTGCGGTGATTATCGCGAACGCTGCGGCTGTCTTTCTAAACATTACTCCTCCCGTGCTGCGTTTTGGTCTGTAGGCCCTTTGGGCCAAGGGCCCTTGAACTTACACCCATATTATAACTCATTATTGACCAGCATCAAGGACAAAGTACCCAGATAGTTTTGGGCCAGTGTGCCCATTGCGCTTTGGGCCCTAAGGCCCATGGACATGTCAAGGCTTCATAGGAGAGGGGCCTGTTTGACGCTAAAACGCGGAAAAATATATTTTTGTGATAATCGGCCCGAGGGGTTAAAGGGCCTATGACATAGGTCTATTGGCCGCCGCCCGAATTACGCGTCCGGCACAGGCCTGCGGAATATTAATCCCCGGGTTTTTTTACCCGCCACGGCCTGTCACCCGGCTTTTTAACGCCTTCCCTGTCCGCAAGGGCGGACAGCACGACTTTCCGTATAACATCGACCTCGAACGGCTTGGTAACATAACTTACTGCGCCCATCTCAAGAGCCTTGTTCACCATTTCCAGCTCATCATTTCCCGTAAGCATGACGATCAGCGGCTTATCCTTCATGTCTTTAAGCGCGAGCAACACCTCAAGGCCGCCCATCAGCGGCATTTTAAGGTCCAGCAGTACTACAGAAGGGCGCTCAGCCGCTATCACGCACATAGCGGCCTGGCCGTCGCAGGCGGTAATAATGATATGGTCCGCGAACGCATATTCGAGGGCCTGCCTTATGTTTTCGTCATCGTCCGCTATAAGTATTTTATGTTTCAAGTTTCACCTCGATCCGCCCCCTCTGCCGGCGCGGAGCCGCCGCCGGCACGGACAGCACAACACACCCCTCTTTACCGGGGAATTCTCTCAGTAAACGCTTAATGAGGCCGGGCCTTCGAATGCAGCAATTATCGAAAATACCCCACCGCCCTTTCCACATGATAGCAAAAGTTTGCGCGTTTTCACCCGGCCAATACCGCCAATACCGCCTTAAATATGCGCGCGCGGAAAAACAGCTTTTTATTTTCCCGGCAGCGCCTGCAGGGCGCGCAGGCCGGCGGCGGCTTCGGCGTAGTCCGGCTTAAGCTCCAGGGCCTTTTCGTAATGAGCCCTGGCTTTCAGGAAAAGCCCGCGGGCCTCGGCTTTCTGCCCCCAGGCATAGACCACCGTGCCTTTCTGCCGGCAGGCCAGCGCCAGGTTATAATGCAGTTTTACGGCCCCGGGCTCGGTGAGCAGCGCCGTTTCAAAGGCCGCAATGGCGCCGTCGTAGCGCCGCTGCCGCGCGAACACGATGCCCAGGTTCACCCGCGCGTCCAGGTCGAGGGGGTCGCGCTTCAGCGCCTCCTGGAAGGCCAGTTCCGCAGCCGTCAGGTCGCCCTCCCCCAGGTGCGCCAGGCCCAGCGTGTTATAGGGCAGCGGGAACTTGTCCGCTATCGGCGAGAGCCTGAGCGCCCGCAGCACCAGTTCCCGGGCTTCCCCGAATTTTCTGCGCTCCACCAGCGCCTGGGCGGCGTTGACCAGCGCCCGCACGGAAGCGGGCGAGGTGGCGGCGGTCTTCACGAAAAGAGTGTTGTCGTCACGCCAGTCACGGTTGCGCGCGAAACTGCGGCCGGCGTAAAGGCAGAGCAGCAGCGCGGCGGCCAGCGCGGGCAGCCACCCCCGGCCCCTCGGGAAGGCCATGGCCGCCAGCAGGCAGAAACCCGCGGACGGCATATACAGCAGCCGTTCCGCCATGATAGTGCCGATGGGGAAGGCTATATTCGAGACGATCGTGAAGGTGAGCAGGAAGAAGCCCGCGGCGAACAGGACCTCCCGGCGGCGCCAGGCCCAGCGCCAGAGCAGGCCGCCCGCGGCGGCCAGGCCCGCGGCGGCGGAAAGGTTCCGCAAAGACAGCACGCCGAGCAGCGGGATGGCGTTGGGCGAATAATCGGCCGACAGCGTGCCGGGGTAAACGCAGAGCAGGAGATAGCGCCACAGGATATAAAGAGCGTTCGAGCACCTTTGAAAGAACGGCAGGGCGGCCAGCGGGTTGTCCAGTTCCAGCGCCGCGCCACCCACGGAAACCGCGCCCGCGCCCGGCACGAAAGCCCCGATAGCCAGCCGGCGGTAAAGCACATACGCCGCCGTCAAAGCGGCCAGCAGCAGGCAGTAGCGCACAACGCGCCGCCAGCCGCCGGCGGCAGGCTTCAGCCAGGCGAGCGCGGGAACCAGCAGTATGAAGGTGGCGGCGCTTTCCTTGGAAAGCAGGCCTAGCGCGAAGAAGCCCGCAGCCCAAAGGCGCCGCCCGCGGCCGTAAGCCAGGCAGGCCAGCAGCACGAACAGCGTAGCCAGGAGATCGGCCCGGCCCACTATGGAATTGAGCGCCTCGGTATGTATGGGGTGCAGCGCGAACAGCAGCCCGGCGAGCAGCGGCACCGGTCCGGCCAGCCCCATGAACTCCGCCAGGCGTACAATAAGAACGCTGTTGGCCGCGTGGAGCGCAAGGTTAACCGCGCGGAAAGCCGCGGGGTCCGGCCCGCTAAGCTTCCAGTTAAGGGCGAAGCTGGTAGAGGTAAGGGGCCGCCAGACAGTATCGTCCTTGTCCGGGAACCAGGAGGCGGGCTCCGTCCAGAGCCCCTGTATATCAGCCTGCGTCACTTTCCTGTTCTCAACTATCACCCGCCGGTCGTCGAAAACAAAAGCGTTGGGCAGGGAGTTGCCGAAAGCGGCGGCCACGGCGGCCGCCAGGATAGCGGCTTCCAGCCAGCGGTTAGGCTTCCGTACCTGCGCCAGGTCTTGTTTATTGCGCGGCATTACAGTTATCCCGCTTTCCCGTTAAACTGAAGCAAAGGGACCAGGCCGAGCGTCAGGTAATAGAGGCGCCGGCCCAGGCGGAATACCTGCATTTCCCAGGTAAATTTTCTGACTGGGGACATTGAGCTAATAATACAAAATCGGCGTTTTCAGCGCTTCTTAATATCCACGCTGCCGGCGCCGGTCTTTACGTCCAGTTTGAAAGCGGCGGCGCTGTCGCTGGCCAGCTCGCTGTTGAAGCTGCCGGCCCCGCTGCTGTGGCTGATCTTAAGCTTGCTGTCGGCCGGGAAAGCCAGTTTTATGGTGCCCGCGCCCGATTTTATCGAAGCCGAGCCGGCCTTGGGCGCCCTGGTCCAGGCCAGGTCCACCGTGCCGGCCCCGCTCTTGCACTGGAAAGCTTCGGAGTAGATCTCGCCGGAGATCCGCCCTGCGCCGCTGGTAAGGTCCAGCGCCCCGGCCAGCCCCGCGAACTTTACGCCGCCCGCCCCGGAGACGACCTCCGCCCCGGCGGTGAAAGCCCCGGCCTCTACGCTGCCGGCGCCGGTCTTTATATTAAGTTTCAAGCCGGCGGGAGCCGTCACGGAAAAGCCGGTTTTGCAGCCGTCCATGCCCAGCTTGAACCATTTAGCTTTCTTCGTTTTTGCGGCTAGGAAAACCACCCCGCCGCGGACCTCGGCCGTTATTTCGCATTTATCCGCTTTATATTCGCCTGTCTGCTGGGCTTTTACGGCGGCGCCGGCCGCCGGAATAAATTTAATATCACCCGACTCGGTCTGAACCTGCACCGCGGTTATTCCCGCCGCGGGGAATTCCCAGTTCCCGGCCGTTTCGGCCGCCATGCAGTTCCCGCCCAGCAACATCAGCGCGCACACGATAGTTTTCATATAACTGTATCTCCTTTTACTAACTCAAGGGGAGGGGACGTATTTGACTATTTGCGGACGAAACTTTGGCTTTGTTAATAGATAGTCAAATAGTCAAATACGTCCCCACCTCCTAAATTGTTTTCCGCAGTTCATCCAGGATGAAATTCGCGGCGCAGGCCCGTACGTAGGCGCGAGTCTTGGAAAATTGCCGCCGGAACACTTTTACGCCTTTTTTTCCAGCCAGCGCGAAATAGACCAGGCCGACAGGCTTGGCGGCCGTGCCGCCGTCGGGCCCGGCGATACCGGTAACCGCCAGGGCGTAATCGCTTTTAAAAAGTTTCCGCGCGCCCAGCGCCATTTCCCGCGCGCTCTGCATGGACACTGCGCCGTATTTTTTCAGCGTGGCGGAGCGCACCCCCAGCAGTTTTATTTTGGCGGCGTTGGAATAGGCAACAGCGCCGCCCTGCAGATAGGCCGAGCTGCCCGGCACGGAAGTAAGCAGCTCCGATACCAGCCCGCCGGTGCATGACTCGGCCGTGGCTACGGTCTTTCCCGCGGCGGCGAGTTCTTTCCCCACGGCTGAAGCCAGCGTTTCGTCGTCAAAGCCGTAGATCTTCTCCGCCAGTATTTTCACGGCGGCCGCTTTTATTTTCTCCGTCAAACCCGAGCCCGCCGGCGCGGAGGCCGTGAATTCCACCGTGTACGGCCCGGCCAGAATGGTGTACGCAGCGGTCGGAAATCTTTTCATCACCGGGCGCAGCAGCGCCTCGGCCTGCGGCTCCCAGAGGCCGGCTATCTTGAATTTCACCGAAGCTACTGCCGGCGCGCCGGGGAATGCCGCCCGTATTTCCGCGTTCAGGGACTGCCCGAACATGGGCTCCCATTCCAGCCGCGGCCCCGGCAGCAGCACCATCAGCTTGCGCCCTTTGCGCAGGAGCTCGCCGAAAGCGGTGCCGTTGTCGTTCCTGATATACTTCGCCCCGGCCACCAGCCGGCACTGGTCCTTGAGATTGGGCAGCCGCACACGCGCCCCGTATCTCGCGCGCAGCATGCTTTCGCATTCCTTCGAGTGGTAAATGGAGCGCCTGAACACCCGCGCCGCGGCGGCCCGGGTAAGGTCGTCGAAAGTGGGGCCCAGCCCGCCGCAGACCAGCACCAGGTCGGCGCGCCCGAGCGCGCCCCGCATGCAGGAGGCTATGTCCCCGAGCCCGTCCCCGCAGGATTGTTCGCGCGTTATCGCGAAGCCCAGCGGCGCCAGGCGTTCATGAAAAAGTGGCACGTACAGGTTCAGCTTGCCGCCGAGCAGTTCCGAGCCGGTGCAGATAATTTCAGCCTTAAGGCGCGCGTTCATAGAAGAAAGATTACCAAATAATCGGGCGTAAGGGGACGCTTGACGATATGATTATTTATCCATACCCAAAACGGATCGTTAATGATAAGTCATTTCGTCAAGCGTCCCCCCTCCCTTGCTTCTGCTCGGAGGGAGCAGTATACTCTATGGAAATACGCTGCAAACGGGGAATTTCAACTTATGACTGAAAAGATCTCGCTGATAGCTGGCCTGCTGCTGATGGCCGCCGGTTATTTCAGGCTGCATGGTCCGCATTACTCCGAAAACGCGCTGGGAGTTGCGCTGACCCTGATGGGCGCCGGCCTGCTGCTGGTGCTGTTCCCGGCCTACCGGTTCGCCCTGGCGGCCTCGAAACTGAAGGAGCTGCTGCGCGGGGAGAGTAAGATCGAGAACGAGCTGACCGAGATACGGCTGCGCTTCATCTGCATAGCAGCGGGCGTTGCCGGCGCGGTGGGGCTGGAGTTCTCCCCCGGCGGGTTTAACTACTGGACGCTGGGTTTTTCGGGATTCATCCTGGCCGCGGGGCTGGTCTACGTGGCAGGCTACGCCCGCCTGAAAGGAGCGGCCGGCCTTTCCAACACGCTGCGCCTGCTGCTCAGCGCGGCGGCTCTATTCGGGGGCATGGTCAGCGTTATCACGCTGATCCAGCAGCTTTCCGGCGCCTCCGATATGCCGACCCGGTGGAACATCTATTCTTTCCTCGGCCTGGCAGGCCTGGCCGCAAGCGTCTACGCCGGATATTACGGCATGGCGTACCAGACCAACACGGACATCCTCGAGACGCTGCGGCCATTCGGCTTCACTCCCGCCGACAGCGGCCTGCTGGGCAAGGACGGCAGATACGACGCCCGCGGCGTGTGGGAAGGCGTGGAAACGCTGGTGAACGTGAACCAGACCGAAGCGCAGGAGAACTGCCCCGCCGGTTTCTATCTGGAGATAAGCTGCGCGGCCGCCGGCTGGGACGGGCGCCGGCTGCTGGTGCACCCGGCCGGATATTTCAACCGGCCTTTTGGCGCGCCGCTCACCCTGCCGCGGGCCGAGGCGCCCGCGGGCTGGGAGAAATACGGTGTTTACTGCGACCCCCCCGAAGCCGCCCCGTCCCTGCTGGCGGTAATAGGCGGCCCAGGCGGGCCGATGCTCGGTGCCGGCACGGATTTTTCCTACCTGCTGCTGGATAAAGGCCGCCTGGTCCTGGGCGTTTCCTGCGCCGGGCACCCCGAGCCCGGCCGCCTGAAGCGGACAATGACGCTGGCCGCCGACTGCGCCAGACACCTGGCCTGAGGGCCGGGGACGCTTCGTCCCCT
Organism: Elusimicrobiota bacterium; assembly: GCA_026388125.1. GTDB lineage: Bacteria > Elusimicrobiota > Elusimicrobia > Elusimicrobiales > UBA9959 > UBA9959. The sequence goes on from JAPLKJ010000296.1 coordinate 13,370, forward strand.
CTACTATTCTAAACGCAATTCGCCGGTGACCCCGATCCCTTTTAGAAAAGTAAGGTCGTGGGAGATCACGAGCAGCGCGCCCTCGAAGCGGGCCAGGGCGGCCTCCAGGAATTCGAGGTTCACGATATCGAGATTATTGGTGGGCTCGTCCAGTATCAGCAGCTGCGGCGGCGGGTCGGAGATAAGTATCTTGGCCAGCGACGCCCGCAGCCTTTCTCCCCCGCTTAAAGTGTCCACGCGCTGAAGGGCCTTGTCGCCCTGGAACAGGAACTGGGCCAGGAGGTTACGCACCTCCACCTCGGTCTTCCTGGAACCGCTCCTTACATTGTCCAGCACGCTGCGCCCGGCGTCGAGCAAGGTGGAGTTCTGGTCCACGAAGCCGTAAGCCACGCCGCCCAGCTTCAGCTCGCCGGAGATGTCGCCGTCCAGCTCCCTGAACCCGGTGAGCAGGTTGAGCAAGGTGGTCTTGCCCGAACCATTGCGCCCCGCTATGGCTATGCGCGCGGGCCCGTGCATCTCGAACGTCACGCTCTGCGCCCAAAGGTCGCGTTCCATGCCCGCGTACCTGAAGTTCAGGTCGCGCGCGGCGAACACCAGCTTGGAGGCGGGCAGGGCGGTCTCCGGAAACTCCGCGTAGATGACGGGGTCTGTCTTCTGCCGCTCGAAGGCGCTGCGGGCGGAATCCACTTTCGCCTGAATGTCCTCGTCGGCGGCCGACCGTATTTTGCCCATGGTTTTCTGCGCGCGCATTTTTTTGCCGCCGAGCAGGATCTTCGGCGCCCCTCCCTTGGCGGCCGCCTTCTGCCCGCGGCGCATCCGCTTTTCCTGGGCGCGCAGCTTGTCGGCCCTTTCGCCGGCCGCTTTGTCGCGCTCCCGTGCGGCCTGGTCCAGGTCGCCGGCCAGCCGGGCCCGCTCCCGGGCGCGCTCGCCTTCATAAAAGGTCCAGTTCCCGCCGAAAACGGCCAGCCCCTGGTTGGACAGCTCCAGGATGGCGTCCGCTTCGTCCAGCAGTTCCCTGTCGTGCGAAATTATAAGCAGCCCGCGGCGCGTAAGGCGGACGAAAGCCAGCACGCTTTCCCGCGCCTGCCTGTCGAGATTGTTAGTAGGCTCGTCCAGCACTATGAAGTCGGCCCCCGACGCCAGCTGTTTAAGGAACCGCACCCTGGTCCACTCGCCGCCGCTCAGGGAGGCGCAGGAGGCCGACGGGTTTATGTCTTTCTGCAGGGCCGCCACCGTGCCGGCGTCGGCCGGGGCGATGCCTGCCCACAGCCCGGAAAGATACTCTTCCACCGTTATATCTGGCGGGGGCTCTATCTGGTCGAAATAGGCCACCTGGGAATCTTTTTTTATCCGGCCGGCTGCGGGAGAAAGCCTGCCCTGCGCCAGCCGCGCGAGCGTGGATTTGCCGATGCCGTTAGGGCCGATGAGGCCGTATTTCCTGCCCGACTCCAGCGAAAGGCTCAGGCCTTTGAATACCGCGCTGCCGTTCGGCCATTCGAAATCCACGGAGTTGAAGATTATCGACATATGGGGTATCCAGGTAGCCTATACAATTTTTGCCGATTATTCAATAATTCGAAAGCAGCGCCAGAACCGCCTGCACCCGGTCCGTTTCCCCGGATGGCACCATACATTGCACCGCCCCGCTTTAGCGCTTCACGAAATATTGTAGAATTGTCAATGAGAAATGCCGACGTAGCTCAGCGGTAGAGCAACCGCCTTGTAAGCCCGCAGAAGTATTCAGTTGGAGTGAGCCCGGCTTAGTTCCCCGTCGTAAACCCAAAACCTAATTTCGTCAGAGTAAGCCTGATTACGTTGGAATCAGTTGGTCGGATTGCACCAGGAATTGCACCACTTCAGGGCTTAATGCCACAAAGCCAAAAGGATATAATAGAACTTAGTTTGGGGAACCACTAAGAGACAGGGTTTGAGGTATTACTGATGATAAAGAAATTGATTGGGGTAATCGTGCTGCTCACTGTAGCATTAAAGGTTCACGCGATAGCCAATAATCAGTTAGATATTTGGGGCAATTATAGTCTATGGAGTAATTATAGCCTGACAAATAAGAACGTCAAATATTTATCTGCTATTGAAACCAGGAAACACAGATCCAAAACCTATGAAACAACCTATATTTATGATAAAGCGGGGCATTTGATTCATGAGAGCAATTCTATAATTAACGGGGAGCAGAATATTAAGACGGAGACCGTGTATGAGTATGCTGACAATAAGCTGATTAAAATTACAGAGAAATCCCCTTACGGCCAAAACTCACGCATATCAATAATCAAATATAGTGATAAGACGAAGCAGATTTTGCAATCTAATGTCGACCCAAAAACCGGGGGAATTAAAGACGAAGATATTACGTATACATACAATGACAATGGTTTATTGATTGAACGTGACGCTCCATTTGAGCCTTCAGATGAAAAATTTACATATGATAAAAACGGACTACTTATATATTCTGAATACCTCGGGGATGACTCTAAAACCACAATTAAGATTACCAGAACAATCGACGAAAAAAACAAGATAAAGGAGGAAAAAAGAGTCAAGAATACTCGCCATCTGGAAGAAAAAGAGGTAACTCGCGTCACAGTGGTGGATTATATTTATAAGGGCGACAACTGTGTGCAAGAAGAGAAGAACGAAGTCACTGGTTCAAAAAAGTCACTCAAAGAACTAATTAAGTATGAGTATGACAAAAATAATGAAATAAAAAGCGAAGATCACTTTGATGCTAAAGGGCAAAATATAAAAAAGATTGTTTACACCTATTAAACAACAAAAAAATATATTTGCGGTGATTAAGTTGCTTTCCGGTTCTTCTCGAATTGCACCACTGACCGCACCACGCCACTTTAGCACAGCGCGAAATATTGTAGAATTGTCAATGAAGAACGCCGACGTAGCTCAGCGGTAGAGCACCCGCCTTGTAAGCGGTAGGGCGAGAGTTCAATTCTCTCCGTCGGCTGTTTTTTTTTGCCCGGTATACCTTCAACAAGGATAAAACGAATGAACAAGCTACTGCTCCCGGCCCTGCTGCTTTTCTGTGCGTGCGCGCAGGCCTCCGCCGAAGCCACCTCCAAGCTCAAGGTGGATATTTACGGCTTCGTCAAAACCGATATCAGCTATTCCGACCACGGCACCGGCACCAACGAGTACCGCACCTACGCCGCCGGCCGCGCGGACAAAGCGTTCCGCGCTTCGGCCAGGGGCACCCGCTTCGGCATGAACATAAGCAGCGGCGCCAGCGTGAACGGAAAGATAGAGATGGATTTCCTGGGCCTGACCGAGAGCCTGGGCGGCACGGCCGGCACTACCGCCGATGTGCGCCTGCGCCACGCCTATGTGGCGTTCAAAACGGGCAAGACCGAGATACTGGCCGGCCAGACCTTTTACCCGATAACCGCCGACATCCCCGAAACCTATAACGATTATTTCCTCGGCCATTCCGGGGCGCTGTGGTCCAGGGCGCCGCAGCTGCGCGCCACCTACGTCCCGGTAAGGAAACTTAAAATTATAGCCGCCGTGGTGCGGCCCTCCGCCAAACTTACCGACGCGGAAGGCACCCGTTCCGCCCTGCCCGGCGTGCAGGGCAAGATAGAGAAAGAATTCGGCAAGGCCAGGTTCAGCGTGGCCGGCGCGGCCGGCGTCTGGAAAAGCACCTTCAGCGCGCAGACCGCGGACAGCTCGGTGCTGGTAGCGGGCTTCAATGTGCCGCTCTCGCCCTTTACCGTTTACGGCGAAGCCTGGGCAGGCCGGAACCTTTCGGATTTCCTGGGCGGTCTCGGCAATACCGGCTACGGCGCCAACGCCGTGCCCGGGAAAGGCGGCTACCTGGCGCTTAAGTTCAAGCCGAAAGATACGCTCTGGTTCAACCTGATCTACGGCGTGGACGATCCGAGGAATTCCAAAGTGCTGACCAAGGGCAAAACGAGGAACTCCACCGCCATAGCCAACGCCTCGGCACTGTTCTACGACTGCGTGGAAACGGGCGTGGAAGTTTCGGCGCTGAACACTGAATACAAAGACCTTCAGAACAGGTCGGCCATGATCTATCAGCTGACCGTAAAGCTGCTGTTTTAACCCCCGGCCTCCCAAATGGTAGCGGGGTATTTGATATAATTTACAGGTACGGCCCCTTCGTCTAGCGGTTAGGACGCTGCCCTCTCAAGGCAGAGATCACGGGTTCGAATCCCGTAGGGGCCGCCAAAATTCACCGGCGGCATAAAAAGAAAGCCGGTTCCCCAAAGGAACCGGTTTTTTCTTTTTACTGCCCTTAGCTTTTACGCGGCGCCCAGCTCCACGGTTACCGACGGGTCTTTATCGTCGGAACCGGTTCCCTCTATGGCCAGCCCGGCGCGGTCCACGCAGCCGGCCAGCAGCAGGTCCTCGAGGGCCAGCTTCAGCGCGGCGGCCTGCGCCGGGCCGCACTGCACGGCCAGTTTCGCCACCGGCCATTTCACGCTGCGCTTCTCGGCGGCTTTCTTGGTGCGCACGGCTTCCAGCACTTTGCGCGTGACGGCCAGCACCTTCAGGTCGCCCGGCGCGCAAGGCATTTCCGCGGCCGCAGGCCACGGGGCTTTATGCACGGAGGGCTGGCCAAGGCTTGCGGCGAACGACCAGCCCCACACTTCCTCGGTGATGAAAGGCAGGAACGGCGCGAACAGGCGCAGGAACACGCCCAGCGTCCACTCCAGCGCCGCGCAGGCAGAGCGCGCGGCCGCGGGCGTGCCGGAATAGGCGCGGTTCTTCACCAGCTCCAGGTAATTGTCGCAGAAGTCCCAGAACGCGGTCTCAGTGTAAAGCAGCATGGCCGCGTAATCGTAATTGGCGAAATCCTCGCGGGAAGCTTCCGCCAGCGCCTTCATGTGCTCCATCCAGGCTTTATCCAAAGGCTCGGTGATGTCGGCGGCGTTCAGATGCGCGCCGGCCGCGGCGGGGCTACCAAGCTGCATCATGGTGAACTTGGAGGCGTTGAAGAGCTTGGTGGCCAGGCGCATGCCCACCTTGAACACGCTCTCGTCGTACACGGTGTCCTGGCCGAGCTTCGCCTTGCCGGCCCAGTAGCGCAGCGCGTCGGCGGAGTAGGTCTTGAGCAGGTCGTCGGGCGAGACCGTCTTGCCCTTGGATTTGCTCATCTTGCCCTTGTCGGGGCTCACCACCCAGCCGCTGATGGCGGCGTTGTACCAGGGCACGGAATTTTCGTGCATCCAGGCTTTGGTGATGGTGTAGAAGGCCCAGGTGCGGATGATCTCGTGCGCCTGCGGGCGCAGGTCGGCCGGGAAAAGGTTCCCGTGGCGCTGCTTGTCGTCCGCCCAATGGCTGGAGACCATCGGCGTAAGGGAAGACGTGGCCCAGGTGTCCATCACGTCATTGTCGCCGGTGAAACCGCCCGGCTTGTGGCGCTGCTCCTCGGTATACCCGGGAGGGCAGTCGGTCTGAGGGTCCAGCGGCAGGCTTTCCGGCGCCGCCACTATGGGCTTGGCGAACTCGGTGTTCCCTTCAGCGTCCACCGGGTACCACACGGGGAACGGCACGCCGAAGTACCGCTGGCGGCTGATGCACCAGTCCTGGTTGAGGCCCGCCACCCACTGCTCATAGCGCTTGAACATGTACTCAGGATGCCAGGCCACTTTTCTGCCCTGCTCCAGCAGCGCCGGCTTGTTGGCGAGGATCTTTATGTACCACTGGCGGGCCGGCACGAATTCCAGCGGCATGTCGCCTTTCTCGTAATATTTCACGGCCTGCTGAATGGGCCTGGGCTCGCCTACCAGCGCGCCGGCTTCTTTCAGCAGCGCGGCGGTCCTGGTGCGGGCCTGCTTGGCGTACAGGCCCGCCAACTGGGCGTAGACGGCGTTGGCGGCGGCGGGGTCGGCGCTGTCGAACACCGGCCCTCCGAACTCGGCCGGGGCCAGCCGGCCGTCGCGGCCTATTATCTGGCGCATGGGCAGCCGCTCCTTGCGCCAGAATTCCACGTCGGCGATGTCGCCGAACGTGCAGATCATCATGATGCCGGTGCCCTTTTCGGGATCGGCGTGGTAGGAAGGCATTATGGGCACGCGCGCGCCGAACAGCGGCGTTACGGCCCGATGGCCGAACAGCGGCTTGAAGCGTTCGTCGTCCGGGTGGGCCACTACGGCTATGCAGGCCGCCAGCAGCTCCGGGCGCGTGGTGGCTATCACGAACTCCCCGCCGCCCTCCACGCCGAACTTGATGTCATGGAAAAGGCCCGAGACCTCGCGGTCCTCGGATTCGGCCTGCGCCACGGCGGTCTTGAAAGTGGTATCCCACAGCGTGGGCGCCTCGGCGCTGTAAACGTGGCCTTTGTTGAACAGGTCCAGGAAAGACAGTTGTGAGGTCTTGCGGCAATGCTCGCCCACGGTGGAATAGGTCTGCCGCCAGTCCACGGACAGGCCGAAGCGGCGCCACAGCGCCTCGTACTTCTTTTCGTCCACCGCCGTTTGCTGCTCGCAGAGCTCCAGGAAATTGCGGAGCGAGACGTGCTCGTAATCCTTAAGGTCCTTCTTGGCGCCGGAAGACTTGAAATCCGGCTTGTAATGCAGCGCGGGGTCGCAGCGCACGCCGAACAGGTTCTGCACGCGGCGCTCCGTCGGGAGGCCGTTGTCGTCCCAGCCCATGGGATAAAAAATGTTCTTGCCCAGCATCCGCTGGTAGCGCACCAGGATGTCGGTCTGCACGTAGCTGAAAACGTGGCCTATATGGAGTTCGCCCGAAACGGTGGGCGGCGGGGTGTCCACTACGAAGGTGTCTTTGCGGGGCCGGGCCGCGTCGTAATGATAGAGCTTTTCCTGCTCCCACTTTCCGCACCAGGCCGGTTCCACCTCGGCGGGCAGGTAGTTGGCGGGGAAGGCGGCAGCGGCGGCGGGTTTTTCCAGTGAAGCGTTATTTTCCATATAAGGTTATTTTAGCTGTTTTCCCACAGGCGCACAAAGCGCGCGCCGCTATAAGGCCGCGCCTAAAATTGTTATAATTCATTCTGGTTTTTACGCCTTCCGCGGCTTTAAGGATATAACATGGAAATCGGCATTGTAGGTCTGCCCAACGTGGGAAAGTCGACGCTGTTCAACGCGCTCACCCGCGCCGGCGCGGCCTCCTCCAACTACCCCTTTACCACCATCGACCCCAACGTGGGCGTGGTGCCGGTGCCGGACAAACGCCTGGACGCGCTGTTCGACCTGTTCAAACCCCCGAAGAAAGTGGCTTCCTATATAAAGTTCGTCGACATCGCCGGCCTGATGAAAGGCGCCTCCAAGGGCGAGGGCCTGGGCAACAAGTTCCTGGCCAACATCCGCGAGGTGGACGCCATAGTGCAGGTGGTGCGCGTGTTCAAGGACCCGGACGTGGTGCATGTGCTGGGCGAAGTGGACCCCATACGCGACATCGAGGTGATAGAGACCGAGCTGATGCTGGCCGACCTGGAAACCGTGGACAAGGCGCTGGAGAAGAACCAGCGCGACCTGAAAGCCAGGACCAAGGACGCAGAAGAGAAGAAAGTGCGGCTCGAGAAGCTCAAGGCGCTGCTGGCCGACGGCAAGCCCGCCCGCGACGCCGGCTATACCATTGAGGAAGTGCGCGACTTCAACCTGCTTACCGTGAAACCCGCTTTTTTCGTGGCCAACACTTCGGAACAGCCCGACCAGGCGGTACTGGGGAAACTGCGCGACTTCATAAAGGCCCGCGGCGCCATCCTGGTGGAGATCTCCGCCAAGATAGAGTCCGAGATCGTCGAGCTGCCCGACGAGGAGAAAGCCGTATTTTTAAAGGACCTCGGCGAGGACTATACCGGCCTCGAGAAGATGGCGCTGGCCGGCTACCGGCTGCTGGACCTCATCAGCTTCTTCACCGCCGGCTCGGAGGACGAGGTGCGCGCCTGGAGCCTGAAGCGCGGCCTGAAGGCCCCGCAGGCCGCGGGCCGCATCCACACGGATTTCGAGAAAGGCTTCATCCGCGCCGAGGTCTATTCCTTCGACGACATCATGAAGTACAAAGAGGAGAAGGCGCTGAAGGAAAAAGGCCTGATCCGCTCCGAAGGCAAGGAATACGTGATGAAGGACGGGGACATCTGTTTCTTCAAGTTTAACGTCTAGCCGTACCTGGCAGGCTCAAAGTTCCGGAACGCGCTGAGGGTTTCCCCTCCCGTTCCGGAACTTTATTTTCCGGCTTATGGCTTGCGCCGCCATTCCCGGATAGCGGCCGCCAGCGTGCCGGCGTGTATGCGCACCGTGTCGGCGAACTTTTTGGCGTAACCGCCGCCCAGGACCACGGCCACCGGCAGCCCGCTGCGGCGGCATTCCCCGAGAACGTAAGCGTCCCTTTTCCTTATCCCGCCTATGGTCAGCTTCAGGCCGCCCAGCAGGTCGCCTTTATAAACGTCGGCGCCGGCCACGTAGACCGCGAAGTCGGGCCGCGCGCGCGCTATAACGTCCGGGAGATTTTCCTTAAGCGCCGCCAGGTAGCGCGCGTCGCCCGTGCCCGCAGGCAGCTCCACGTCCAGAGAGCTCTTTTCCTTTTTTTCCGGGTAAAGGCCGCGCTGGTGCATGGAGAACGTGAACACCCGCCCGTCCCGGCGGAAAATAGCGGCCGTGCCGTCGCCCTGGTGCACGTCGAGATCTATCACCAGCGCGCGCTTTATCCTCCCCTCTTTAAGAAGTTTTTTTATGGCCACGGCCATGTCGTTGAGCAGGCAGAAGCCGCCGCCGCGCCCCCTGAACGCGTGATGGGCGCCGCCGCCGCAGTTCAGGCCCACGCCGGTCTCCAGCGCGTGCCGCGCGGCCAGGATGGTGCCGCCCACGTTCATCAGATGGGCCCCGGCCACGGCCGGGGTCAGCTCGAGCTCGGCCCGGGCCGAATCCGCCGGCGTGAACGCGCAACTGAGGTTCTTGGCCGCCCAGCGCCGCGTATGCGCCAGCTCCAGGTCCCGGCGCGACGGGCGCGCGGGCTCCGTAACGTCGCGGCGCGAGATCAGCCCGGCCGCCAGCAGGCGCCGCAGGGCGGCTTCGAACTTGTCCGCACGGAACACGTGGCCCTGGTCCTTAACGGTATATTTTTTTGAAAATACGATGCGCATCGGGTTAAAGGAACAGCACCGCCAGCAGGAAAGCGGCGCAGAGCATCATGCAGCCGTAAACGAAGAAATCGCCGTTGAGCACATAGAAGCTTTGCGCGGCCGCCGGGTCTATTTCCGGAGCGGCGCTGAGAACCCCCACGGCATTGAGCGCGAGCCGGGAGGTTATCCGGCCGTAGGGGTCGATGAAGGCCGAAACGCCGTTGTTGGCCGCCCGCAGCACGGGCCGGCGGGTTTCCACGGCCCGGAACACGTTCACCAGCAGGTGCTGATAGGGCGCGGCGGTGTCCAGGTACCAGCCGTCGTTGGTGATGTTCACGAACAGCTGCGCCCCGCGCGCGGCGTCGCTGCGGAACAGGAAAGGGAAAACGGATTCATAGCAGATCACGGCCGAGGTCGTGACGCCCTTTACCGTCATCAGCTGCTGCTCCGGAGCGCCCGGGTAAAATTCGCCCATGGCGGCCACGGGCCCGACGAATTTTCCCAGCAGGTCCCTGAAGGGCACATATTCCCCGAACGGCACCAGCACCCGCTTGTGATAATCCGCCGCCTGCGCGCCCGCCGGGTCTATAAGGAAAGCCGCCACGCGGCGGCCGTCGCCGCGGGAGACCGAACCCACCAGGTTGTAAGCCTTCCCCTCCCTGGCCAGCCGGGACACCCAGCCGCCCCAGCGCTTCTCCTCTATCCAGCCCGGCAGCGCGTTCTCCGGCCAGACCACCAGGTCGGAGCCGGCGGCGCTTTTCACCAGCCCCTCTATGCGGGCCTCTATCTCCGAGGCGCGGGCGGGCTCCCATTTGTCGTAAAGAGCTATGGAGGGCTGGAGCAGCGCGGCCTTAAGCGCCACCGCGCCGGCCGGCGCCTGTATTTTTTTCAGCACGCCGGCGCCGTACAGCCCCAGCCCGCCGATCACCAGCGCCGCCGGCGCCAGGCGCAGCAGCGCGCGCAGCGGGCCGACGCGCCCGAAAAGGGTTACGCCGGCCAGCGCGCCGGTGAAACAGACGGCCCAGCTCAGCCCGTAAAGGCCGGTCACGGAAACGACCTGGATAAGACTGGTATACTGCCACTGCGTATAGGCCAGCGTGAACCAGGGGAACCAGACGCCCTTCAAATTCACCGAGACCTTGGCCCACTCCATCACAACCCAGCCGGCCGCGAACACGTAAGGCCACGCGCCGGGTCCCGCTTTTTTAAGATAGAAGCCGAAGGCGGCCGGCAGCGCGAATTCCACGGACAGCAGCCCTGCCAGCAGCGCCAGCCCCAGCGCGCTGACGGCCGGCTCCACGCCGCCGGCCCGCATGGTGTGATAGATCCAGTAAAGCAGCCCGAGATAGAACAGGAACCAGGCGCCGAAGCCGCCGGCCAGGGCGGCCTTGACGCTGCGGCAGCCCAGGATGTAATAGGTCAGCGGCGCCAGGGCCAGCCAGGCCAGCCAGCCCTGGTCGAATTTAGGGTAACTGAGGATCAGGAGTACGGAGGTCAGCGCGGGCAGCAGCCGGGCCGCCGCTTTGGACCGGCCTGCGGCTGACACGGAAGAGAAAAAAGAGCGGACCATTCCGGGAGTTATCATCTTATCCGCCGCTCTCCGCCGCCAGGCGGCCGCCGCGCGCCGCTAGCCCGCGCCGTGGCACTTTTTATATTTCTTACCGGAGCCGCAGGGACAGGGATCATTGCGGCCCACTTTATCGTTGACGAACTTGGAGGCCGGCGACGGCGCCGCCGCCGGGGCCGGCCTGGCCGGCGCCGCCGCCGGCGCGCCCTCTACCGCCACCGGGCGCGCAACGGGGCGCGGCGGCAGCTGCACGTGGAACACGTACTCCACCATCTGGTCGCGCACGCGTCCGAGCATGGTCTCGAACAAAGCGTAGGACTCCTTCTGGTATTCTATCAGCGGGTCCTTCTGGCCGTAGGCGCGCAGGCCCACGCCCTTCTTCAGGTGGTCCAGGTCGTAAAGGTGGTTCTTCCACACGTGGTCCATGATCTGCAGCAGCAGCACGCGCTCCAGTTCGGCGAAGTTCACGTTGCGCTCGGCGAAGTCGGCCACGCGCACGTCGAAGGCCGCGTTCACGCGCTGCATGACCGCCTCTTCCAGGGCGGGCCTGATCAGCACGTGCACCTCGTCGGCGGTATAGGTTACTTCGAAACCGAAGGTCTTTTTAAGGTAGACGTTGAGCACGTCCAGCTTCCACAGCTGCGCGGCCTGCTCCGCGGGGGCGTTGATGTCCAGTTGTTCCAGCACGGACTCGTGTATCATCTTCTTCACGCGCTCGCCCACTTCGAGGCCGTCGAGGACGATATTGCGCAGCTCGTAGATGGCAAGGCGCTGCTTGTTCATCACGTTGTCGTAGTCCAGCAGCTGCTTGCGGGCGTCGAAGTTCATGCCTTCCACGCGCTTCTGGGCGCCCTCTATCTGGCGGCTGACCAGGGCGGACTCTATCACCTCGCCCTCTTCCATGCCCAGCTTCTCCATTATCATCGAGATGCGCTCGCTGCCGAACAGGCGCATCAGCTCGTCCTCCAGCGAAACGTAGAACACCGACGAGCCGTGGTCGCCCTGGCGCGCGCAGCGGCCGCGCAGCTGGTTGTCGATGCGGCGGCTCTCGTGGCGCTCGGTGCCCATCACGTGCAGGCCGCCGGCTTCGGTAACGAACGCCTGCTCGCCCGGCTCGGCCGGGTTGCCGCCCAGCACGATGTCGGTGCCGCGGCCGGCCATGTTGGTGGCGATGGTGACCTGGCCCTTGCGGCCGGCCTGCGAGATTATCTGCGCCTCCATCTCATGGTACTTGGCGTTCAGCACCTGGTGCGGGATGCCTTTCACGCGCAGCATGGTGGCGTACTTTTCGGATTTCTCTATGGAGCGCGTGCCCACCAGCATAGGCTGGCCCTTGCGCCAGCGCTCCTCTATCTCAGCCACCACGGCGTTGTTCTTTTCGCGCTCGGTGCGGTAGATGCGGTCCGGGGAATCTTTGCGCACCAGCGGCCGGTTGGGCTCGATCTCCACCACATCCAGGTGGTAGATCTCCCAGAACTCGTCCGCCTCCGTCATGGCGGTGCCGGTCATGCCGGACAGCTTCTTGTACAGCTTGAAATAGTTCTGGAACGTGATGGTGGCGAGGGTCTGGTTCTCCTCTTTTATCCGCATGTTCTCCTTGGCCTCTATGGCCTGGTGCAGCCCGTCGGACCAGCGGCGGCCCGGCATCAGGCGGCCGGTGAACTCGTCCACGATGACGATCTCGCCGTCCTTCACCACGTAGGCCACGTCCAGCTTGAACAGGTGGTAGGCGCGCAGCCCCTGCGTAAGGTGATGGGCCCATTCGGAGCTGACGTCGTCGTAGATGTTGCCCACGCCCAGGATCTTCTCGGCCTTGCGCACGCCTTCCTCGGTCAGCGTGGCGGTGTGGCTCTTCTCGTCTATCACGGCGTCATAGCCCACGCCCAGGTCCACCCCGTCGCGCTTGGCCTCGATCTCCTCTTTCTCGGTGATGAAGCGGGGCGTGAGCAGCGGGATCACGCGGTTGACCAGGTAATACTTGTCGGTGGATTCCTCGGCCGGGCCGGAGATGATCAGCGGCGTGCGGGCCTCGTCCACCAGGATGGAGTCCACTTCGTCCACCACGGAGAAGTTGCGCTCGCGCATCACGCGCTCGCCGGCGTCCATCACCATGTTGTCGCGCAGGTAGTCGAAGCCGACCTCGTTGTTGGTGATGTAGGTGATGTCGCGGTTGTACATCTCGCGGCGCTCTTCGTTCTTCATGTCGTGCTGCACGGAGCCCACGGTGAGGCCCAGGAACTCGTGCACGGGCGCCATCCAAGCGCTGTCGCGCTTGGCCAGGTCGTCGTTGACGGTGACGATATGCACGCCGTGACCGGTGAGGGCGTTGAGGTAGGCGGGCAGCGTGGAGACCAGCGTCTTGCCTTCGCCGGTGCGCATCTCGGCGATGTTGCCGCGGTGCAGCACAATGCCGCCCGTCAGCTGCACGTCGTAATGGCGCAGCTTGATGGTGCGCTTCGAGGCCTCGCGCACGCAGGCGAAAGCTTCGGGCAGCAGGTCGTCGAGGGTTTCGCCCTTGGCGAGGCACTCTCTGAATTCCGGGGTCTTGGCTTTCAGCTCGGCGTCCGAAAGTTTTGAAATTTCTTCCTCGAGGGCGTTTATCTGGTCGACTATCGGCTGGATAGTCTTCATGGCGCGCTCGCTCTTGGTACCGATAAAGGATTCAACGATCTTTTTAAGCATAGTACCTCTATTAAACAATTTTTAAACGCGTTTATAAACAATCGGCGCTGAAAAGCGTCCCTGCCGGGGCGGCCCGAGCGCTCGTTCACCGGGAGAGAACTATATCCCGTTCTTCAAAAGTTTTTTGCGGAGGAACATGAACAGCCAGAGGTCGGGGCCGCCGAACCAGCGGGGCCGCCAGTGCAGGTTCTTGAACCAGAAACCGACAAGTTTCTTTACCGGGTTGCGGGCCGCGCTCCAGTTCAGGCCGTAATGCGCCACCTCCCACACCTTGGGGAGACTTTTATTCTCTCCGGCGCTCAGCCACGGGTACCCGGGGCTTTCGTCGAAGACCGAGCCGGTGGGGTTGCTGTCGTAGAAATTTTCCCATTCCTCGAAGCTGGCCGGGAAATGCAGCCCGTATTTCTTGACCTCTTCGTACAGCGTACCGCCGGGATAAGGCCGGTAGACCTGCGGCCCCAAGATCTCCACCAGCGGCCCGAGCGCGTGCAGGTCCGAGATCAGGGCGTAAGTTTCTTCCCGGTCCGCGGCCGTCTCGCCGGGAATGCCGGTGATGAACGAACAGTTGGCGCTGATGCCGTGACCGACGCAAGCCACCACGGCGCGCTTTATCCGCGCCACGGTCTGGCCCTTGCGCAGGTGGTTCAGCGTCTTCTGCGAACCGCTCTCCACTCCGAAGCGGAGCTGCACGCAGCCGGAACCTGCCATCCGGTCGAGCAGGACGTCGTTTATTTTCAGGTCGGTGAAATTCGTGACCCGGGAGGTGGCCTCCCATTTGAACCGGTACCCTTTCTCCAGTATATGCGCGACCACGGCTTTCGCCTTTTCGATATCGAAGAAGAAATCCTCGTCCCGGAAGTAGATCTAGCGCGTGCTGAATTACTTTACCACGTCATCGATATCAGCAAGTATCTTATCCACCGGTTTGCCTTCGTAGCGGCAGTTCCTGACGCTGTTGACGCAGAAGGCGCACTTGAACGAGCAATTGAACCCGGTGATGACCTGGGCCCTGTCCCTGCGGTAGCCCTCGCGCACCTTTTCCGGCAGGAATTCATACAGGAAATTATCGCGGGGCAGTTCGTACGTTACCACCTCGTCGATAAGCTTTCCGGGGTCCTGGCCGGGAAAGAGTATGTGGTGGATGCCCCCGGTAATGACGCGCACGCCGGGATGATGTTCCTTTATATAACGGATGAGCGGCAGCGTGTACTTTATCTGCATCGAGGTCACGGAGAAGCCGACCGTGTCGCGGTCCTTCACGATTTCGGCGAACTTGGCGAAAAAATCGTCCTCGTTGTTCTCGTCCAGATATTTAACGTCCGCGTCTTTTACGGCGGTCTTAAAATAGCTGGCTACGGCCCAGGCGCCCCACATGACCTGCCCGGCGAGCTTCGCCGGGCCGGAGCGGGAATTCACCACCAGGATCCTGCGCATTCCGGACAGATCTAGTTCTTTTGTCATTTGAGCTTCTTCTGCAATTATAAAACAATATGACCGCCCATTGGAAACGAATAGCCCGCGCCGGCCCGGCACGCTCCTGCCGGGGAAATACCGGTAACGCCTGAAAAGCTTTGCCGCATTTGCTAAAATCAGACTCGATGCTGCCGGATATCAGACAGATAATAATGAGAAGCGGTCCCTGCGTGGATGCGCTGCCTTTGCTCGATTTTTACCTGTCGGCCCTGGAAAGCCCCGTCTTAAAATGGCCGCTCATTCTTCTGCGGCTGAAATTCACCCCCGACATACTTGAAAAGATACGCGCCTCAGGGCTGCCGGCGCAGGAGAAAGGGCGGCTTTTTTCCCGCGCCATGACGCTGTTCAGGAGCGGGGGCGCGTACAAGACCACCGCCGTCAACCGCAGCCCGCTGACGGACCGGGCCGTAATGGAAAAGGTGCGGCCGGGCGACCTGCTGCTGGAAACGGGCGTTTCCGACGGTATCTCCGCCGCGAACCTGCTCGCAGGGGCGAAAGACGCCGAAATAATCCTTTCCGACAGGCAGAGCTGTTTCCGCTACCGCGACCGCGGCTTCGCGCGGTTCTTTTATAACAACGAGAACGGCGCGCTGGCCGTCAAGCTGCCCGGGTTCTACCTGTGCGCGGGGATACCCGCCGGCCCCATACCGGAAGACGCGGGCGTGATAAGGATCCTTAACCCCCTGCTCGAGGAAAGGTTCAAGGCGGCAGAATTGATCGCGTTCGATATTTTTTCCGGTTCCCTGCCGCGAAAGGCGAACATAATAAAATGCGCCAACGTGCTGAGCAATATCGGCTTTTCCGTACCCCGGATGAGGGACGCCATCGCGAACCTGGGGAACAACCTGGCGGAAGGCGGCTGGCTTTTCATAGCCCAGAATAACGCTAAATACAGGGACGGCGAGGCCTTCTTCGCGCTGCGGAAAACCAACGGCACGCTTGTCCTTGAGCTGGAGGTCAACGGCCACGAGCTGCTGCCGCACCTCAGTTCCCGGCAATTCGCCGGTTTGGTGAGCGCAGCCCCCGGGAAAGCGGACGGGCCGCCGGCACAGCCGGACCTATGACCGAGAACGGCACCAACGTTACCAACTCCCTCTACCGGCGCCTCGCCGGCGAACGCCTTGAACAGGGCGCCAGGGACTTTATCCGGAATTTGAGCTGGATAGGCTTATGTTTCGCGCTGGCCAAGATCATCTCGGCGCTGGTCAGCATAGCCGCCGGCAGACTGCTCGGCCCGGCGGAATTCGGGAAGATCAACGTTCTGGTTTCCGCGGGAGCCGCGCTCTCCCCTTTTATCATCGCGGGGCTGAACGGCGCCGTTATCCGGTACGGGGTGGACCCGGCCGACAGGGACCGGGTTTTCACGGCGGCAGGGGCCCTGGTCCTCGCGCTCGCGCTGGCGACAACGGCTTTTGTGCTGCTGTTCCGGACGGCGCTGAGCGCTTTTTTCGGGATCTCTCCGGCGATGCTCGGGCTGGCGCTTTGCTACGCCCTGGCCACGGCCGCCTTTCTGCTGGCTTCCGGCCTGCTCCAGGCCGCCGGTAATTTCTCAAAACGAGGACTGAGCGAGATCGGCTTCAGCGTCCTGCTGGCGGCGGTTTTTTTCTTTGCGGTATATCACTTCGGCCGGACCTATGAAGCGATGGCTTATGCCTACATAGCGGCTTTCGGCGGCATCGGCTTTTTCTGGCTGACAAAGATCGGCTGCGCCACCGAACTTTCATTCCCGGAAAAGGAAAAATTTCGCGCGCTGGCGCAGTACAGCGCCTACTCCTTCGGCAGCGGCCTCGGCTATTTCCTGATGATGAACGTGCAGGGGCTTATCATCAACGCCTTCCTGGCGCCGAAAGAAGTTGGGATCTACGCCGCTTACAATACGGCCACGATCGGCATTGCCGCCTATCTGGGCTACGCAATAGGCACCGTACTGTTCCCGAAAGCTTCCGCCAGCACCAACCGCAAAAGACTATGGGAAATAGCAGTCAGGAGCTGGGTGCGCCTGGCCCCGGCGGCCATAGTGTGCTTTATCGGGGTGGAGGCCGCGGTGCTGGCGCTGATGGGCCGGCACCAGTACGGAATGCAGAGCTGGCTGATGCTGCTTTTCGCCGTCGCCGGCGCTATAACGCTGGCGCACAGTTCGCTGGCGCAGATAGTTTTTTCCGAGGGGGTGAAAGCTTCCAGGCTTTCGCTGTTCATGAGCTGGGGCGGCGGGCTGGTGAATTTCGCGGCCTGCCTGCTGTTTATACCGGTTTTCAAGGTGGGCGGGGCCGCGCTCGCCCTTATACTTACCTATGTTTTCCTGCTGGCCTGGCTCTGGAAAGTGAAGGATTCCTATCTATAGGCGCGGCACCGGTACTATTTAAAAACAGCCTCTATCCTGTGCTTGCAGGCGCGCAGGAAATTACGGATGGGCCACGGGATAGAAGCCACCGCCAGATACCGCAGCCAGACAGCGGTATCCGCCGCTATCACCGACATGACGGGAAGAGCATACCGGCTTAAAAGCACCCGGGACAGATACCGCGGCTCCCGGAATACCGCCGTAAGGCTTACGGGCAGCCGCCGCGCGTACACGGCCAGCCAGTACGAATCAAGGACCCTGTTCAGCGGCAGATCATGCTCGCAAAGCTTGAAATAGCCGGCGAGCTCCGGGCCGATGTTCGAGAAGAGCCAGAAATTCTCCGGCTTTTTCCCCACATACTTCGCGTAGATTGCGGTCCCGGGGTACGGGGTCAGAACGGCCTGATTTATCCCGTCCGGCCGGATCTCACGCAGCAGTCTGACTGTCAACTCAACGTCTTTCTCCGTTTCGCCGGGATGATTGCACATTATGTACGCCATACGCGCGCAGCCCTGCGCCCTGCAGACCGCAAAAGCGTTGCGTATCTGCGCTGTGGTTATGCCTTTATTGATCCGCTTAAGTATGGCGTCGGACCCGGATTCCACGCCGAAACCTATCATTACGCAGCCTGCTCCGCGCATTGCCGAAACCACTTCGGAGGTTATATGCTCGACCCGGCCCTGAACGGACCAGAAAATATCCAGTTTTCGTATCGCTTCGCAGAAAGCCAGCACCCTGCTTTTTTTTATCAGGAAGGAATCATCGCCGAAAGCCACGCACTGTATCCCGTATTTCGCCTTCAGCGCCCCCACTTCGAGCATCACGTCCTCGATAGGCCGGAACCGCACGGACGGACCGGTATTGCATTTCCAGACGGTGTTGGCCGCGCAGAACTCGCAGTTGGAAGGGCAGCCGCGCGAGGTGTAAACGGTCCCGGTCCTGGCCGGGAAACCCGGCACGCCCCTGTTGGCCGGGGCGAGATACGGCTCCATCGCGACCATGCCGTAGTCAATGCGCGGCAGCACGCCCAGGTCGGCGATAAGCGGGCGTTTTTCGCCCAGCAGCATAGTTCCGCCGGGGCCATGCGCCGCGGCGCCGGCGAGGCCGGCCGGGCTCCGGCCGGCGGCGAGTTTATCCAGAAGCTCGGCCAGCGTGAGCTCGCCTTCCCCTCTGACCACAAAATCCACCGGGCTGCCGGAGAAAATAAAATCCTCCGGATACAGCGACGCGTGCACGTTGCCGACGACGACGCGGCACCCGGAACTTTTTTCAACCAGCTTTGAAAGCCTCATCACCTCGGGATAGTCGCAGGTAAAGCAGCTGAACCCCACAAGGCCGGGCGGATCCAGTTTCAACCGCTCCGCTATGGCCTCCTCCGCGTCTTTGCGCCCGTTCAGGTCAAGAATACCGGCCGTATGCTCCGTTCTTTGGTTGATATACGACGCGAGCGCCAGCAGGGAGAACGGCGGCAGTTTTTTCGGCAGTGCGATAAAGAGAATGCTGGTTTTCATTTTTAACGGCCCCGCCCCCGCATATATTCGCAGGTCTTGCGCAAAAGCTTCATGGTTTTGTATTTGAAATTGCCGAGACACATCCGAAGCATGATCCGGAGAAAACCCAGCCTGCGGTCATAGCGAACGCCCATGAACCAGTATACCTCCAGCCAGTTATAAAGCAGGCTCGGCGGGATCACATCGATGATCGTCTGGCTGTCGTTCATGGTAACCAGCGGGTCCGCGATCAAAAAAACCGGCGAACCCGGCAGGAACGAATGTATCCTTTGGACGTGGGCCACAAAACGATGCCCGCTATCCGCAACGGAATTCCACTTGGCCCGGTTCACTATCAGCGACGTATAGAACGTGAATTTAGCCGGGTCCCATTCGTTGACGTTGAAATGCGAAAGGCCGTAATCGATATATTCCTGCGCGGTCCTGAATAACATATCGCCCGGCAGCCTGATCACCGCCGTAGGGTTGTCCGTGTTGCGGTAGTTCACATAGATCAACCCCAGCCCGGGGTTAGCGGAAATGGTCTTTACGATCTTTTTTACCGCGCCCGGATGGATAAGATCATCGTCTCCCATCAGCCAGCAATATTCGCCTTTGGCCATATCGATGACCTTGTTAAGATTGAGCGCGCCGCCCAGATTGGCCGGATTCCTGCCGGTGACCAGGTTCGCTGACCTGAAACTGCGTACGACCTCCGCCGTACCGTCTTGCGAGGCGTTATCGGAAACGACGACCTCCACGGCCGCGGGAACAGCCAGCTCCGCTATCTGCCCCAGGACATTGGATAGCGTCTCCCTGAGATATTTTTCCCGGTTATAGGTAGGTATGCAGATGCTCAGCAACAGTTTTTCCATATCCCGGAGCCCTATTCAGCTTTCACTGTCTGCCTTAACGCTTCGTAAAGCGCCACGCCCGCGGCCGTGGAAAGATTTATCGAACGGACGCGGTCGGACCACATCGGGATCCTGTAAAGCCGGTCCGCGTATTTCTCGTACATCCAATCCGGGAAGCCGGCGGTCTCGGCCCCGAACACCAGGCAGGAATCCTCCCGGTACGGGGCCTGCCAGTAATTCGTCCCCCCCTTCGTGGAGAAGAACAGCAGCGAGGGGTTTTCCGGCAAAGTTTTCAGGAAAGCCTCGAAATCGGCGTGCACCGAATACTTCAGGAACTGCCAGTAATCCAGGCCGGAGCGGCGTATCTCCTTCGCGCTCAGCTCGAAACCCATTTTGCCCACGAACGCCAGTTCCGTGCCGGTGGCCACGCAGGTGCGCCCTATATTGCCCGCGTTCCACGGGATGTCGGGATTGATCAGGACTATCTTCATTTAACTTTTGCCCGGCGGCTAGCCTACTTTAAAATCGTCCGCGAACTGCCTGTGCCACAGCTCCAGCATCATCAGCGCCCAGAGTTTGTAGCCGTGATCGCGCATACCGCCCTGGTGCTCGTCCCAGAAACGGAACAGTTCTTCTTTTTTGAAGTAGCCGCGGTCCAGCGCTTTCTGCGAAAGACAAAGCCCGGCCCAGTACTCCTTCAGTTCGCCGCGGAACCAGGGCCCCAGCGGCACGCCGAAGCCCATCTTGCCGCGCTTATAGATGTCGGGCGGCAGCATGTCCCGGAAGGT
>JAPLKJ010000104.1 GCA_026388125.1 Elusimicrobiota bacterium
CTGTCGAGAAGACCGATCTCGAAATAGAGACCTTTCCCAAGGACCAATGACGGCAGAGAAATTCATAATAGTGCTGGACCAGGGCAGCTCGAGCTCCCGGGCGCTGGCTTTCGACCTCGACGGGAATATCCGCTTCAAGGCGCAGCGCAGGCTGGAGGCGTCCTATCCGGCCCCGGGCCGCGCGGAGTACGACGCGGAAAAGCTTTTCTCCGCCCAGGCCGACAGCCTCTCCGACGTGCTGGCCCGGCTCCCGGAAGGCGCCGAGGCCGCCGCGCTGGCCATAGCGGCCCAGCGCTCCACCGTGGCGCTGTGGGATAAGAACACCGGCGCGGCGCTGTGCCCGGTGCTGAGCTGGCAGGACGGCCGCGCGCTGGACCTGCTGGGTAAAATACCGCTTTCCAACACCAGGATACACGATCTGACCGGCCTTTACAAAACGCCTTATTACAGCGCTTCCAAGATAGCCTGGGCGCTGGAAAATTATCCCGCGGTGAAAGCCGCCGCCGCGGGGAAGCGCCTGCTGGCGGCCCCGGTGGCCTCCTACATCCTCTGGCGCCTGTCCGGCGGCAAGACCTTCGTCATCGACCCCTCGCAGGCGCAGCGCACGCTGCTGTTCAACCTGCGGCGGCTGAAGTGGGAGCCGGGGCTGCTGGCGGCTTTCGGCGTAAGCGCCGCCTGCCTGCCGGAAGTCCGGCCCAGCATAGGCCGCCTGGGGGCTGTGGAGGCGGCCGGGCGTAAAATACCGGTCACGGCCATGCTGGGCGACCAGCAGGCGGCCATGCTCGGCCTGGGCCTGGAGGCGGCCGGCTCCGGCGCGCTCAACTACGGCACCGGGGCTTTCCTGCTGGTGAATACCGGCAGCGCGCCGGTAAAGATACGCGGCCTGCTCAACTCCTTCGGCTGGCAGGCCGGCCCCTCGAAAAAAGAAAGCTGTTACTTTACCGAAAGCACGGTGAATTCCGCCGGCACGGCGCTGGAATGGCTCAGGGTCAAGTTCGGCCTGTTCTCGGACATCGGCGAGGTGGACGCCATGTGCCGCGCCTCGAAGAACCGTATTTTCTGCCTGCCCGCCATCGGCGGCCTGGGCGCGCCTTACTGGGATTTCTCGGCGTTCACCACTTTCACCGGCTTCTCCCCCCACACCGACAAGCACGACGTGGTGCGCGGCGTTACGGAGGGCATAGCCTACATGGTGGCCGACGCCTTCGACCTGGTGAAGAAGAAAGGCTTTAAGATAGAGGACCTGAAGGTTTCGGGCGGGCTTTCGAAGATAGACTGGCTGCTGCAGTTCCAGGCCGACGTCACCGGCGCGCGCATAACCGCGCTGGCGGAGACCGAGGCCACGGCCATGGGCGCGGGCCTGGCCGCCGCGCGCGGGCTGGGCCTGGCGCCCGCCTGGAAAGCCGCGGTCTCCGGCCGGGTCTTCACGCCGGGCATAGGCGAAGAGGAGCGGCAGAACCTGCTGCGCGGCTGGAGGCTGTTCGTGAAAAACACGCGCCGCGCCAGCCGCGATCTCCGCCGGCTGAACATCCTCCCGCACAATTGATCCCGCCCTATTTTTTGAGTTCTTCCAGGTAGCGGCCGGCTTCCATGGAGGCGCGGCAGCCCGCGCCGGCGGCTATGATAGCCTGTTTGTAATGGGGGTCCATCACGTCCCCGGCGGCGAAGACGCCCCGCACGGAGGTCTCGCCGCGGCAGTCGGTGACAAGGTAGCCTTCCTCGTCGAGCTTAAGGCTGCCTTTGAACAGCGCCGTGGCCGGGTCGTGGCCGATGGCTATGAAAACCCCGCACAGAGGCAGCTCCGTGACCGCGCCGGTCTTTACGTTCTTAAGCCTGACGCCGGTAACCTTGGCCTCGCCCAGCACTTCTTCCAGTACGGTATCGTAAATTATCCCTATCTTGGGATTGGCTTTGAGCTTTTCCTGCATGCGGAAACTGGCGCGCAGGGCGTCGCGGCGGTGGATAAGCCACACTTTCACGGCGAACTTGGTAAGGAACAGCGCGTCCTCGGCGGCGGTGTCCCCCCCGCCTATCACGCACAGCTCCTTGCCGCGGAAGAAGAAGCCGTCGCAGGTGGCGCAGCCCGAGACGCCCTTGCCTATGTATTTCCCTTCCGACGGCAGGCCCAGCCAGCGCGCCCGCGCGCCGGTGGCCACTATCACGGAGTCGGCGGTGACGGTCCTGCCGTCGGAAACTTTCAGAAAAAAAGGCCTGACGGCGAGATCGGCCGCGATTATCTCGTCGGTGAACATGGCCGCGCCCAGGCGCACGGCCTGCTTCAGCATGGCCTGCATCAGGTCGGCCCCCGTCACGGGCTCCGGGAAGCCGGGGAAATTCTCTATCTCCAGCGTGGCCAGCAGCTGCCCGCCGGGCACCGTGCCGCCGAACAGGGCGGTTTTCAGCCCGCCCCGGGCGCCGTAGATGGCGGCGGTAAAGCCCGCCGGCCCGGCGCCTATTACGGCCAGGTCGTAGTGCGCGGCGGTCTGCGTGTCGTTCTTGTCGGCCATGTTATTTTCCTCGCTGCTGCAGGCTGGTGTTCAAGGGCTCAGGCTTTTACACCGGCCTTCTTTAAAAATTTTCGTACCAGGTTCATGGACAGGCCTACCACGGTGTCAAAGCGGCCTTCTATCTTTTCCACGAACTCGTCGTCCTTGTCCTGCACGGCGTAGGCGCCGGCCTTGTCGTGGTGCTTGGTGCAGAGGTTCTTAAGCTCGGCTTCGCTCAGGCGCCGGGCCTTGCAGCGGGAGACTTCCGCGCCGGCCAGGAAGAGGCCTTTCTCCAGCCAGATCAGCGCCACCCCGGTGTGCACGGCCTGCCAGGAGCCGTTCTGCAGGCGCAGCAGGCGCAGGGCGTCCTTCGCGTGCGCGGGCTTGCCCAGTATCTCGCCCTTGCAGTAGACCAGCGTGTCGGAGCCCAGCACGGGGGCGCCGGGATATTTCAGCGCCACGCTCAGCGCTTTTTTGTAGGCCAGCTCCCGCACTATCAGGGCGGGGCGCCGGTAGGAGGAGATCTCTTTTATGCGGCTGGGGATCACCCGGTGCCGTATGCCGGCCTGCGTGAGCAGTTCTACGCGCCTGGGGGAGCGTGAGGCGAGGATGAGTTCCGGCTTCGACCGCGCGGCCCGGGCGGTCATTTGACCAGCTGCTTGTAGACCACCGCGGCCAGGAAGATGCCGATGATGCTGGAGATGTTGAATTTAAAGACCAGCCCGCCGGTAAGTTCCACCAGGTTCAGGTCCACGGTGGTGGGCTTAAGGCCGGTGTTTATGGCGGTGCTCAGCAGCGAGTTTATCTGGCCCTCGGGGAACCAGATGTTGAAAAGTTTGCCGATAAAGATCCCGAGCAGGGAACCTATGGCTACCACCACTACCACGTGCAGCGCGTTTTTCATAGAAGCTTCTTGCCCTCGGGGAGTTTATCCAGCGAAATATTGGTCGTAAAAAGAGTGTTGGCCCCCAGCCAGTCCTGGTAGTCCTTGGAGGCGGCGTCGATCTTCGTGAAAATTGTCTCCGGCACGGCGTAGGGGTGATGCCGCTTTACGAACTGTATGATGTCCTCGCGCAGCGCCCGGCGGGTCTTTATTATCAGCAGGATCTCGGCGGATTTCTCTATGCTGTCCTTCCACCAGTAGGAGGATTCCACCCCGGGGACGGCCGACACGCAGGCGGCCAGGCGCTCCTTGAGCAGCCCTTCCGTTATCACGTCGGCGGTCTTTTTATCCCCGACGGTGACGAAACATATGTCGTAGTCTGTTGTCATAATATAGATATTATAATAGCCTGTCCCGGAAGTCAACTTCGCCGCGGCGTCAGGGCATGTTGCAGTCGGAAAAATCCGCGCGGGCGACGTTGAGCAGGTCCTGGTTGGTCTGGCGCCAGGCCGCGTCCTCGTCTATCTCGCGCTTGTAGTTCTTTTCGAAGTTCGTGAAGATGGCGCTCTGGTCCTCGTAAAAAGTGCGCTGGTAGCGGTAGGATTCGTAGGACGGCATGGCCCGCACCCTGGCGTCGTTCTTCATGGCTTCGTTCATCGTCAGCATGCCCCTGCGCACGCGCTGGAGGTCGCGCTCGTACAGCAGCCGGGGAAAACTGTCCTCGTTTATGGCCCTGCGCATCCTTTCCAGCCAGTCGCGCTGGCCGGCCAGCGTGTCCAGGGGGCGCTGGCAGTCGGGGTCCAGGGACAGCGCTTCCGTGCGGGCCTGGGCCATGGCGTAGGCCGACTGGTCCATGATGTAGGTGCAGAAATCCCTTTTCAGCGGGGCCGCGTTATCGCGCTTGTCGAAGTCGGAGTTGGCCAGGCCCATCTCCAGCCCCAGGCGCGCCTGGAAAAGGGCGGCCAGCTCTTCCTCTTCTGAAATTACCTCCTCCAGGCCGGTCAGCATGTAAAGGCGGTAGATATAGGCCGCGCGGGCCAGCGTCAGTGCCAGCACCCGGTCCGTGACCTTCATTTCCACGGGCAGGAAGACCATTCCTTTTTTTATAGCGAACTTGTGGCAGAGGCCGGCGGTGTTGGAGTACTCGAAAAGCACGGGGTTCTTATAGATGAACTGCACCAGGGGCCTGCCCAGCTGCGTGCCGCCCAGGATGTCGAAAGCCCGCTCGATGGACGGCTCGCTGGTAAGGCGGATGTCCCGGCGGTTGCCGGCGCAGGCCGTCAGCAGACAGAGGGAAAAAAGCAGCAGCGCGTTCTTTTTCATTCCGGTATATATTATATAAACTTAGGCTTCATCACTTCCCGCCAAAAATGCTAAATTTATTTTAAGTACACGGTTCCGG
>JAPLKJ010000209.1 GCA_026388125.1 Elusimicrobiota bacterium
GGCAACATGTTCAGCGTGGTGGGCGGCAGCTACTTCCTGCCTTTCCTGCCGATGGCCCCGATCCAGATCCTGATGAACAACCTGCTCTACGATATTTCTCAGACCGGCATCCCGATGGATAACGTCGATGAGGAATACCTGCAGA
This sequence comes from Elusimicrobiota bacterium, assembly GCA_026388125.1. Taxonomy (GTDB): domain Bacteria; phylum Elusimicrobiota; class Elusimicrobia; order Elusimicrobiales; family UBA9959; genus UBA9959. Next base: position 146 of record JAPLKJ010000209.1, read on the forward strand.
AGCCCAAGAAATGGAATATCGGCAACATAAAAAAATTCATGCTTTTCGTAGGGCCGATGAGCTCTATCTTCGACTACGCCACTTATTTCCTGATGCTGTATTTCTTCGGCTGCATAGCTTTCTCCGACCCGGCCACGCCGCTGGCGGCCAAACTGCACCTGGAGAAGCTTTTTCACACCGGCTGGTTCGTGGAATCCCTGCTGACGCAGACCTTCATCGTCTACATCATACGCACTAAAAAGATCCCGTTCCTGCAAAGCGTGCCCAGCCTGCCCATGGTGTTCTCTACCGTGATGGTGATAACCGTGGGCGTGTTCCTGCCCTATTCCCATTTCGCCGACAAGCTGGGCTTCGTGCCGCTGCCGGCCGTCTACTGGCTCTGGATAACGGGATTCATGGCCCTTTACTCCGTGATGACGCACAAAATGAAAGTATGGTTCTACCGCAAGTTCGGAGATGACTGATGAAAAGCATTTTAACCGCGCTGCAGGACGGCAGGCTGATAGAGCTGCCGGAGACCGACAAGGACAAAGCCCTGCGCTATATGGCCAGCATCCTGGAGGCCATCCCGGAGGTGAGCGCTAACGTGGACGTGGCTGAAGGCGTTATTGAACGCGAGCGCACGGCCAACACCGGCATAGGCAAGGGCTGGGCCTGCCCGCATATCCGCGTGGACGGCGACGGGGAACTTTTTTCGGTCATAGGCTGGAGCCCGGCCGGCATAGATTATGGCGCTCCGGATAATGAAAAAGTGCGGCTGCTGGTGATGTATTACATCCCCGGTAACCAGCGCATGGCCTACCTGAAGGAGCTTTCGGGGCTCGCGAAGGCCATACAGAAGGGGCAGGGCATAGAGAATATCGAGAAAGCGGCGTCGCTCAACGACGTGCGCAACGAACTGCTCAACTGGGTTTCGGCCTCCATCGACAATACCGTGCCGCAGGCCAAGGCCCGCATGATAAAGCTGGAGGCCAAGCACGCCCAGGCCGCGGAGGCCGTTTGCTTCACCGCGCAGGGCCTGGAGAGGCTTGTGCCTTTGTACGTGATAACCGGCGGCGGCGCCAGGAGCTTCGCGCTGGCGCAGGACGCGGACCTGGTGCGCGCCGTTGAGGCCGCCGACCTGGGCCAGCTGGCCGAGAAGCAGGACCTCGAGGCGGGGAACTACCGGATCTTCGTGCGGTCCCGCACGCTGTACAAGCCGGACCGGGCGATGTACGACTGCATAGCGGTAAAGCGCTAGCGGCGGCCCGGGCTGTCCGCGGAGGAATTCGGAAGCGCTTAAAATACGGAGGGCGCGGCGCCGCCCCGGACCATGAAAAAAATAGCCAGGTACGCGGTCCCTTTTTTCGGAATGGCGCTTTTCGCGGCGGCCATGCTGGCGCTGCGCCACGAACTGCGGCTGTATTCCTATCATCAGATAGCGGCGGAGTTCAGAGCGCTGCCGTACTGGAAGATGCTGCTGGCCTTCGCGCTGACCGTTCTTAATTACGCCGTTCTCACCTGCTACGACCTGCTGGCCTTCCGCTATATAGGCCGCGCCCAGTCCTATTCTAAAATAGCGCCGGCCTCTTTTACCGCCTACGCCTTCAGCAACAATATCGGCATGGCCGCCCTGTCCGGCGGCTCCATCCGCCTGCGGCTTTACTCCGCGCAGGGCCTTTCTTCGCTCGAGATCGCCCGCATGATCGGCTTCGGCATAGGCACTTTCTGGCTGGGCATCCTGGCCCTGGGCGGATCGGTGTTTTTTCTGCACCCGCCCGCGCTGCCGCCCGGTTTCTCGCTGCCGTTCTCTTCCGTGCGCGCCCTGGGTTTTTTTATGGTCGCCGGGACGGCGCTTTACCTGGCGCTGTCCGCCCGCGGGAGGCCGTTCCTGCTGCGCGGCGTAAAGCTGACCCTGCCCGGGCCGCGGCTGGCCCTGCAGCAGCTGGCGGTCTCCGCCGCGGACTGGGCGCTGGCCGCGGGAGTGCTGTTCGCGCTGCTTCCCTCGTGCGGAAGCTTCGGCTATTTCGACCTGCTGGCCGTGTTCATGCTGGCGCAGGTGGCCGGGCTGGTCAGCCAGGTGCCCGGCGGGCTGGGCGTATTCGAAACGGTGATAATGGTGTTCGCCGGGCGCCAGGCCCAGCCGGCGCAGGTCATGGGCGCCCTGCTGGCCTACCGCGCCGTCTACTACCTGCTGCCGCTGCTGGCCGCTTCGGTGTACCTGGCCGTGTACGAGATGTCGGACCGCGCCCGGCCGCTGCTGCGCCTCGCGCCCGGGCTGATCCCCCAGGCGATGTCCGTGCTGGTCTTCACCGGCGGCGCGGTGCTGCTTTTTTCGGGCGCCACGCCCGGGGTGCACGAACGGCTGCTGCTGCTCGGCGCTTTCCTGCCGCTGCCGGTGCTCGAGGCATCCCATTTTTTCGCCAGCCTCGGCGGGGCGGCCCTGCTCGTGATGGCCCGCGGCCTGCAGCGCCGCCTGGACGCGGCTTATCATGCCGCCATCGCCCTGTTGGGGGCCGGGATAGTGCTGTCCCTCCTCAAGGGCCTGGATTTCGAAGAAGCGCTGCTGCTTTCCGGCCTGGCCGCGGCGCTGTACGTTTCGCGCAGGGAATTCTACCGCAAGGCCTCGCTGTCCGCTGAAAGTTTCACGCCGGGCTGGATAGCCGCGGTGCTGCTGGCGGTGGGGGCGTCCGTCTGGCTCGGCCTTTTTTCTTTCAAGCACGTGGAGTATTCCGCCTCCCTCTGGTGGCAGTTCGCACTTGCCCATAACGCCCCGCGCTTCCTGCGCGCCAGCGTCGGCGCTTCGCTGGTGGTGCTGGTTTTCGCCCTCTCAAGGCTTTTCAGGGCTGCCCGCCCGGGGCCTGCCGCGCCTTCCGCCGCTGTTCTCGGCCATGCGGCCGCGATAGCCGCAGGGGCGGGCGATACTTCAGCCTGGCTGGCCCTGCTGGGGGACAAACAGCTGCTGTTCAGCGAAAAAGGCGGAGCTTTCCTTATGTACGCCGTGCGCGGCCGCAGCTGGGTGTGCCTGGGCGGGCCGGTGGGGCCTGAGTCCGAACGCAGGGAACTGCTGTGGCGCTTCGCCGAGCTTTGCGACGCCGGAGGCGGCCGTCCGGTGTTCTACGAAGTTCCCGGCGCCGACCTGGCCGCTTACGCCGACCTCGGCATGTCCTTCCTTAACCTGGGCGAGGAGGGCCGTGTGCGGCTGGCGGAGTTCAGCCTGGAAGGCGGGCAGCGCAAGAGCCTGCGGCAGACCGTCACCCGCATAGAGAAAGAGGGCTTTGTTTTCGAGGTAGTTGCCAGGGAGGCCGTGCCTGCCCTGCTGCCGGAGCTGAAGCGCATCTCGGACGGCTGGCTGGCCGAAAAGAAAACCCGGGAAAAAGGCTTCTCGCTGGGTTCTTTCAGCGAGGCTTACATAAGGCTTTTTCCCTGCGCCCTGATAAAAAAGGACGGCGTGCCGCTGGCCTTCGCTAATATCTGGACCGGCGCCGACGAGGTATCAGTGGACCTGATGCGCTACCTGCCCGGCTCGCCCGCCGGCGTCATGGACTACCTTTTCGTGAAGCTCATGCTCTGGGGCAAAGAGAAAGGCTATGCCGGCTTCAACCTGGGCATGGCCCCGCTCTCCGGGCTGCAAAGGCACGCGCTGGCCCCGCTGGGCAGCCGGCTGGGCAGCTTCCTGTACCGCCACGGCGAGAACTTTTATAATTTTCAGGGCCTGCGTTCCTATAAAGAAAAATTCAGCCCTGACTGGGAGCCGCGCTACCTGGCTTCACCGGGCGGGCTGGCCCTGCCCGGGATATTACTGGACGTGACGGCGCTGGTTTCCGGCGGTCTTAAAGGGGCGGTCTCAAGATGAAAGAGCTTTTGCTCGCCGCAGCGCTCTCTTTACCCGCCGCCGGCGCGCGGGCTGCCGAGACTTTTCTGGAATTCGGCCGTTTCGGACAGGTGGCCGTTTACAGGCCGGAAAAGATAGAAAGCGTGGCTATTTTTATTTCCGGCGACGGCGGCTGGAACCTGGGCGTGGTGGACATGGCCCGCATGCTCGCGCGCATGAACGCGCTGGTGCTGGGCGTGGATATCACCAGATATGTTAAGGCCATGCGCGCCTCCAGGGACGTGTGCTGGTATCCGGCCGCCGATTTCGAGGCGCTCAGCCAGTTCGCGCAGAAAGACCTGGGCCTGCCGGAATACCTCAGGCCGGTGATAGCGGGCTATTCCTCCGGCGCCACGCTCGCCTACGCGCTGCTGGCGCAGGCCCCGCCCGATACTTTTCGCGCCGCTGTCAGCCTGGGTTTCTGTCCCGACCTTAACACGCCCAAACCGCTGTGTAAAGGCGCCGGCCTTGTCCACGGGGAATTCGTCCCCGGGACCGGCTATGTGTACGGGCCGGCGGCGCTTTCCGCGCCGTGGGTGGCCTTCCAGGGCCTGGCGGATAAGGTCTGCGCCCCCTCCGCCACTGAAAGCTTCGTCAAGGACGTGCGCGGCGGCGATCTCGTGCTGCTGCCTGAAGTCGGCCATGGTTTCGGCGTGCAGAGCCGCTGGGCGCCGCAGTTCGAGGCGGCGTTCCGGCGCCTGACGGCGGTAGAAGGGTCCACTGCCCCGCCGGCGGCGGTGGCCGACCTGCCGCTGATACAACTGCCGGTCAAGGCCGGGCGCCCCTACTTCGCCGTCATAGTTTCAGGGGACGGCGGCTGGGCCGGCATCGACAGGGAAGTGGCCTCGGCGCTGGTGAAGGACGGCGTGCCGGTGGTGGGGCTGGATTCGCTGAAGTATTTCTGGAAGGCCCGCAACCCCGAGAGCGTGGCCGCCGACCTGGCCCGCGTGGTGGAACATTTTTCCAAAGCCTGGGGCAGGGAAAAGGTGCTGCTGATAGGCTACTCGCGCGGAGCTGACATCTTGCCTTTCGCGGCCAACCGGCTTCCGCCCGGAACAAAAGCTAAAGTCGGCCTGCTGGCCCTGCTGGGCGCTGGCCGCAACGCCGAGTTCGAATTCAAACTGACCGACTGGCTGGGAGACAGCGGCGGCGGCACGCCCATAAAGCCCGAGGCCGAGGCCTGGTCCGGCGCCCCCGTGCTCTGCTTCTACGGCAAGGCCGATAAAGGCAACCTGTGCGAAACGCTGGACCCGGCCCGTTTTACGGTGGTCAAACTGGGCGGCGGGCACCATTTCGGCGGCGCCTACGCCGAAATAGCCGCCCGTATACTGGAAGAGCTCCGTTAACCTGAATAAAATGAAAACAAAGAGCGAGCTGAAGAAAAGCGTGTGGGGCCACATCTTTCAATTGATAGTCCCTCATAAAAAAAGATTCATCGGCGTGGTAATTATCGGGCTGCTGGGTACCGGCGCCAATCTTGTCGAACCGCTCATCTACCGCGAGGCGATCAACGACGTGGCGGGTCTGTTCGTCGGGCAGGGCAAGGGCGCCGCTGCGGAATTGACGGACGCGGCCGAGGCCCCGCCTGCGGCGGCCGTCCGGAAGGTGCGACCTTCCGCAAAAAAGATCAAAGAGCCTCACAGCAAAGGGCACGTGGCCGAGCGTTCCCCTACGCAGGCGCTGGAGACGCTGCTTTGGGCGGTAGGGCTTATCTTCCTGGTCAATCTGGCCGGCTATATCCTTACCCTCGCCGGCGAGAACCTGAACGTCCGGCTATCCTGCCTTATCGAGCAGCGGTTCATCCAGGGAACGTTCACCCATGTGCTGAAGCTCCCGCTGGGCTTCTTCAGCAAGCGCTCCAGCGCGGCGATCTCGAAGCAGATAAACCAGGCGGACGAAGTGTCCGGCATCGTGAACGGCTTTTCCCAGCAGATCGCCTGGCGGTCCGCCAATAAACTCGAGGCGAGCCTGGCGTCCTATTACGAGCGCTGGGAGGACGTCTCTTCCCGGATGCAGGACGCGATCGGCGGCATCAAGACCGTAAAGCTTTCAGGCGCAGAGGACCGGGAGGCCGGGAACCTCAGAAAAGCCGCCGGGGCCGCTTACGAGGATTACATCGGCCGCGCGAAGCTGAGCAATAAGTACGTGTTCTGGCAGAACACGCTTACCCAGGTCTCTTCGGCGCTGGTGCTGGGGTATGGCGGCTATCTGACCCTGCAGCACAAGCTTACTCCCGGCGACGTTGTGATGTTCGTTTCCTATCTCGACCGGCTTTACTCGCCCATCGATTCGCTGGCGAGCCTGTGGGTGAACCTTCAGCAGAACGCGGCTTCCGTGGCGCGGGCGTTCAGGCTGCTGGAGGGCGGCATGGAAGAGAGCGCGGGCGCCGGGCTGAAGATAGAAAAGGGGAAAGTGGAGTTCGAAAATGTGCGCTTCAGCTACGTGGCCGGGCGGGAAGTGCTGAAAGGGATCTCGTTTAGGATAGAGCCGGGCAAGCTGACGGCTATCGTGGGCGCCTCGGGCGCGGGGAAAACCACCGTCGTGGACCTGCTGCTGAAATTGTACGAACCAGGCGGCGGGGGGATACTTATCGACGGGCAGGACCTGTCGGAAAGGGACGCCGCCTCCGTGCGCAGCCAGATCGGGATGGTCACCGCCGACGGGACCGTGTTCCGCGGAACGCTCGCGGACAATATAAGGTATAAACGTCCGGCCGCTACGGACGACGAGGTTCTTAAAGCCGCGGCGGCCGCGGGGATGGAGAACACGCTGCTGCGCCTGCCGGACGGTTTAAAGACCGCGGTGGGGGAAGGCGGCATAGGGCTTTCCGTAGGCGAAAGACAGCGGATACAGATAGCCCGCATCCTGGTTTCGCAGCCGCGGATACTGGTGTTGGACGAGGCTACGGCGAACCTGGACTATGCCACGGAAGCCGAGATAAAAAAGACAGTGAACGAGATCCGCAGGAAAAACACGGTTATCGTCATAGCTCACCGCTACTCCATGGTGCGCGACGCGGACCATGCTATAGTGCTTTCGGCCGGGGAAGTGCTGGAGCAGGGCTCCCCGGAAGAGCTGATCTCAAAGGGCGGCTGGTTCTCGTCGTTCGCGGCCGCGGCGGATAATGAGGAATGCTCGGCCGCCGCAAGCCCGGCGGAAGGGACGGATGAAGGCGAAGACGAAGACCTGCCGGAGGAATAACCCGCGCAGCCGGCGCTCCGCCGGGCAGCGCGCCGCGGGTTGACTTTTGTCGTGGGACGAAAGGCCCCCCGCGCCTGGGCCAAATACTCATAAAATTACGGGCCGAATAGCCCATAACAGGCGGCTCCGATATTGAAAATTATTAAGCGTTGCTGTACCGCCGAATATACAAGGAGCGTTATAGATGAAAAACATGGAACTGAACAAGAAATAGTCAGCCAGGCCGCTACCGCTGAGGTTTCGGCCCCGCTGCCATCACAGCCGCAGGACGTCCGGGCCATGAAAGACTGGACCATAATGGTGTTCATGAACGGGAAGAACAGCCTCTCCGAATATGTCCCCAAGGACATGAACGAGATGGAAAAATACGGGCCCACCGAGAACATTAATATCGTTACGCAGTCCGCCCGCATGAAAGAAGCCGACCCCTACTACCCTCCGGGAGGCGGCGGCTACGACGATTACCCCTGGGGCGGCGGCCCCGTAGTGCCGCATCCCGGCTGGCCCAACCCGGGCTGGCCTTCCCTGCCCCCGATGATGATGAAGGACGCCTCCGTAACCCGCGACGCCTCTACCGACTGGATAGGCGTGCGCCGCTACCTGATCACGGCCGACGGCGACAACGCCGCGCTGAGCTCCACGCTGCTCTCCGATATGGGCACCGTGGACATGGGCGACTATAAGCAGCTCGTCGAGTTCGGCAAATGGGCCAAGCAGAATTACCCGGCGAAAAAATACATGCTGATCGTCTGGAACCACGGCGACGGCTGGAAGACCAGGAGCCTGCACGGCGAGACCGTGCTCAAGGGCATCTCCTACGACGACGAGACCGGCAACGGCATAACTACCGTCCAGTTGGGGACCGCCGTGCGGGAGATGGGCGGCGTGGACATCTACGCTTCCGACGCCTGCCTGATGCAGATGGCCGAAGTGGCCTACGAACTGAAGGACGCGGCCAGGATCACCGTCGGTTCCGAAGAGAACGAGCCGGGCGACGGCTGGGCCTACGACTACTTCCTGTCCCGCGTCCATTCTAACAAAACCAACCTCACCCCTGAAGTGATGGCGGCCGCGGCCGTGCAGGGCTACAAGGCATTTTACGGAGAGAAAGGCACCTCCGCCACGCAGTCCGCCCTTAAGACCTCGGGGATGGGGGGCTTCAGGAGCGTTATGGACCAATGGGTCCCTCTTGCGATGAAGGAGGACAAGGTCATGCTAAAGGACGCTCTGAACGGTGCCACCAGTTTCGGCGGGGCCGGTTCCCGCGACCTGATGCACTTTATGGAACTGGTCCACGGCAGTGCAAAATCCGAAGAACTTAAAACGAAAACGGCCGGCGTGATGAAATATTTCTACGACAACGTCTGGCTCGACAACGGCGCCACCGGCGCCGGATTCGAGAAAGCCTATGGCATGGGAGCGTACCTGCCCTCGTACGGCTACGAGAAAGCCTACGGGAACCTCGCCTGGTCAAAGGACGGCCAGTGGGACGAGTTCGTGCAGTGGCTGACGGCCAAGTGAGCCGCGGGCGCTGAGCGGGAGCGTAAAATGAAAAGGCCCTTCGCAGGAAGGGCCTTTTTCTGTATCGTGCGGCTTTTTATCGCCACACCCCGGTAATAGGGCCGGCTGTACTGTCATTCTGGCCCAATGTCCCGAGGCCGAAAGTATCCTCTATGGTGCGCAGCAGGCTGTAATGCGTATAGCTGTCGTTCGATACGCTGCCGGCAAGGACGGAACTCCCGTAAAGCGCCGTGTAGATGTGGTTGGTGGCGGTCGACTTATCGTCTTCGTCGAAGGTGATAACGAGCAGCATATCTTTCATGAACGCGGGATCCTTCAGCAGGGGGGTGAAGTATGAATCCAGCCACTTGCCGGCATAATCCACGCCGGTGTCGTGCCCGTCGTTCCTGATGTCGGGGATGAACAGCGAAAAGTCGGGCAGTTTCCCGCCGGCGATTTCCGGGCTCAGGCCGGAATCGTCCGCTATCGCGGCGCAGCGCCGCGGGTCCTTCTGTACGTTCGTGTAGCTCAGGAAGGGCACATGTTTGCGCACGTAATTTCCGGACTGGGCGCCTGAAAAGCAGTTCCCCGGGTAAGCCTGCGCGTATACCTTCCAGGTCCTGCCTTTCGCCTCGAGCAGGTCGCCGAGGTGTCTGACGTTAAGGTTATAAGGTTTGTCGGAGGTTACCCCGGCTACCGTGCCGGCGGTCAGCGCGATGTAATTGCCCTGGGACGGATGCGTTTCGGCGCTGAAGTTGGCGAGCAGGGCGCCCTGCCGGGCGAAGCCGGCCAGGAAGCTTTGCGCCAGGGCCTCTTTGTAGCTTATGTTTTCCAGCACGATGATCATTACTTTCTTGAATGACGGGGCGGCATTCCCGGCTTTGACGGGCAGCGCGGGGGCGGCAGTAAATGCGGAAGTTCCGGCGCCCGTGCCGGCAAGTTTTGCCTGCGCGGCCGCATAAGCCAGAGAGTCAGCGAACTGGGCGTCCGTAGGCCTTGAAAAATTTTGCTCCGCCGCCGCGGCTGTGCATAACGCTGTCCCAGAAATGCAGACGGAGGACAGCAGAAAAGCGGCGGCGAAAAACGATCGGAGCCCGGGATTGTTGTGTTTATTCACTTGTTTTTCCTCATTTTCAGTTATTGCTGTAGTGTAGCTTTGCAGGCTAACATGAAAATCCCATGAACTTGCCGCCGGCAGCGGTGCGAATTCACGCTTTATTCATATTTATTTGTTAGACTAACGCTAAGCAGCGGAATTCAATTCCCGCAATGAAGGTCGGGGCATAAAAAGAGAGTTCCTGATGAGATTACTGGTGGTAGAGGACAATGTGAAACTGGCCGTTTCCTTGAAGCGCGGGCTTGAGCAGGAAGGCTACGCCGTAGATACCGCCCTGGACGGGGAAGCCGGCTGGAAAAAGCTGCTGGCCGGGCTTGAGGATTATAACCTGATCATAATGGACCTTACCCTGCCAAAGATAGACGGGCTGGAGCTTTGCAAAAATATGCGGAAAGAGGGCATCATGCTGCCGGTGATAATGCTTACCGCGCGGGATACTGTCGAGGATAAAATAATCGGCCTGGACGCCGGCGCTGACGACTATCTTGTAAAACCTTTTTCTTTCGACGAACTGCTGGCCCGGCTGCGCAGCTGCCTCCGGCGGCCGCGCGAGGTCCTGCCCGGGGAGCTCAGGGTGAGAGACCTGACGCTGGACGTGACCGGGGCTAAAGTTTTCCGGGGCGGCAGCGAAATAAAACTTACGCTTAAAGAATTGCGGCTGCTGGAATATTTCATGCGCCATCCCGGTCAGGTCCTGCTGCGGGAGCAGATAACAGGCCACCTCTGGGATTTCGATTTCGATTCGGTCAGCAACGTGCTGGACGCGCACATGAAGAACCTCCGCAGAAAGATCGACGGCGGCTATGAAGAAAAATTATTTGAAACGGTTCGCGGCATGGGCTACAGGCTTAAAGGGTAATATTTTCCTTTACGCGCGCCTGCGGCTGAGCGCTCTTTACCTGCTCGCCATGCTGCTGGTGGTGGGCGTGTACAGCACGGCGCTTTTCTTTTCCATCAGGGCTAATATAATCGAGGATTTCGAGGACCGCTTCGAGCAGGTGGATGTCCGGAGCAAAGCCCTTGTGCGAACCCTGGATATTCTTGAAGAAAAAATAATCCTGGCGGACACGGCGGTGCTCGGCTTAATGGGCCTCCTGAGCTATCTGCTCGCCGGCATGACGCTGAAGCCTATCGCCGTGGCTTTGGGTGAACAGCGCAAATTCAGTTCCGACGCCTCCCACGAACTGCGCACCCCGCTGACCGTGATGAAAACGGAACTGGAGGTGGCGCTGAAAAGCAGGGAACTCTCCGCCGCCCAGGCCCGAGGGATCTTCGCCAGCAGCCTCGAGGAGATAAACCGGATGTCGGCGCTGATAGAAGACCTGCTGCTCATCTCCCGCGGGCAGGCAAAAAAAGCGGTTCTGGAAAAATTGGACCTGGCGGCGGTAGCCGGCGCAGTGGTAGAGAAAATGCGCGCTCTGGCGGAAGAAAAGAACATCGCGCTGTTTTTTTCTCCTGGTAAAGGCCTGGTGCGCGGCGAGCGCCGGTTCCTTGAAAGAATGGCCATCAACATAACGCAGAACGCTATCTCGTACACTCCCGCGGGCGGAAAAGTGGCCGTTGAGGTGAAAACCGGGAACGGGATTGTTCTGTTCGCTGTGCGCGACACGGGCGTGGGCATAGCCCCTGAGCACCTTTCCCATGTCTTCGACAGGTTCTATAAAGCCGCCGGTTTCCACGAAAGCGGCGGGACGGGGCTCGGTTTATCCATCGTAAAGGAAATAGTCAGGCTTCACAACGGGGACATTCTGCTTAACAGCCTGCCGGGGAAAGGTACGGAAGTGATAGTAACTCTGCCTGAATTCAGGCCGTGACCGGCCTGCTTCCCTTTCTTCAGTAACCGCTGCTGTACCAGCAGATCCGTCACCTCAATTCACGTTGTCTTCATTTTCATGTTGTAAGCTATCCATACAACTTCGGATGCCGGCACCATGAGAAGGATTATGCCCAGCATTACCGTTAAACTGTGCTGTTCCGCTTTATCCGCCGCTCTGCTGCTTCAGGCCGGCGCGCCTGCCTTCGCCGCTGAAAGACCTGTGCCGGACCCCGCGGGCTATGGCAAGCGGTTCTGGGAAGACCTTAAGGAACTGCCAGGGAAACCGGGCACCTGGAGTAAAAGCCAATGGTACCTGGCTGGCGGGGTGCTGGCCGTCACCGGCGGGGCGTTGCTGGTTGACGAAAACATAAGGCGTTTCAATGAAAAACACCGCTCTGAAGGCTGGCGCAACTTAAGTTTCGCTTCCACGCATTTCGGCGATGTTACCTACCAGGTCCCGATAATCTCAGGATTTTACCTTGGCGGCCTGGCTTTTGGAAGCATGACAATGCGCAAAATAGCGGCCGATGCCACCGAGGCCAGTATAATCGCCGCGTTCCTTATAAACCCGGCTTTGTGTTTCATTACCGGCCGGGCGCTGCCCAAAGCGCACGAGGAGCCGGGGAAATTCGTGCCTTTCCGGCTTCACCGCTTCTCTTTCCCGTCAGGCCACACCTCGGCTGCTTTCGCGCTGGCCTCGGTGCTGGACGTTGACCTCCGCAGCGCATTCGGCTACTGGCAGACGCCTTTGCTTTACGGTATAGCTGTGAGCGTGGCCCACTCCAGGGTGTATGACGACAAACATTATCTTTCGGAAGTTATACTGGGCGGGGCTATCGGCTGGTCTATCGGCACCTGGATAGCTTCGAAGGACCGCGGTGGGCGCAGCGTGCCGCAGCGCGCCCTAACGCTGGAGCCTACAGTCAACGGAGCGCAGCTGGCTTTGCGGTTCTAGAGCGGGAGGAGAATATGAAACTCGCAACCATACTGTGTTTATTGACCGTCTTTTTAACTTCGGTCTGCGCTGCCGGCGGCGCGCAGGTAAGCCGGAAAACGGCTAAAAGGACGGCGCTCGACCTTGTAAAAGGCGGCGTTGTGAAAAGTTCTGAGCTGGAAAAAGAAGACGGCAATGAGGTCTGGTCTTTTGACATAGCTTCCGGCGGGCTTATAAGGGAGATCTGGATAGACGCGTCTAACGGGCTGATCGTTCAGGACAGGACGGAAACTCCGGAGCAGGAGAAGGCTGAAAAAGCTAAAGCCGCGGCCGACGCCAAAGCCGCCAGGCGCTTAAAACCGGTAAGCCGCCAGGCCGCGGAAAAGGCCGCGCTGGCGCTGGTAGAGGGCGGCGTAATAAAAGAAGGGGAACTGGAAAAAGAAGGCGGAAAGCTGGTCTGGTCGTTCGATATCTTGGCCGGAGGGAAAACAAGGGAGGTCTGGATAGACGCGGTTACGGGCAAGGCCGCCCGTAACACGGAAGAATCAAAAGCGGAAGAGAAGGCGGAAACAGCTGCGGACCTTGCGCCGGCGGCGCCCAAATGAGGAAGAACTTGTCAGGCCCTCTGCCCGCGCCGCTTATTCTTATTGTTCCCAGACCGCCACTGGTTCCGGCCGTGCCGGCCGGGCGGACCGCATGCAAAATTTATTACCATATATCTAGCCACTTATTGGGGCGGCAGACAGGAACTGCGGCTGTTGCTGTTCAAGGACTTTATGCGAATTAGTAAATTATTCTTCCTGACCGCAGCCCTGGGCATTCTCCCGGCACGGCTTTGCGCGCTGGACCTGGACGGCTGCGTGAAGATGGCTTTGTCTAACAGCCACGCCCTTAAAGCGGCCGGGCTCAGGATAAATTCCTCCGCGAGCGGCTACGCCAGGGACCGCAAGGCGCTGCTGCCCGTTCTTTCCGTCACCGGCGATGAGGGCTATAACCGCTACCAGGCGGGCTCGGGCCTGCGCGACGGGCTGACCGGCCTGGTGGGGGCGCAGTTCTCGCTGGACCTTAAAAAAAATCTTTCCAACTATCCGGAACTGAGCCGCCTCGAGCTGGAAAAAAGCCGCATACAGCGGGACCTGGCAGAAAAGGATATTGTCAGGCGCGTAACGCAGGATTATTACAGGCTCTACATCCTCCTCGGCAAGCGGGCCGATTATGCCGAGGCCCGGGAATATTTTTTCTCGCATATCGAAGATATAGAAAAACTGGAGGCCGCGGGGCTGGACCTTAAACTTGACCGGGTAAGGGCCGAGATCCAGCTTAAATCCCTGGAGCTTACAGCGCGGGAGCTGGAGACAGAGATCTCCGGCGCGCTGAAGTCGCTGTCGTCCGCCGCCGGCGCTGAGCTGCGCGCGGAAGATATCGTTTTCGAGGGCGGCCCCGGGGCGCCTGGCCGTCTGCCGGGCGAAGCCGGCATAAAGGCCGTGTCCACCAGCAGCGTGGACGGCGCCGGCGCGTTCTCGGCCAGGCTCGACCGGCTGGAAACTGACTCGGCGTATGTGACCTACGAGCAGAGCAATTACTACTATGCTCCCACACTGCAGTTGGGGTTAACGCGCAACCTGAACGTGATAGATCCGGCCACCGAGCGCTACAGGACATATGCGGCGGTAAGCCTGGACGTTTTTGATTTCGGCGCCCGCGCGGAGGAAAGAAGGTCCTTCCTGCACGAATACGAGGCCCGCAAAGAGACCGAACTTGCAAACCAGAAGCAGCTGCGGCTTTCGCAGGATGAGCTGGCGGCGGAGATAGACGGCGCCGCCGCCTCCTATGCCGGGCTGAAGAAAAATTACGAGGCTGCGGCCGGCAACCTGGAGACGGCCAAGCTTTATTACACCAAGGGAAAAATAAAGGAAACCGACCTACTCAGCATTTTCTCCGAATACCTGGACGCCAAGCAGCAGTCCCGTGACGCGCTGGGCCGCTATTTCGACAAGAAGGCCGAGCTGGCCTACCTCAGGGCCGGGGCGGAACAATGAAGAAATTCGTGGACTGGCTGGATTCCAACCGGGTGGCCATAGTGTTCGCGGCGGCGCTGCTGTGCGCGGCCGGCGTCTACATGTACCAACTGCTGCCTAAAGACGTTTTTCCGAACAGCGAATTCCCGCGCTTCCAGGTAGTGGCCGACATCGGCTTCGCCTCGCTGGAAACCACCGAGCTGAACGTCACCCGGCCGCTCGAAGAAGCGCTGCAGACCGTGCCGGGCGTAATGGAAGTCCGCTCCGTCACCGAGCGCGGCACCTCCACGATAGACATCTATTTAAAATGGGGCACCGACCTGAACCAGGCCCTGCAGTTCATACAGGCGCGGATAGACCAGGCCAGGGCCCTGATGCCGGCCGGGGCCGCCCTGCAGACCACCAAGATGACCACCAGCGCCTACCCGATGTCCGAATACGGCGTCTGGTCCGATACGCTGACGCTGAAGGAACTGTACACCACCGTGCGCTATTCCGCCATTCCCCGGCTGATAGGCGTGGACGGCGTGGCCCGGCTCGACGTAGTTGGCGCCGAGGAGCCGGAGCTCTGGGTCAAGCTCAACCCAGAAAAACTGGCCGGCTATAACCTGGATTATCAGGAGATAGCCGCGGCGGTGGCCGATATCAACAACCTCTCCTTCATCGGTACGGTGAACGGCGCCGGCAAGACCATGTTCGCGGTGGGCGGCAGCCGCCTGTCCAGCGCGGCCGATATCGGCGGCGTGGTGATAGCCAGCCGCATGGGCAAGCCCGTACGACTCAGCGACGTGGCCGAGATCGTAGAGGGCCGCGCCGAGGTGCGCAGGCTGGTAAGCATAAACGGCCACAAGGGTCTGTTCATCGACGTGCTCAAACAGGGGGAAGCCGACGGCCTGCGCCTGGGCAGCGCCCTGGACGCCAAGTTCGCGGGGCTTGAAAAGGAATACGGCGGGAAACTGCATTTTACGAAATGGGACCTTTCCGATTTCGTGCGGGAATCCATACAGGGCATATTGCTGGACATAATCCTGGGCGTGCTCATAATACTGGCTATCGTCTATTACGTCATGGTCCGCTTCCGGTATTCCCTGCCGATAATGCTGATAGTGCCCATCGTACTGGTGGTGGAATTCCTGGCGCTGAAAGCCATGGGGCTGACGGTGAACATTATGACCCTCGGCGGGCTGGCGGCGGCCATCGGCATAATAGCCGACAACGCCATAGTCATCACGGAGAACTATGTCCGGTTCAGGGCGGAGGGGAAACCGGACCCGCTGGCCGCTTCCATGCGCTACATCGCGCCTATCACTATCTGGGCCACGCTGGTCAGTATCGTGGTGTTCGTGCCGCTGACGCTGCTCAGCGGCGTGCCGGGGCTTTTCTTCAAGCCGCTGGCCATGACGCTGGCGAGCACCATAATAATTTCGCTGGTCATGGCGCTCTGCCTTCTGCCGGTGCTGATCTATTACTTCATAGAAATGCACGGCGGCGCGGCCGCGGAGGAAAAAGAACGCCGCCTTTTCAGCGTGCTGAAGAGCGGATACCTCAGGTTCATCGTCCTGGCTTTGGGGCGCCGCAAGACGGTGGCCGCCGTCATCGCCGCGCTGCTGCTGGCGGGAGTCCTGGTGTTCCTGAAACTGTCCACCGGCTTTCTGCCGGAGTGGGACGAGGGGGACATAGTCTTCGACTATCAGGCCGGGTCCGGGATGTCTTTGGAGGCCGTGGACGGAGTAATGGTCAAAGTGGAGGCGATAGTAGCCAAAGTGCCGGAGCTCAAGCTTTTTATCCGCAAGACCGGCACGCACCTGGGGACTCCGTTCGCCCCGCCCACCGTGGGCGAAATAGTCATCCTGCTGAAGGCGGACCGCCAGCGTTCCACCTTCGAGATAATGGACGACCTGCGCGGCAAGGTGGAGAAAGAGTTCCCTGACCTGGACACGGATTTTCACCAGATACTGCCGGACCGCCTGGGCGACCTGACCGGCAGCGCGAAGCCGATAGTGGTAAGCGTGGTCGGCAACGACCTGCGCACGGCGTGGGTGGTGGCGCGGCAGGTTAAGGAAAAGCTGGAGAAGATCTACGGGCTCAACGGCGTGCTGGTGAACCTGCCGGCGGCCCAGAAAGAGATACGCGTGGTGCCCGACCAGCGGCGGCTTTCGCTGCTGGGGTTGAGCAGCGCCGACGCTTTCCGTTATTCCGGGCTCGCCCTTTACGGCGAGACCGTGACCTCGGTGGCGCGCGGCGTGCAGCTGGTGCCGGTGCGCGCCATGTACGCCGGCTCTTTCCGCTCCGACGCCTCGGCGCTGGGGCGCATTCCGGTCTACACTCCCAACGGCGGGGTGCTGTCGCTCGATAAGCTTATGTCGTTCAGCTCCGCGGACCAGGTCCCCGAGGTCCATCACAGGAACGGCTCCATCGTGGTCGGCGTGAACGCCGAGCTAGGCGACAGGTCCCTCGGGGAAGTGATCTCCGACATCAAGACCGCGCTGGCCGGCATTCCCGCCGGGGACTGCAGCGTCGAGCTGGAGGGGAACTACAAAGAGCAGCAGAACTCTTTCCGGGAACTGCTGCTGGTGCTGCTGTTCTCGGTGCTGCTGATCCTGCTGTTCCTGCTTTTTATTTTCGAATCCTACCTTACCTCGCTGGCGGTCTTCGTCGGGACGCTCGCCTCCACCACCTTCGTCGTTTTCGGCCTGAAGCTGGCCGGCATCGAGTTCGACGTCTCCTCTTTCACCGGGATGATAACCGTGATGGGCATAGTGGTGAACAACGGCATTCTGGTCATAGCCTTCGCTGAAAGGGCCGCCAATGCCGGCCTGGCGCCCCTGGACGCGGTAATGGAAGCCTGTACGCTGCGTTTCAGGCCGGTGCTGATAACCAACCTGGCGGCCATAGCGGGCTTCCTGCCCATGGCGCTGAACATCGGCAAGGGCGGCGAGGTGCTGCGGCCTTTCTCCGTGGCCATGATCAGCGGCCTGGTGGGCGCCATGTTCTTCTCCCTGGTGGCGATCCCGGTGTTCTATCTTTCCCTGCACGCCCGTAAAAAAAACTAGATATTGACGGGAAGCTCATGCCCTTCTCCGGACGAAATATAATTAAGTCGACAGCTTGCTTAACGCTGGGCCTTTTTTTCGCCGGCTGCGGTACTATGCCCGGCGGCCGGCGCCGTGGCGACGGCGCCACGCTCTCTCCTGGCTGGGCGCGCGTCGGACGGGCCGTAAAACGCGCAGTGTCTATGCCCGAGGTGTGGGCGCCCGCCGCAGGGGCGCTGGCCTTGCAGGCGGGCGGCGCGGATAAAAAAATATCGTCCTGGGCCTCGCGCAGGACCCCGGTTTACGGCTCGCGGTCGCGGGCCTCCAAAGCCAGCAACACTCTGATAACGGTTTCTAACGCCGTTTACTGGGGCAGCGTTCTGGCGGCGCCGGGAGGAGACCGGGTAAAAGAGTGGGCTGGTTCGAAAGCAAAAACGGCCGCGGCCGGCATCGCCGCCAACACTGCGGCTTTCCAACTTACTCTTACGCTTCAGAAAATCACGAAAAGAGAGCGGCCGAACGGTGCGGGGAAAAGCAGTTTCCCGTCGCTGCACACCGCCTACGCAGCTTCGCAGACCATGTCCGCTTACGAGAATTTCCTGAGCTTGGAGCCGGCCACTGCCGGGGCCGCGCTCGCGAGGGGCGCGCTTGACTCCATCCCTGTCGCCATGGCCTGGGCACGGGTAGAGGCGAAAGCTCATTACCCGTCGGACACGCTGGCCGCCATGGGCCTGGCGTCGTTCCTGAGCGTTTTCATTGACGAAGCCTTCCTCGGCGGGTCCGCGATGAGCCTTGAAACCGCCGGCAAAACGCCTCTGCTTGTTTGCCGCCTTTCTTTCTGACCCGTTTAAAGCGGAGAGCGCCGGTGGCATGAAAAAGAGGTGCGAATATTCGCTCCAGCGGCCGTCGGCAAGGCGCTTTAACCGGGGCGTTTCGGGGCCCGGCGCGCTTTGCTGCGGGCGTGATAACGGCTGACCACGACGCTGTTCAGGACCAGTTTATCCTGCGGGGACAGCCCGGTCACTTTCAATTTTGCCGCAATGTCCGCTTTCTCGAACTGCATGACGAGCTGCCCGACCGCTTCGTCGAGAAAAGCGCGGGAGACGGCGGCGCCGGTGAGGTCCACCTCGACGGAGACCGCCATGCCCCACTGGTTCAGGATGAGCTTGTGGACCTTCTTCCCGTCGGCGATGCTCAGGTAGTTCGGCCCGCAGAGGTCGAGGATGTTCAGTCTTGGGTGGAGCTCGTTCGTGTCTGCCATAAGTTGAAGCCTTGCTTTTGCCCGAGTGGGGCGCCGCCGTAAACTAAAAAAACCCTCGCGGGTTTTTCTAATGCAATTTTGGCGCTGTTCCCAGGACATCGCACGAGACTACTTTGCGCAACATCCCGAGGTAACTTTATAAGTTCCGCTTTTCCCCTGGAGCTGCGGTAGGCGGATCTTATCCGCGAGATGT
>JAPLKJ010000085.1 GCA_026388125.1 Elusimicrobiota bacterium
GTGCAGATGATGGGCGAGAGCAGGGAGTTCATGGAGCTGTCCGGCATCCCGTACGGCGAGTTCGAGGTGGACGGCTGCGCCGTGGGGTACCCGGCCGAAGAACCGGCGCAGAGGGAGCTTGCGGACCCCGCGCGGATCACGAAGTGGGTGCAGGCGTAAGAAAAGGCCGGCCGAAAAAAAACCGCCGCCCTTTTGAGGGGGTGGCGGTTTAAAACCGTTAAAGGATTTTTTTTACCACTTGTTGTCGCCGTAGCCGCCGCCGCGTCCGCCGCGATCGCCGCCGCGTCCGCCGCGGTCACCGCCGCGTCCGCCGCCGCCGCCGGTGCGGGCTTCCATCGGGCGGGCTTCGTTGATGGTCAGCTTGCGGCCGCCGAAATCGGAGCCGTTCAGCTTTTCCATCGCGGTAACAGCTTCCGCGTCATTGGCCATCTCTACGAAGCCGAAGCCGCGTGACTGGCCGGATTCCCGGTCGGTGATCAGCTTGGCGCTGGTAACCGCACCGTAAGTGGTGAACAGGGCGTTCATTTCCTCTTCGGTGGTCTTGAAGGGCAGTCCGCCCACGTATATTCTTTTGCTCATTGTGTTATTCTCCTTGCAACTTTCATTACCCGACTCAACTCTCTTTGCTCTATCGCTTCCTGTTGTTGCTTGGCAGAATAGGCGTCAAAAACTTGAGTTCTGGTTTAACTACCCCTATAGTATGACATTATTCCGGCTGTTTTGGTGGATATTCCCGCCTTTAAGGGCTTTCAGGCTGTGAAAAAGGCGGCCGGGACTTTTTTCGTACGGTTTGCCACCGGCGCGCAATTGTCGCATAATATACACCGGTACAGGGTTTAGGCGGGAGGCAAAATGGATCCTTTGGAATTCGAGAACAAAATAAACGCGCTCGAACTGCGCCTTGCCAGGCTGGAGGGGGCGCTGCTGAAAGCTCCCCAGCCGACGGCCGCGCCTCTGCCGCCGGCCGCGGCGCTGTCCGTTCCGCCGCCGCCGATCAAGCTGCAGACGCTGCTGAGGGCGCAGCCGCCCGCCGCCGCTCACCCGCCGCACCCCGGCGGCCGCGCGGAGAAGCCGGGCAGCTGGCTGGGCGTAGTGGCCAGCATCTGTTTCGTGTTCGCCGCGGCGTTCATAATAAAGCTTTCCATAGATTCCGGCTGGCTTACGCCCGAAAGGCAGATAGGGCTTGCGGTATTGCTGGGCTTCGGCCTGATAGCGGCCGGGTTCGCGCTGCTGGAATCCGACCGGGAGTATGCCAGCCTGCTGCCGGGCGCGGGCATCATAGTTTTCTACCTCACGGTCTTCGCCGCGCACCGGGTCTACTCGCTGATCTCCTTCGAAAGCGCCATCTCGCTGATCAGCCTGGTTTCCGGGGCCTGTATCTGGCTGTATACGCGCATAAGGGAGGACTGGTACCCGATCACGGCGGCGGTGGGCTCCTACTGCGCCCCGGTCGTGTTCGCGATGGGCGCTTCTTCCACCTTCAGCGTCTATTACTTCCTGCTCTGCTCCATGGCCTTCGCCGTGATCTCCATCTGGGTGAAGTCCCGCGCGCTTACGCTGATGTCGGCGTACCTGGCCATCATGATGACCGCTTTGATCGGCCTGGCGCTGAACCAGGACTGGCTGACCTCCGGCATGCTGGCGCTTAACTTCCTGGTGTTCGCCCTCGGGACGTACCTGTACACCCGGCAGACGCTGCATCCGCTCACCGAAGCGGAGTCCTCGAGCTTCCTGCCGCTGCTGCTGTTCTTCTACGCCATGGAATATTATTTCATCGACCGCCTGCAGCCGGGCCTGGCCCCGTGGCTGTCGCTGAGCTTCGCCGCTATCCTGCTGGGGCTGTACCTGTCGGCGAAGAAATGGTTCCCTGAGGCGAAGATAGGCAGCCAGTCCATGGTCTTCGCGTTCGTGAGCGTGGTGTGCTTCCACTCGTTCTACCTCGAGCTGCTGCCCGCCGGCGCCAGGCCCTGGCTGTTCGTGGTCATCGTGCTGGCCGCGGCGCTTACGCCGGTGCCGCTGGCGGGGGCGCAGAAGGCCGGCCCGCTGCGCATCCCCGCGCTGGCCGTGCTGGCGGTGCTGCTGCTGGAGTACGCGGCCATGAT
>JAPLKJ010000050.1 GCA_026388125.1 Elusimicrobiota bacterium
CGGCGCTTTGTACATTGACGCGAACTGGCCGCCTATGCCTCCCGACAGGCCGTTGCCGCCGCCCTGCAGGCGCGGCATAGCCGATCCTGAGCTGCCGCCGCCGCCCCCGCCGCCTAAACCATGCGTGGACTGCAGCTTGGGCGCGTTTGTCGCGCTTGCGGCCCCGCCCGCGGCAGGCGCTCCCGCAGAGGCGTCCGCTGCGGCGCCGTCCGCCGGCGCGGCCGCTGAATCCTTGGAGTCGGCTGATTTAGCCGAATCCCCCCCCGCTTCAGCCGCCAGCCCGCTGAGCCCGTCTTTTTTGGCCTGTTCGCTGAACATATCAAGGGTGGAAGCCGAGGCTCCGGAACTGTCTTTTGCCCGTGCCCTCGCAAGCCCGGCTTCGTTAGACTCTTCCTCGTAATAGCTGTTCTGGAAAAGTTCCGGGCTATAAACCGGTTTGGAGGAGGAACCCACAAAGTTATAGACCACGCCCACGCCGGCTGCTATAGTGGCGCCGCCCAGCACCATGCCCACTATGCCCGCCTTGGTGGCAAAAAGGCCGCCCAGCCCGCCGGCCGAGCCAAGCCCGGAAGAAGAAGCGCCGCCCATTGCGGACGAGCCTCCCCTGAAAATTCCGGAAAGCGCGGACCAGAACCCGCCTTTCTCTTCTTTTTTGTCGTTAGAGTTATTCATATAGCTCCCTGCTTTCTTACTGCAAAATTAAACTACTTGCCGCCCGTCGGCATGGGGAATGCCATACCCAGCACCGATTGCAGGATCATCTGCATTATCATCTTCTTCATCTGATCGTTCTCACTCATCGAGGTATCTACAGCGGGCGGGCTTGGCGGCGTCACTTTGTTGTGGCTGAGGCTGGGATCGCTCTTTTTAAGGTCCGCCGCCGCCTCACCCATCGCCAAACCGGAAACCGCCGACGACTCTTCCGACTTGCCGTTCAGATCCGATGAGGAAGCGCCCTTGGAGCTGCTTCCGAAAGCGGTGGTGGCATCCCCGCGGGAAGCGTCCATATTGGGCGCCTTGGCCGCCTGCTTGCTCTGCGCCACAGCGTTGTTAAGCATGGCGGAGACATCTTTCTTCTCCGGCGCGGTCAAGGCCGCTTTTTTTAGTTCGTTGCCCAGAGGGGCGGCGAATTTGGCTTCCTGATTCCCGCTGCCAAAAAATTTGCTGTGGGTGTTACCCGCCGTCATGCTGCCGGAATTGCTGCCTGATATGGAAGCCACTGCGGCGAGTTTCCCGCCGGGCCCGCCGGAAGGGGAAGCGGCGCCAGGGCCGGAAGCGGGAACAGGACCCGCGGAAGGCGCCGGAGCGCCGGCATCCGCCGAGGCCGAAGCAGCCGGCGCATCAGCCTCGGGTCCGGACTGGAAAAGAGAAGAGGCCATTTGCTCCCCGGAAGTGGCGGGATTGTTGGTCATCTCGCCGCTGAGCGGGGAACCGGGCGCGCTGCCCTCCTGGGGGATATCGGCGCCCAGCGTGGAGATGTCGGAAACTTTTGACCTGAACGGATTGCCGACGTCCGAGGAAGAGGACGACGTTCCGTTCATGAGCGGCAGCGAGATCCACAACCCCAGGATAATGACGGCCACAGTGCCGCCGATAACGTACTGGGAAGCTTTTTTCTTCTTTGATTGAAGTTTGATCATAACCCCGCCTCTCCTGCCCTTCACCCGCAACCCGCGGAATAAAAAAACTTTAAACCTTCCCTGACACAGTCCTGCGGACGTTCAGGGCAAAGCTGATTTCCCGGTGATGTTATACCAGACAAAAGTTGACTTGTCAAGGGCACGCTGAATACTACAGGAAAATCGAAAGTGGTTTTTTTACGCATACGGCCGCGGGATAAAATTCCCGTCGGGGACGGTCCCGGAACGGGCGGACCGGCCTAAAATAACTTCCAGTATTTCCCGGGGCAGGGTGCCCGGTCTTCAAAGATCCTT
>JAPLKJ010000195.1 GCA_026388125.1 Elusimicrobiota bacterium
GGCCGCCGCGCTCAAGAAGGTCCTTGTAATAGATACAAAGCAGGCAGGCGAGGAAAACGCGCTGCCCGCAGGCCATTACGGCCTTAAAAGCCCGCTCCCTCGAGGCGCGCACTTTTTGCAGGTCGAGCCCGGAGCGCCAGTCGCCCACGGAGTAAACGGCCCGCAGGGCGGGGCTCTGGGCCGCGCGGGAAGCCGAAAGTATGGAGCACGGGTAGAACACCCCGTCGGGGCCCAGGGAGACCTCTCCCTGAACGCAAAAAGAGTCAAGCCAGGCGCGGCCTTTTTCCAGGCGCTTGTAACCGAATTTAGGGACCTCCAGGAAGGCGCCGCGGCCGGCGCCCTTGAAATAGAGCGCCGCCTTGCGCAGCTCACGCCGCAACGCCGCCAGGTCGCGCGCGCTCCAGGCCTCCTGCACCGCGAAGGAAAGGCCGAGGTCGCCGGCGCCGAGCGAAGCCAGGAACCGGACGTTCTCGGCCAGGCGCGGGGCCGTGGCTTTGGTGACCGTGGCGGAAATGCCCAGGGCTTTCCTGGCCGCGGCGGGCAAAGCCCGGATGTTACTTATTACCCGCCTGAAACTGGGCCCGCCGCCGCGCATAACCCTGTTCAGGTTCTGGCTGAGGGGCGCGCCGTCCAGGCTGATCTTAAGATGTACGGCGCTGCGCCTGAAAAGCTCCGCGGTGGGCGCGTCCAGCAGCAGGCCGTTCGAGAAGCACTCGATATCCACCGCCGGGCCCGCCGTCTTCCTGAGCCAGGGCAGCAGGCCGGCCAGCAGTTTTTTATCCAGCAGCGGCTCGCCGCCGGAAATACTTATCTTCTCCACTTTGCCGCCGCGGGCGGCGCGCAGGTAATGCAGCACCGCCAGCTTTATCCGGCGCAGGTCCAGTTTTTGCACGCGGGCGCGGTCGAGATCGCCGGAATAACAATAGCGGCAGCGCATGTTGCACTGGTTGGAAACGCAGATATCAAGTTCCGCCGGAACCGCCGGCCCGGGGGCGGCGGTTTTTAAAACCGGGAACGCCGGCAGGCGGCCCTGGGCCGCCTGCGCGTGACCGGTTACGGATCTGTGGGCTGGGGATGGCATCTTTAGACGCTGACGTACGCGGAGCTTACCGCCGCCGGCGCGCCCGCGAAACCGGGGGCGCTGCGGGCGAACCCGTGGAACCGCTCAACTCCGCGCTAACACCAGCCGCCCCGGGAGTGCGAGCCGTGGCTGCCGTGGGAACCGTGCGAGGCGTGAGAGCCGTGGGAACCGTGGGAACCGTGGCTCAGGTGGCTGACGTGGCTCGTCTCGTTGAAGGAGTTCGTGTGGAACGACACCGCCGCCGCGTTAGCCTGGTCCGCCATGGCGGCCCCGATGATGCCAAGGGCGAGGCCGGTCTTCACTATATCCGCATCCAGCATCTTTCCCTCTTCACTGTTGAGAAAGAGTCGTATGTTCTTGCCTGTCCGTGGTTTTTTCTTTTTCATAACCGGCTCCTTCACTTTTTTTTGAGAATTTCCCTGACCCTTTTATTGGTCTCGTCTATGGACGTTTTCTCCGCTCTGGACAAGTGGTTGGAGAGGCTCTGGCAATAAGCCTCGCCCAGCTTTTCAAGGACGCCCGCACAGCCCGCCGGGGATTTCGAGAAGAACGCGCCGCACTCGCCCGCGTACGCTTTCGGACAGTCGGCCCTGCTGCCGTCCTTGAGGGCGCTGTAAAGCTGGAAATTCTCTACGCATTCCGGATTTTTGCAATCGTCACGGCTGCTGGGGAAGGCCATGCGGCACCTGGCCTTGCTGCTTCCCGCCTTATCGCAGACCCAGGCGAAGCCCTTCGCGGCCTCGCGGCAGAACTCGGGCGGGACGGAAGCGCCGGACACGTTATCCCCGGCCAGGTATTTCCGGCAGGGCTGTTCGCTTTTGTACTTGCCGGCGGCGTAGGCGAAGAACAGCACCTTGGTGGAGGGATCCACGCACTGGTAATTCGGGGAATGGAAATAATTCTCCTTGCCGCTCTGCGCCCCGGGCAGGAAATTGCACATATCAGGATTGTCGGCGGCCACGGCCTGGCAGGAGAAATACTTCGCCAGCAGGGCGTAAACCGCGTCGTTCTCGTTCTTATAAAACACTTCCGCCCCGGAAGCGGAATAGCCCCAGAGCGTCCCGTGGGAGGACAGGATATCGTTAAGCGACTTGCCGTCGCGGCAGACCGGGGCGTTCGCGAAATTACTCAGGATGGCGGGCAAGGGCCCCTTGCCGGCCATGACCGACGGGGGAGTGAACCCGCCCGGCACCAAAGGCCGCACGGATTGCGCGGGTTCCGCGCCGGAGGCCGCGGGCTGCGCGGACATAGCGGAGTAAGAGGCCGCGTCGGCCGGCAGCGGCACCCCGCCCGGCTGGGCCGGCGCGGCCTGGCCCGGCATAGTCCGGTCCGGCCCGGACGGCGCCGCGCTCTTCCGCTGCATATACTGAAGGAAAAGCAGCACCGCGAGAAGCCCCACTACCGATATAATAACTGGCTTTTTCATTGTCCCCTCCCGTTCTTCGCCTGTGTTCTTTCACCGCAAGCCGACAGCAGCGCCCTGGTGACTATCATGCCGGCCAGCCTGGAATTCTTTTTGGCCAGGTCTATCCTGCACTGCTGGTTCAAAGCCTCGTTGGCCAGTTCCCCGGCCAGGCTCCCGTCCGCGTCCCCGTTCAGCAGCACCCGCGTGACCGCCCTGCCCGGCTGCACTTTTACGCGGCATTTCCCGGAGAAAACATAAGCCGCCAGTTCCACGGCTTCCCTCGAATAGACCGCGGCCTCAAACAGCGGGCGCAGTCCGGCTGCGCCTCGAGGTTCGAGGACAGCGAGCAGGCCCTGGCGGCCGGGCTTGAAAGGGCCTGCTTGAAGGTACTGGTGAAGACGTTGCCCATGCGGAAAATATCGTCCCCTTCCCAGCCCACCATGCGCCCCTCGTCGCAGGTGTAAAGGTCGCCGTTATAGTTATAAGCTATCTGGCCTATGGCCGCGCCGCAGGGGCAGCGCGCGTCCAGGTAGCCGGGCTCCCGGAAATTAAGGATCTTTTCCAGCATCATGGCCGCCATCTTCTCGCGTATGGCCACGCCGCGGCGGTTCAGCTCTATTATGTAGTCAAGGCACTTCGCGTAAAAATCGGAGAACTCAGCCGGGGTACAGCCTATCTTTTCCCAGAGGGTTTTGGCGTAGCCTATGGGGGAGAGCGGCCGGATAAAGATGTCCCCGAAGCCGAGCCCCGCGTACTCGTCGATGATCTCCTTGTGCCTGGAAAGGGAATAGCGCGAAACGGTAAGCAGGGCGCTGGGCTTGAAAACGCGGTATTCGGGGACCTGGACCGCGTATCTCTTCCTGAAATATTTTATCCACTTCACCGCGCCGGCGTGGGAATTGCCGGAGGAGTACACGCGGTTCCTGTTGTGCAGGTCCGCCGGGCCGTCCAGCGAGGTGCAGAGAGAGACCTCGTTCTCAAGAAGGAACCGCGCCTTCTCTTCCGTCATCAGCGTGAAATTGGAGACCAGCGCCAGTTTCAGGTCCTTTTTCGCGGCCGCGGCTTTTTTGCGCGCGTACTTCGTAACGGCCCTGAGGACCTCCCAGTTAAGCAGCGGTTCGCCGCCCTGGAACTCTATGGTTATGGCCGGGTTGGGAGAGCTGAAGGCGAAATCCACGCTCCTGAGCGCGGTCTTAAGCGGCATGTCGGTCTTTTTAGCGCCAACGCCGGCGGCGCTGGACTGGCAGTAAAGGCATTTATGGTTGCACCTGAGCGTGAGGACCAGGATGTGCAGCCCGGGGCCCTGGTCGAGGTGCCCGTTGCGGGTCCGCCACTTCGCGGCGAGCCCGTCCAGGTCCATGCGGTCGCGCACGAACCCGCCGGCGGCGAGGTCCGCGAACAGCGGGTCGCTCTTGGCCAGCCGGCCGCCTATCACGCGCCCGAAATCTTTCTCTTTCAGCCAGGCGTGGCAGCCGGCCTCGTTGGTCAGCAGGCGGCCGCCCGTCGTCCTTTCCCAGAGCGCCTGCGGCGCGGGCGAGACGGACCTATTTCTTTTTTTTAGCGCTTGTTTTTCCGCCATACGTATCTTCCCAGGTCCTGGTTATTCCCAAAGGGTCTTCCTGCCGGCCGTTCAGCGCGTCCTTCTTTATTTCTCCCTCGACCTGCGCGATGAGCTCTTCAAGCTCTTTTTCCTGCTCGGCGGTAAGGCCCGGGTCCGCGGCGGCCTCCGGTTTCTTCACCGGGGAAAGCGCCTTCATCACCAGGAATTCGCGCAGTTCCCTGTTATTGCCGGCGACGGCCTCCCGCAGTTTCTCGTCCGCGAGCTCGGACAGGAACCGGGCCCTGAGCCCGGCAGGCGGCTTGCCGTCCCTTGCGGACAACTCCACCGCCATGCCGGTTTTCCCGGCACCCCGCACCATAACGAAAGCCGCGCCGCTGACCGCGTAGGCCGCGTAGCGCACGGCGTCGGCGCTGTACTTCTTCAGATCCACTTTTAAGATTATCGTCTTAGTCAAAGCCCGCTCCTTTAACGGCCGGAACTCCGCGCGCCCGGTCGATCAGGGTTACCAAAGATTACAGCAGATCATGGTACCGCCCCAGTCCCCGCCAAGACCGATAGCGCCGGGTTCGGCGCCGCTGCCCAGCGTTGAACTCACCTGCAAATACCCGACCTGGCGCGTAATACCGTCGCCCCTGAAACCGACGACCCTCGTGGTGCCCGGGCAGGTCCCCCAGCCAAGGCCGTAGCCTGTGGTGAAGCAGACGTTATACATTTTCCCCTGGATCTCCAGGCCCCCGTTCGTGGGGTCGGCGGTCTGCACCCTCAGGCGGGAGGCCTGCGACAGGATGAGCCTGGCCGAAAAGTCCTCCGCTCCCTGGGCAAAATCTATATACGGCGTTCCGAGTCCCCCAAGCTCTATGGAGGAACCCTGGTCCGCGGACAGCATCCCCTTGCTGGCGGTGGGGCCCCATTTTATGGCGCCGAGGACATTCAATTTCTGGGCGTTGGGGTTAGTGTTCGCGCCGATGCTCACGGTGCTCGGGTTGCCGTTGGTCTGGTTGTCGCGGGCAAGGAAGGTGTTGCCGGTGGTGAGCAGGCTGGCATAGCCCCCGTAAGGGGCGGGATAATAAGTGGTAAGGGTCAGGGTTTCGGAACCCAGTATGCCGGGATGCCAGGCAAGGAATAAAAATGTCAGGATAAGCAGCGCTTTCCGCCTTGTCAGCCTGAACTCAATAACTATATTTCGGGTAGTTTCCATAAAACCCCCCCCCCGGACTCGTAGTCTACGCTATTGCGCCGGAAAGATGAACCGTCCGCTCCAGCCGAAGCTTGACGGCGCGAACCTGTTTAATACGCGTTTATAACTGTTATAGTCTACCACAAATACTCCCGCTATTCAATGGCACGGGGGGCACTCACGCCAGGACTTCGGCGGCGAAGGCTTTGACCTCTTCCATGAAGCTCTGCCAGGAGCTTACCGGCAGGAGCCCTTCGCGCCTGAAGATAGCCAGGTGGCCGCCGGCGCCCTGCACCCGCAGGCCCAGGTTGGTCTCGAACCAGGCGGCGCGCCTGGGCGTGAAGAACAGGTGCACCGCGGCCTCGTCGGGCCCGGTCAGGCGGTACTTGTCGGAGAACAGCGGGAAAGCGGGCAGGTCGATGTCCTTGAACCCCAGGGCCTCGCCTATCTTGTAGACGAAGGTCTCGGGCTTCAGGTCGAAAGCCGGCACCGCGCAGCCGGCACAGGCTATCAGCGCCAGCGTGAAGCGATGACCGTGAGTGTTCTTGCCGCTGCCGGTGACATAGCGGTAGTCGAAAAAGCTTATATTCCCGGCCCGGGACTGCGTTTGCATCAGGTTGGAGGCCCCGCGCGAATGCCCCAGCCTGAAGAGCTCCAGCCCGGTGCTTTCCAGCGCGGAAGTGTCCGGCCCTTCGGGCGAAAAAGGCAGGCCTATCGAAGCCGCCAGCTGTTCCAGGTCCTTGCGTCGCCGCCATTTCGAATAAAAAGAAAAGGCGATCACGACCGCCGGCAGGGCCAGGAATATCCACAGCATATCAGACTGAAGACCAGTTTTCATTCCCCCTCCTTAAAAGCGGCGCAGCGCGCGCCGCAGGGCCAGGCTGCCTTTTATATTGCGGGCCGCCAGCCCCAGGCGGTCGCCCAGCCCGCGGTTCCAGCTCGAAACGCCGCTGGTCCTTTCGCCCAGCCGCATAGGCACGCGCAGGACCGTGAACCCCAGCTTTTTGGCCAGCGCGTAAGCGTAAAGGTCCAGCAGGAAATTCTCCGGCGCGCCCGCCCAGTGCTCGAGCAGCGAGCGGTGGAAGATGGTAGGCTGGCCGTTTATGTCCCGGAGCACGCTCCCGAAAAGCAGCGATTCGAAGACCGACATGCCCGCGGTAAAAAAAGTTTCGGCCGGCGGCCGCGCGCCGCGCAGGCCTTTCAGGAATATTTTTTCACCGCGGCCGGAGCGCAGCCTGTCCACCGCGGCCAGGATCTCCGCGGGGTC
Organism: Elusimicrobiota bacterium; assembly: GCA_026388125.1. Classification (GTDB taxonomy): domain Bacteria; phylum Elusimicrobiota; class Elusimicrobia; order Elusimicrobiales; family UBA9959; genus UBA9959. The sequence goes on from JAPLKJ010000195.1 coordinate 6,492, forward strand.
GTACTGCAGGTCGCCGTGCGCCCAGCCGGCGTACAGCCCGCGGGCGGTTTTCAGCCCTTCGCTGATGCCGTGGCCGTAGCCCCGGTTCGCCGGCACGGTCACGACGCGCAGGAAGGGGAACTCCGGCGCCAGCGCGCGCAGCGCGGCGGCGGAGGCGTCGGTGGAGCCGTTGTCCACGACTATCAGTTCGAAGTCCGGCGCGCTGAGCGCGGCGGCGAACCCGCCCACCAGGCGCGCCAGGTTCCCTTCCTCGTTGTAGCAGGGAATGACGAGGGAGCAGAAGATCTCCCGGGCGGGGCTATCCGTCGAGGCCATAGGTTTTTACCCTTTCCACGTCTTCCGGCGTGCCCAGCGGCGTTATGCAGCGGGCCTCGTCCAGCACGAACTCCCGCCCGGCGGCGATGAGCGTATTGTAAAGCGGGGCCACGTACAGCTCGCCCGCCGCGGGCCCGGCCAGCGCCGCCCCGGCGGCGGAGAAAAAATCCGCGGCGTCCGTAAAATGGTAAAGGCCGGTGAGGGCGTTGTCCGAGATCTGTATCTTTTCGGCCACGGAGAGCACCGTTGCGCCGGGGCCGAGGCGCGCGAAGCTCCATTTGGGGTCTTTGGCCGCGAGCTTGAAGGACCCCAGCACGCCGTCTTTTTTGCCGGGGCCGGAGAGTTTTTCCAGCAGCGTGTCCGACAGGAAACGCGTGTCGATATTGTAGATGGCCAGCTCCGAGCCGGGCGGCACGGCGTCCTTCGCCCTCAGCACGGTCTCGGCCTGGCCCCGGGTGGGGGCGTCCAGCAGCACCAGCTCGAAGTCAGGCCGGAAAGCGGGGCCGCCGCAGATGCCGTCCAGGACGGAGGCGATGAAGCCCTCCAGGCCGTATGTTTCCTGGTGCTCTTTCAGCGCTATGAAGACAAGTTTGCGCGCGGGCTCCAGCGGGAGGCTCCGCAGGGAATGTTCGAACAGCGTGGCGCCGGCGGCGCGCAGCATATATTTGGGCAAAGTATAGCCGGCCCTGGTGAATCTTGTACCAAGGCCGGCCATGGCTACGGCGTAAACGAGGTTCTTTTTCATCCGCGCTCCGCCCGCGTACGGTCTACAGCAGTTCCGCCACCAGGGCCGCCAGCGGGCTGCGCTCGGTCTTGGTGAACGTGACGTGGCCGTAAAGCTTCTGGCCGCGCATCCGGTCCACTATGTAGGTGAGGCCGTTGGACGCGATGTCCAGGTAAGGGTTGTCTATCTGGTACGGGTCGCCCGTCACCACCACCTTGGTGCCTTCTCCGGCGCGGGAAAGGATGGTCTTTATTTCGTGCGGCGTGAGGTTCTGCGCGTCGTCCACGATCATGTACTGCTTGGGCAGCGAGCGGCCGCGGATATGGGTGACCGAGGCGATCTCTATCTTCTCGTTCTGCAGCAGGTATTCGAACTTCTCCATGGCGCTTTCCTGGTGGCGCTTGTCCATGATGAATTCTAAGTTGTCGTAGATGGCGCCCATCCAGGTGGAAAGTTTCTCTTCCTTGGTGCCGGGGATGAAGCCGATATCCTTGCCCACGGGCACTATCGGGCGGCAGATGATCAGCTTGCGGTAGATGTTCTCCTCCACCGACTTCTGCAGGCCGCAGACCAGCGTTATCAGCGTTTTGCCGGTGCCGGCCGCGCCCAGCAGCGTGACCAGCTTCACGGAGTCGTCCATCAGCAGCTCCATCGCGCAGCGCTGCTCCTTATTGAGCGGCCTGATGCCCCAGGGAGAGGGCTCCGGGTTAAGGGCGCGCAGCTTGGTGATGTCGGCCGGGTCCACGCGGCCTATGGCCGATTTCTTGGCGTCTTCCCTGGAATGCAGCACCACGAATTCGTTGGGCGAGAGGTCCGGGGAGGGGCTGGCTATGACATGGTCCTTGTAGAACTTGTCCACCGTGTCGGAAGTGACGTCCTCCGCCACTATGCCGGAGTAAAGCTCGTCCACGTTGACCTTGCCGGCCTCGTAGTCCTGTGCCACCAGGCCCACGGCCTCGGCTTTCAGGCGCAGGTTGATGTCCTTGGTGACCAGGATGATGGTGTGTTTCTTCTGCGCGTGCCAGAACGCGTTGTTCAGGATGCGGTTGTCCATCTCCACCAGCTTGAATTCCTTGGGCAGCACCTGCGGGCGGTCCAGTTCCACTATCAGCGTGCCGCCGTGCTCGGTCTTCACGCCCGTGCTCAGTTTGCCCTTAACGCGGTAGCCATCCAGCTTGCGCGAAACTATGCGCGCGCTGCGGCCGCGCTCGTCGCCGGCGTTCTTGAAAGTGTCCAGTTCCTCTATGACGGAGATCGGGATGACCACCGTATTATCCTCGAACTTGGTGAAGGAAAGGGGGTCGTGGATAAGAACGTTGGTGTCGAGAATGTAGAATTTTTTCATTTTTTCTCCGGTTTTAAGGCCTTGTTTTTTGCGCACGCTTATTTTAGCATAAAGCAGCGCTTTGCCGGGCCGCGGCGGCCGGCGGCCCGGCATTACGGAGCCGCGCCTGACGGTAAAAAATAGTAAAATATAATTATATGTGCGTTTCGCAATTTTAAGGAGTTCGATGAAAACCGCGACACTGTTTGCTCCCCTGCTGCTGTGCCTTTCCCTTTCCGGCTTTTCCTACGCCGCCGACCTGCCGGCCGCCGTTCCCGCCGCCGCCCTGCCCCCCCTGCCCGCTGAAGCGGCCGCGCCCGCGGGCCGGGGCCCCTGGGAAGTGGCCGCGACCGCGGTGAAAGGCAACCTCAACGTTAAGGCGAAGGTCATTCTTAAGACCGGCAAAGCGAAAACCGGCCGGCTCTACGAGCAGTCTTTCATCGCCCAGGACATAGAGGCCATCCTGGGCCTGGGCAGCGTGGATAAAGTGTCGGTGGAGCTGGAGGAAATAGAGGGCGGTGCAGTATCGAAGAAGCTGGCCGCGGTGGCGGGCTCCACCCTGCCGGTACGCGTCACCTACGTGGTGACCGAGAAACCGATGATAAAGACCGTGACCGTGGCCGGCGCCAAGGAGCTTTCCAAGAGCGCCGTCAAGGACGAGATGACCCTCAAGGAAAAGGATTTTTTCGACGAGCTGAAAATCCGCGAGGACATCGTGAAGATAGCCGACAAGTACCATGACAAAGGCTATATAGACGCCGCCGCGAGCTACGAGACGCGCTTAGACACCGCTGCGGCGCTGTGCTACCTGACCGTGCGCGTGACCGAAGGCAAAAAGGCGAAGGTGGCGGCGGTGGAGCTGCCCGGCGCGGCCGGCTTCCCGGTTAAAAAGCTGGTGGGCAAGCTGAAGAACCGCCCGAAAAAGATCTACGCCCCCAAAGAACTGGACGCGGACATCAAGGCGCTGGAAACCTTCTACAAGAACAACGGCTACGCTGATTTCAAGGTAACGGGGTCCTCGGCCTCCTTTAACGAGAACCGCTCCAGCGTAACGCTGCGCCTGACGCTCTCCGAAGGCCGGCGCCAGCGCTTCGGCGCCACCTATTTCTCCGGCAACACCATCTACCTGCCCAGCGAATTCACGGCCGATATAGCTTACCGCCGCGGCAAGCTGTTCAACCAGGAGCGCTTCGACGACACGCTGCGCGCCATACAGGACCGCTACGCGGACAAGGGTTACCTCAGGGCCGCCATAACCCCGCAGCCCGAGGTCAATGAAAAGACCGGCGAGACGGATTACACTTTCACCATCGTGGAGAACAACCCCATTTACGTGGACCACGTGGACGTGGAAGGCAACAAGGCCACCAAAACGCACGTGTTGCGCCGCGAAGTGGTGCAGAAGGAGGGAGAGGTCTTCAGCTCCTCCAAGGTGCGCCGCAGCCAGGAAAAGCTCCTCAACCTCGGCTTCATCGACGAAGCCAACCCCGTGATAAACCCCACCCCCGACCCAGACAAGGTGGACCTGATCTTCGACATCTCCGAAGGCAAGCCGGGCATGCTCACGGCCGGCGCCGGCATCTCCTCCACCGACGGGCTGGTGGGCACCGTGGCGCTGTCGCACATGAACCTGTTCGGCAGGGCGCAGCGCACGTCGCTGTCCTGGAACTTCGGCAAGAAGGTGCAGGACTACTACCTGAGCTGGTCCACCCCGTGGGTAGGCGACTCCCCCACCACGCTGGGAGCCGACGTCTTCAACACGCGCCATTACAAGCCGTACCGCGACACGCTGTCCGCCTACACCGAGCGCCGCACCGGCGGCAAGGTTACGGTGGCGCCGCGCTTCTCCGACGACAAGTATCACCTCACCACCACCTACACCTACGAGAAGGTCAAGATCTCCGAAGTGGACGCCGTCTACCTCAACGAGCTCACCCCCGGCACCAGCGTCACCTCCTCGCTGTACGTAGAGATCGCCCGCGACACGCGCGACAACGTCTGGGACCCCACCCGCGGCTGCAGGACCTCGCTGGGCGTGGATTACGCCGGCGGGCTGCTGGGCGGACAGGTGAATTATTACAAGCCTACGCTCTCCCACAGCTACAACCTGAAGCTGTTCTCCATAGACGACTATCCGTTCGTGATGGCCATCAGCAACAGGCTCGGCTTCGCGGGGCGCTTCGGCTCCACGAAGACGGTGCCGGTGTACGAGCGCTATTTCCTGGGCGGCGCCGAGACCGTGCGCGGCTACGCGAACAACGGCCAGATAGGCCCCCTCAACGGCGGCAAGGTCTACGACGTGATGAACCTGGAATTCAAGTTCCCGCTGGCCAGGGAACGGCGCCGGACCATAGTGCAGTGGGCGTTCTTTTTCGACATCGGGAACTCCTGGAACGGGTTCGACGACGTCTCCGGGCGCTTCGGCACCGGGGTCACGAACCTGAAAGCGGGCGCGGGCTTCGGCATACGGTTCACCACGCCGGCCTTCCCCATACGGCTGGACTGGGGCTACGGCTTCAACCACAAGCCCGGCGAACAGCGGTCGGACATTTACTTCACGCTGGGGAACCTGTTCTGAAGAACGGCCGGGGCGGGAGTCGAGGATCGGGGATCGGGAATAGGGGATCGGGCAAAAACAGGAAGATGGAAGGCAATTTATGAAGAAGATAATTTTTCTCGCACTTTTGGCGGCCCTGCCGCCCGGGGCCGGGGCGCTGGAGCTGCTGCTGGAGGACAACCGCGGCGACTCGGGCACCATAGGCTACGTGGACATTGACAAGGTTTTCAAGGAATACTCCGGCACCTCCGGCGCGCGGGACCAGTTCATAACCGAGATCAAGAAAAAAGAAAGCGAGGCCGCGGCCCTGAAGACCGTGATCTACACGTTCAAAGCGGAGCTGGACAAACTGCGCCAGGAGCGCGAATTCGCGCTGACGCTCCCTTCGCTGATGGAAACGCGCAAAAGCGTGGCGGACGCTGCCGCCGCGGCCGCGGAGCCCCCGGCGCAGCCTGCCGCGCAGCAGCCGGCCCCCGCCACCCAGGTTTCCACCGCCCCCGCCCAGGTTTCCACCGCCGCGGTACAGGAAGCCGGCGCCGCCCCGCAGGCCCCCTCTCCCGCCGCACAGGCCCCGGCCCCGGTTCCCGCGCCCGCCCCTGCCCCCGCCGCCGCGCCGGCCCGGAGGCTTGACACCATAGATCTGCCCGGAGTGGGCGCCGTGCCGCTGCCGAATTTTAAATTCTCCGTTTCTACTTCGGTGCCGGAAATAGACGCCGCCATCGCTAAAAAGGAAAGCGACCTTAAACAGAGCGAGGACTACCTGCGCGTGTTCCAGCGCCAGGCCGAGCGCGAGCTGCTGGACTACGAAAGCCGCAAGAACGAGGCGCTGCTGGGCAAGATCTACGTGGCGCTCAAAGAACTCGCGCAGAAAGAAGAGGTCAGCGTGGTGGTGGACAAGCGCAACATCCTGTTCGGCCAGAGCGCCGTGGACCTTACGGACAAACTCCTGGAAAAGCTCGAGGATACCGGATTATGAACCTTACAGCCGCCGATATAGCGCGTCTGGCCGCGGGAACGCTGCGCGGCGACGCCGGAGCGCGGGTTACCGGCGCCGCGCCGCTCGAAGCCGCCGGCCCCGGCGACCTTTCTTTCCTGGCCGACGCAGCCATGGCCCCGGCGGCGGCCGCCTCGAAGGCGGGCTGCCTGCTGGCCCCGGCCGGCTCGGAGGCGCAGCTTAAAGATTTTACCGGCACCGTAGTTTTCACTAAAAACCCGAGGTACGTTTTCATGCTGGCGCTGCGGCTGGTGGAAAAAGAAGCCCGCCCGCTGCCCGCGCCGGGCATCCATCCTTCAGCCTTCGTTTCGCCTGCGGCCGCGCCGGGCGCCAGCGTGCACGTAGGCGCTTTCGCGGTGGTGGAGGAAGGCGCCGTGCTGGGCGACTGGTCCGTTATAGGGGCGCAGTGCTACGTGGGCCGCAACGCCAAAGTAGGCGCCCGCTCGCGCCTGTACCCGGGCGTAAAGCTGCTGGACGGCTGCGAGGTGGGGCCCGACGCTATCCTGCACGCCGGCGTAGTGATAGGCTCCGACGGCTACGGCTACGTTTCGCCGGAAGGCCGCCACGAAAAGATACCGCAGCTGGGCAAGGTCATAGTGGAGGACAGCGTGGAGATCGGCGCCAACACCACCATAGACCGCGCCGCGCTGCAGACCACGGTGATAGGCGCCGGCACCAAGATAGACAATTTAGTGCACATAGCGCACAATGTCAGCGTGGGCAAGAACTGCCTGATAATGGCGCAGGCGGCAATAGCCGGCTCCACCGTGATAGGCGACAACGTGATAGTAGCCGGGCAGGCCGGCATCTCGGACCACCTGACCATAGGGAACAATACCGTCATCATGGGCAAGACCGGCGTGATGAGCAGCCTGGGGCCCAACCAGCTGGTGTTCGGCCATTTCGCCCGGCCGCGCCTGGAAACGCTGAAAATAGAGGCCCTGCTGGGCAAATTGCCCGAAATGCACAGCGCCCTGCGCAGGATAAAGAAACATTTACATCTCGACGATGCTCCGAAACACGATAAAAAAACCGGCAACCCTTGAAGGCATAGGCCTGCATAAAGGGACCCCCTCGCGCGCCGTTTTTCTGCCGGCCCCCGGGCCTACCGGCATACGCTTCATAATACCCGGCGCGGCCCCGGTGCCCGCGCGGCTGGCGCTGGTGGCCGGCACGGCGCGCGGCACGAACATCAGCGCCGGCGGAAGAACGCTGTACACCGTGGAGCATCTGCTGTCCGCCGCCGCCGGCCTGGGCGTGGACGACGTGGACATAGAGGTTTCGGGCGAAGAACCGCCGGCCATGGACGGCTCGGCCCTGCCGTTCGCAAATGCGCTGCTGGCCGCCGGCATAGAGGCCAAGCCCGGCCAGGACCGCCGCCCGGCCCGGCTGACCGCCCCCGTGGAATTTTCAAAAGGCGAAACCCGCTACCGCGCCGCCCCCGGCCGCGCCGGCCTCACGTTCAGGCTGGTCTACGACTATCCTCACCGGCTGGTGGGCAGGCAGGCGCTGGAACTGCTGCTGACCCCGGAGACCTACCTCGGGGAAATAGCTCCGGCGCGCACTTTCGGCTTCGACCACGAGATAGCGGCCCTGAAAGCGGCCGGCCTGGCGCTGGGCGGGTCGCTGGACAACGCCATAGTGATAACGGGGACCGAAGTGCTGGCCAAGGACGGCCTGCGCTTTGCCGACGAATTCGTCCGCCACAAGCTGCTGGACCTCATAGGCGACCTGGCCCTGGCCGGGCTTAGTTTCGACGGCATGACGGTGGAAGCCGTGCGCCCCGGCCACGCGGGCAATGTCAATTTTGCTAAACTGTTGACGGAGAGCTGCACGGAACCACTATGACCGACACAAAACCGCCTTCCTACAAGCCCATACGCGTTATTAACTGCGAGGAGATCTTAAAAATAATCCCGCACCGCTACCCTTTCCTGCTGGTCGACAAAGTCGAGATAGTGGTGGAGAACAAGTCCTGCGTTGGCACCAAGTGCGTGACCGCCAACGAACTGTATTTCCACGGCCATTTCCCCACCAAGCCCATCCTGCCCGGCGTCCTTATCCTGGAAGCCATGGCGCAGACCGCGGCCTCCATGATGATGTCCATGCCCGAGACCAAGGGGCATTTCGCCTACATAGCCGGCATCAACCGGGCCAAGTTCCGCCGGCTGGTGGTGCCGGGCGACGTGCTGAAGCTTTTCGTGGAGACCCTCAAGTTCAAGGGCAAGATAGGCAAACTGCGCGGCCTGGCCTACGTGGACCAGGAACTGGCCGCCGAAGCGGAATTCATAGCGGCGATAGACTGATTTTTTATTCTACGGAGGAGATATGGCTACAAAGATACACAGCACTGCGGTAATACATCCCCGGGCGCAGCTTGACCTGGACGTTGAGATAGGGCCTTACGTGGTGGTAGGCGAGGACGTGCAGATAGGCGCGGGCACCAAGATCGGCCCGCACTGCATCTTCGAATTCTGCACCGTGGGCAGGAACAACCTGTTCACCGGCGCGGCCTGCGTGGGCATGCCCCCGCAGGACTGGTCCTACAAGGGCGAGCACACGCGCTTTACGATGGGCGACAATAACGTCATCCGCGAAGCCGTCTCGCTGCACCGCGGCTCGCACGCTACCAACCTGACCTCGATGGGCTCCGACTGCATGCTGATGGCCAACTCCCACATCGGCCACGACTGCCGCCTGGGCAACAACGTTATCATGGTCAACTCTTCCGCCGCGGCCGGCCACGTGCAGATAGGCGACCGGGCCACCATCTCCGGGCTGGTCGGCATCCACCAGTTCACCCGCATCGGCAAGTTCGCCATGATCTCGGGCGGCGGCATGGCCAACCAGGACATAATCCCCTACGTGATCGCGCAGGGCGACCGGGCCAAGCCCGTTGCCCTCAACCTGGTGGGGCTGAAGCGCAACGGCTTTACGAAAGAATCAATAAAGTCCATCAAGTACGTTTTCAAAACGCTGTTCTTCCGCGGCCTGCTGCTGAAGGACGCGATCGCCCGGCTGCGGAGCGAGAACCTGCCGCCTGAAGCGGCGCTGATACTGGACTTCTGCGAAGCCTCCAAGCGCGGCATAGCTAGGCCGCGCCGCACCGCGCGGGAACTGGAGACGGCGGTTAACGATTAGACACCGAAGGCCTGCCCGGGGTCTGCTTCCGCAAACGCGGGGTCGGCCACACCGTGGCCGCCCCTCATCACTCGGGCTCGGCGCTTACGCAAGCCGAGCCCTCCGCGAAGGTTTGCGGAAGCAGACCCCGGGCAGGCCTGACAGTTTTCAGTCTTAGGAGAAAATGTCGAATCCGGAACGAATTGGACTTATTGCGGGAGCGGGGAGTTTCCCGCTGCTGTTCGCCGCCGAGGCGAAGAAGGCCGGCCACGAAGTTATCGTGGCGGGGCTTAAAGGTATTACTCCGGCGGAAATAGAGCCTTTGGCCGCCAAGATAAGCTATTTCAGGCTGGGCCAGCTCACCGACCCCATCAATTTCTTCAAAGAGAACGGCGTAAAAAAAGTGCTGATGGCGGGCTCGGTGCCGCACATCGCTATTTTCGGCGGCATCCTGCCCGACCTGCGCGCCGCCAAGCTGATCTTCCGGCTGAAGGACAAAAAAGCCAACGCCATACTGGGCGCCATAGCGGACGAACTGGCGGCCGACGGGCTGGAGCTGGTGAATTCCGCCACCATGCTGGAACATCTGCTGGTGAAACCCGGCCTGATGGCCGGCAAGAAGCTTTCCGGCGACGCCCTTAAATGCGCCGCCTTCGGCTGGAAAGCGGCCAAAAGCCTGGCCGCGCTCGACATCGGCCTTACCGTGGTGCTGCGCGACCGCGTGGTGCTGGCGGCCGAAGCGCAGGAGGGTACCGACGCCTGCATCACGCGCGCCGGCGAGATACTCCGCCGCCTGCGCGAAAGCGGCCAGAAAGGCCACGCCATGCTGGTGGTGAAAGTGGCCCGCCCGGGCCAGGACATGCGCTTCGACCTGCCCGTGGCCGGCGCGCCCACGCTGCGCACCATGCACGCCGCCGGCGCCGACACGCTGGTGCTGGAAGCCGGCCGCACGCTGATACTCGGCATGGAAGATTTTCTGGCCGCCGCCAAAGAGACCGGCATAACCATTTTCGGCGCCGAAAGCGAAGACTCCTTTAAATAGCCGCGGCGCAAAAAACCGCCGGGCTTCCCCGGCGGGTCCAAATAAAACCAGCCTGTCCCCTTTATCTTGAGATCGTCATCGCCAGCAGCGCGCGGGTAAAGGCGCGGCGGTCGAATTTCAGGATACTGTCGGCCGACATGACGGTCACCACGTGGTCCACGCCCTCGACCTTAATATAGTCCGAACCGGCGAGCACCGCGCTGTCCGCCGGCACCAGCCCGTCGTTGTCCAGGCCGCTGCGCAGCATCAGGTCCCTGGAAAACTCCAGCAGGGTATCGAATCTATTATGCCTTTCCGCTTTCCAGGAAGCGAAGGAAAGAACGTTCAGCCTGGAGACCAGGGCGGCGATGGCCGCGGAGTTCTCCCGCTGATAGCCGCCTCTTTCGTCGGGCTTGAGGCTTTCTAGCGCCGCCATGGTGCCGCCGAAATGACCGAGCAGCTTCGACATCGCCGCCGAAAGCAGCCTGTTCCCGCTGACGAAGACGGCCACCGGGGTGCCGTTGAAAGGCGCCTGCAGCGGGATGAACCCGCGCACCCTGGCGGCCAGGCCGGGATTCTCCACCAGCGCCTGCAGCGCGTACATGCCTCCGTCGCTGTGGGAAATTATTATCACCGGCTTTTCGCAGTTCCGTATCTCGCCGGCGAGCTTGGCCGCGTTATGGCCGGGCAGCATCACCGAATCTATGTCCGCCAGGGCGTACTCCACGCCCAGTTCGTCGAGCGCCGCCATCTGGTCCTTGAAATACCGGCCGACGTTGATCTTCCGGCCGAAGAGCTCGAACGGTTCCACGTAGGCGCCGGTCAGGAACCCGCGCACCAGCAGCACTTTATATTTGCGGAGCTCGGCCTTTTCAACTTCACCCAGCCCCTGGTCCGGAGCGCGCAGCAAGCGCGTATAATCCTCGGTAAGGTCGCGGCCGGCGCGGGCAGGGGCGGTCGCCGGGACGGGAACTGAGCCCGCGGCCGCCTCGCCCATGCGCCCTGCGGCCTCTAAGGCCGGGCGCGGAGCGGCGAAACAGTAATTTATCTGGAACAGGACAAGACCGAGAACGGGGAAGATCTTTTTCAGCATGGGCTAACGCGGCCTCCGGGCTTTCTTACATATAGTTTAGCCCGTTCGACGGCCGCGGCCAAGCGCCCATTGGCCTATTACCGCCGCGGCATTCGGCCCGGCCCGGCTGGGCCGGCTGCCGCGCAGGCCGCTCAGTCGGCCGCCTCCACCTCTTTGAGATAATCCTTTAAACCCTGGTAAGCCCCGTGCGTGGGGAGTTTGCTGTCGCCCGGCAGATCGGCGCCGGCCATGGCGTCCCGGAGCGTTCTTACGGCCGCCGCCTTATCGTTCTGCGCCATCTCTATGCGCGCCTTCGTAAGCAGTACGTTCAGTTTTATGTCTCCGTAGGAAAGGTTCGCCGCAAGCGCAGCTTCCTTAAGGGCCTCAGGATATTTTTTAAGTTTTAACAGCGCGTTGGCGTACGAGCGGTGGAACGGATATTCCCCGGGGAAACTTTCCGCCAGGGCAGCGTAAACGGCGGCGGCGTCCTCGTAGCGCCCGGCGCCCATAAGGCTCTTCGCCTGGGACATGCGCAACCCCTTCGCCTGCCCTGCGCTGCCGGCTTTTCCGGCAAGGGCGGCGTAAGCGTCGGCCGCACGGCCGTTAAAGACGGCCGCCTGCTCAGGAAGGCCGGCTTCGTCCAGCGCCGAGGCGAGCTGGGTAAGAATGTCCGGCGCCAGATAGCCTTCTTTCAGAACGTCGCCCGACCGCTGCAGGCGGCCGGCCAATGCGTCCAGCCCTTCCAGATACGGCCTGCCGGCGGCCGGCGCCAGTTTGCACAGCGCGCCGATCCAGTCCATAACGCCGCTCTCGGCGTCCTGCCCGTCGCGCCCGTCGAAACGTTCTATAAATTCCATATACATGGCCGTCAGGCCGGCGGCCCCGGAAGCCTCGGCGGTCTTGAGCTGCGCCGCGGCGTCCAGGTAAGCGGCGTAGCGGGTCCTGGCCCCTTTGAGCGCCGCCCGGGCCTCTCCCCAGTTCTCCGCGTCCATGTAATACCTGGCCACGCGCACTTTGCCGGCTTCGTCCAGCACAGCCGCCGCGGATGTCGCTTTCTCTATCGGCTGCCACTTCCAGCGCTCCTGTTCCTTCACCCAGAGCACAAAAGCCTCGAGGTTCCCGCTGCCGGTCCAGCGGCCTATCTCGCGCAGCCGGGCGTCCGCCACCAGGAACGTAGGATAGCCGGAAACGCGGAAACGCGATACCCATTCCCGGGCCAGCGGTCTGTCTATGTCCAGGCTTACCCGCACCATACCCCGGCTGGCTGCCAGGAACTCCGGCCGGTTCAGGACCGTCTCCTCCATGACGCGGCAGGGAGGGCACCATTTGCCGAAAAAATCTATGAACAAAAGTTTTTTCTCGCGCCGGGCCTGCCGCAGCGCCCGCGCTGGAACGTTCAGCAGAAAACCCTCCAGCGGCGGCTCCTCCGGAACCTGGGCCGCGGCACCGGCATCGGCCCGGGCCGCGGGTTTCCCCTCCACCTGCACGGTGAATTCCTCGGTCATGCAGGAGGTGTTCTTGTCGTCGCAGATATTAAGGAGCACGGCCTGCCCGCCTCCGGAGGTGAACTGGCATTTGAGGCCGCCGCCGGACACGTCGAAGGCCGGCCGCGCGCCGCAGACCTGCGGGGCGCTGCCGTTAAAATGGTAGCCGCTGATGACCCCGAACTTAACCACCTCGTTAAGCCTGGCCGTTTTCGGCGGCGCTTCGGCGAGCAGCGTGGCCGCCCGCGCCGCGGCCGGGCAGAGGCACGCGAAAGAAAAGATCAGCGCCGCGGCAAGTATCCTGTAGTTCATTTATGCTCCCTGACGGCATGGCGCCGGAAAAAGTTATTCCTGTAACTCGGCCATGGTTTTATTCTCCAGCACGCTCCGCCGGGCGGCAACGGCCCTGGCCGCGTTTTTTTTGCCGAGGACGGACAGGGAAATTTCCTGGCACCTGAGTATGCTGCCCAGCGCCGGCCCGGGGCAAGCGTTCCCGCCGGTCCCCGTACGGCATTTTTCCTCCGCCGTCCGGCACGCGGACAAAGCCGCTTCCGGCTCGCCGAGCGCTCTCAGCGCATAAGCCAGGTTAAGGTACGGGTCGGAGTAATACGGGCTGGCATTTATGGCCGAAACGAAATCCTGTTCCGCCGACTTATAGTCCCGGGAGAAAAGCTTAAGCACGCCTTTTTGATTATGATACGCCGCGAGCTCGGCGGGGCTTCTTGTATTAACCACCGCGGTCAGCGTCTCCACCGCGTCCTCTTCCAGCGGTTTCAGGCCGGGCTTTAAAGTTTCCGCGGCCAGCAGGCAGACCGACAGCGCATAGGTGGCCAGTATTACGCAGAGGGCCGCCGGCAGAATGAACCGCACCGCAGGCCTTTCATTGAAAGGTCCCGCCTGGCCGGAAAAGCCCGGCAAATAGCGGACAGGGGCGGCCGCCAGCACCGAAAGGACGGGAAGCAGCGGAACAAGATAATGAGTTTCGAACGAAAAAACAAGGTGAACCCCGGTAAAATAGGCGGCCAGCAGGCAGAG
>JAPLKJ010000096.1 GCA_026388125.1 Elusimicrobiota bacterium
TTCGCGAAAAAAGAGAACGACTGCGTGCTCAAGGAACGGGAATATTATCTTTTTGACCTGGGCATGGCCGTTTCCGCCATACAGCTGCGCGCCACCGAACTGGGGCTGGTGGCGCACCCCATAGCCGGCTTTGACAGCGAAAAAGCGCGCCTGGTCCTGGGAATACCGGAGGGGAACCTGGTGATCACGTTGATAGTTCTGGGTAAAAAGACCGGTGACATGAGCGCGCTGACGGCAAGCCAGGCCGCGCAGGAAACGGGCCCGAGACCGCCCCGGCTGCCGCTGGAGAACATTTTCAGCGTGGACAGTTACGACGACAGACTGGCGGTGAAACCCGCGCGCTGAAGCGCGCGCCGGGGATTTACGCGCGCGCGCCGAAATGATATCTTCTAGGCATGGCGAAACTCGAGCACCAGGTACTGCTGATCACCCGGCTGAAGGAATTCACCGGCAGGGTGCCGGCCGCCTACGCCAATCAGAAGGAATTCTTCATCAGCTGCCTCCACAGCATGTCCGAACACCTGGTGGACCTGAAAAGGGAGACCCTGCGCGAAGCGTGCGAGGACTTCGCCCGCAAGCTTGACGGCGGGACGGTCACGGATAACACCTCGGCCGAGTTCAGGGGCACGCTGGAGAAGCTCGTCCCCGCCGGGGATTTCACGATAGCCTGCGCGAGCATGATCGCCGGCAAAGAGCTGCTCAAGAAACGCCTCGCCGCCCTGACGCCCCTTTCGCTGGTGGAAGAGGAAAAAAAGGCCGCCGGCAGGGACGCCGAGGCGGACCGGCAGATCAGGGAGACCTACGCGCGCCTGAACTTCGCGCCGCTGGTGGCGGAACTGGCCGCGGGGCCGGACGACCGCGCGGTCGACGGGGTGCTGGAAAAAGCGCGGGCGGAAGTAGCGGAGTACTGCTGTCTTTACCGCATCCCGCTCGAAGAAGCCGGCACGCTGACCCCGTACTCGCTGGCCTGCATCGACGCCGTGCTAGCGGCGTGCCACCGCATTCTGGCCGATCTCCGCAAAACCCCGGGCGGTAAAACGGTGCTGATAGTCGACGACGACGAGGCGATACTGGACCTGCTCACGTTCCTGGTGCGCAAAGAGGGGTTCAAGGTAGAAGGCGCGACCGACGGCGAGCAGGCGCTAAGAAAGGCCAGGGCCTTCCGCCCCGACCTGATGCTGCTGGACCTGATGCTGCCCAAATGCAGCGGGTTCGAGATACTGCGCGAGCTCCAGGACGACGGCACCGCCGGTATCCCCATAGTGATAGTGACCGGCCGCCATGCCGACCCCTCCACCGCGGAAATGATAAAGCGGGAGCCTAACGTCAGGGGTTTTATCCAGAAACCGATAAAGCACAATATCCTCGCCGACCTGCTGCACGCCATCCTTAACGTGCCCGCCAAGACGCCGCACTGACGCCTTAGCCGGGGGCCGCCCGTGCGCGCCGGGCGCTTTCCTGCCGCCCGAAGCGGCCCTGCCGGTATAATTTATACAATAGAAGCATGCATGGAGACCGAGGAGACGACGGGCAGGACCCGAAAGAGAAAATAAACTACCGGGCCACGTTCCATATGCTCTCCGGCCTCATGCGGCCGGAAAAGCGGGGCTTCGCCGTCGCTTTCTGGTGGCTGAGCCTGTCCACCGCGATGAACCTGCTCTCGCCCATCATCGCCAAATATATAATAGACACCGCCATCCCGTCGAAAAGCGTCCGCCTGCTGACGGCCGTGGTGGGCGCCCTGTTCCTGAACTCCGTGCTGTTCATGACCTCCAACTATCTGCTGCAGATGCGCCTGGTGCGCACCGGCCAGCAGATAATAACCGACCTGAAGAAGCGGATGCTGGCCCATATGCTGGCGCTGGACCTCCCTTTCTACGCCGAGTACCCGGTGGGGCGCCTCACCGCCCGCATACAGTCCGACACATCCAGCCTTTACTCGCTGTTCACTGAAACGACCGTCACCATCTTCCGCGACATACTTATGTTCGTCGTCACTTTCGGCGTGATGTTCTATTTCAGCCGGCGCCTTACGCTGCTTATCTCGTCGGTGTTCCCGCTGGTGCTGGCGATCAGCTTCGTCTTCCTGGGAAAAAGCACCACGCTGTTCGTGGCCGTCAGGAAACTGGCCAGCGAGATCTCCGGCTTTCTTACGGAGCATATAAACGCCATAGCCCTGCTGCAGGTCTTCAACCGCGAGGGCATGGCCGCGGCGAAACTGGAAGCGATAAACAAAAAGAAATTCGACACGGAGCTGCGCGCCGAGTTCATGATGATAATCTTCTACCTCAGCATCGTACTGCTGAGCCCCGTCTCCATCGCCATCATCCTCGGCGTGGGCGGCGGCTGGGCCATAGACCGCACGATAAGCATCGGCACGCTCGTACTGTTCATACTCTACATCGACAAGCTCTTCGAGCCGGTCTTCAGACTGTCGGAGCACATAAGCATCATACAGCGCTCCTTCGCCGCCGGGCACCGCATACACCGCATACTGGAGCGCCGGCCCGCCATAGTGGACGTTCCCCGGCCGCGCTACATACGCTCCATCCGGGAAGGCATAGAGTTCCGCAACGTCTGGATGCGCTACGCCGACGACGCGCCCTGGGTGCTGAAGGACGTCTCCTTCAGGCTGCCCAAGGGCAAGAGCCTGGCCATCGTGGGCGAAACCGGCGGGGGCAAGACCACGGTCACCAACCTGCTGTTCAAGTTCTATACGCCGCAGAAGGGGAAAATACTCATCGACGGGGTGGACCTTCCGGAGATCGGGCTGAATTCGCTGCGCACCGCCATAGGGCTGGTGCACCAGGACATCTACCTTTTCCCCGGCACCATAATGCAGAACCTGAAACTGATGGACGAGGCGATACCCGACTCGATGGTGCACGACGCCATAAAGACCATAGGCCTGGAAGCTTTTTTCAAACACCACAGCCTGAACAAGCACATAGTGGAAAAAGGCGCGAACCTTTCCGCGGGCGAGAAACAGGTGATCTCGCTGGTGCGCGCGATGACGCTGAACCAGGAGGTGCTGGTGCTGGACGAGGCCACCTCCCACATCGACCCATACACCGAACGGCTGATAAACACGGCCATGCAGCGCCTGCTCAAGGCTAAGACCATGATAGTGATAGCCCACAGGCTGTCCACCATACGCCACGCCGACAACATCCTGCTGATCTCGGAAGGGGAAATAAAAGAAAGCGGCACGCACGCCCAGCTGCTGGAAAAGGGCGGCATCTATTCCAAGTATTACAAGCTGCAGTTCGGGGGCGAGGCCGCATGATCTTCACCCTGAAATGGCTTTTTCCTTACTGGCAGCGGCACAAGTACCGCATGTTCGCCATAATACTGCTGGGCATGACCAGCGCCGCGCTCAGCGCCGTCTACCCGTACCTGATCAAGCAGATAATCAACGGGCTCAACGGCGCGATAAGCCGCGAGTTCCTGCGGCGCAGCATCTACCTTATACTGGGCGTCGGCGTGCTGAACACGCTGGTGAGCGTGGTGGCGCAGCGCAACCGGGCGTACATGAACATGCGCCTCGAGTGGGAGTTCCGCAAAGAGGTGTTCGAACACATCATAAAACTGGACCAGCATTTCTTCCACCGCTACACCACCGGGGACCTGGTGACCAGGATGATAGACGATATCTCGCAGAAGATCTCCTGGTTCGCCTGCTCCGGCGTGTTCCGCTTCATCCAGTCCGTGTTCACGCTCATCGCGGCCGTGACGATGATGGTGACGCTGAACCGCTGGCTGACCTTCTGGGTGCTGCTGCCCGCGCCCTTCATACTGGCGGCTTCAATAAAGACCGGCAAGAAACTGCATGAGCGCTACGACGCGCTGCAGAAGAGCATAACCTTCATCTACGACTTCATCGAGACCTGCTTCACCGGCATTAAGCTGATAAAGGCCAACGCCAAGGAAGACGCGCAGAGCGCTTTCTTCGCCGTCAAGGCGGAGGCCCAGAAGGAGGCCGAGATCTCTTCTACGCGCCTGGACGTGATCTTCTCATATTTCTTCCATTACGCCAATTTCGTGTCGGTGGCCATTCTGTATCTGGCCGGCGGCCTGATGGTGATAAGGGGCAGCGCCACGCTGGGGGACCTGATAGCCTTCTACTTCTACTCGGGCATGATCATGATGCCGCTGATGGACATCAGCCAGTTCTTCGTGGCGGGCACCCGCGCCGGCACGTCCATAAAGCGCGTGGACGAGCTGCTGCAGGCCCGCAGCGCGGTAAAAAGGCCCGGACTCCCGGTCCCGGTGCCGGAACGCCTGGAAAAGATAGAGGCCGCCGACGTCTCGGTCAGGACGGATAAGGACGACGTGCTGCTGCTTAAGAAAGTGACCTTCGAGGCCCGCCGCGGCGAGCTGGTGGCCGTGGTGGGCAAGATAGGTTCCGGGAAAACCAGCCTGCTCTCCCTGCTGACCCGCATTTCGGAATATTCCTCGGGGAGCGTCCGCGTCAACGGGCAGGATATAAGGGCTTTCGCGCCCGAGCAGCTCCGCGGCCGCATGGGGCTGGTGACCCAGGAACCTTTCATTCTCAGCGACACGGTAAAGAACAATATCACCCTCGGGCGGGAGGGCCTGCCGGAGAAAGCTCTGGAGCGCGCCGTCTCGGTAGCCCAGCTCAGCGCGGACATGGCTAAGCTGCCCAAAGGGCTGGACACCGGCGTGGGGACCCGCGGGTTCGCGCTGTCCGGCGGCCAGCGGCAGCGCGTGGCGATAGCGAGGGCCATACTCGCCCGTCCGGACCTGCTGCTGTTCGACGACGCTACCAGCGCGATGGACGCGCAGACCGAAGAGGATTTCTGGAAGGCGTTCAGGACGGAACTGCCGGACGCCATCTGCCTGATAGTCACGCACCGCATCAAGACCATAGAGCACGCCGATCACATCCTGACCATGGACGAAGGCCGGCTGGCGGAAAAAGGAACGCATGAGGAACTGATGGCCGTCAACGGCCTTTACAGGCAGATCTACGAAAGAAGGAAACTCGAAGAAGAACTGGGACCCAAGAATGCGAACTGAAAGAACGGATTATCTCATAATCGGCGCCGGCATAATAGGGCTTACGCTCGCCCGCCAGCTGCTCGAGAAATTCCCCGGCAAAAAGGTCCTGCTGCTCGAAAAGGAGCCCGACGTCGCCCGCCACGGCAGCGGCAGGAACAGCGGCGTGCTGCACTCGGGTTTTTACTACAGCGCGGACTCGCTGAAGGCGCGGTTCACGCGCGACGGGAACCTGGCGCTGAAAGAATACTGCCGGGCCAACGGCCTGGCGCTCAACGAGTGCGGGAAGGTGGTGGTGGCCCGCGGCGCGGACGAACTACCGGCCCTGTACGAACTCCAGCGGCGCGGCAAGGCCAACGGCGTTGAAGTGCGGCTGATAAACGAACGCGAACTCGCGGAGATAGAGCCCAACGCCCGCACCTTCCGGGAAGCGCTGTATTCCCCGACAACCGCCACCGTCGACCCCGCGGCGGTGTGCGCCCGCCTCAAAGAACAGCTTTTGAGCGCCGGGGCGGAGCTCCTGTTCGGAGAAGGCTATGAGAGCGCGGCCGGAGGCAACGCCGTAAGGACCGGCAAAGGCCGCCTTATACAAGCGGGGCATATCATAAACGCCGCCGGGCTTTACGCGGACCAGCTCGCCAGGGATTTCGGGTTCTCCAAGAATTACGTCATAATTCCGTTCAAGGGCATCTATCTGAAATATTCGGGCGTTCCGGCCCCGCTGAAAGTCAACGTCTATCCCGTCCCGAACCTGAAAAACCCTTTTCTGGGCGTCCACTATACGGTTACCGTGGACGGGCACGTTAAGCTGGGCCCGACGGCCATTCCGGCCTTCTGGCGCGAGAACTATGAAGGGCTGGACAATTTCCGGGCCGGAGAATTAGCGCAAACGGCGGCCTACGAGGCCCTGCTTTTCCTCACGAACGCGTTC
>JAPLKJ010000048.1 GCA_026388125.1 Elusimicrobiota bacterium
ACGCTCCGGACGCGGCAGCGCCCTCCCCAAGGGTACCGAAAGCATAGCTGCGCAGGGTCAGGTTCGGGTTATTGGTGCCTCCGCTGCGGAAAGCCGTTATGAAGTTGCCGGCCGTGGTCCCGTCGCGCACCACGGTGGCAAGCTCCTGCGTGGGTACGCCGCCCGAATCGCTTGTGGTGTCGGCGTAAGCGAAATCGGAGTCGGTATAGGTCATTTCCTGATTGCCGGTGTTAAGCGTCATGTAACTGCCGATGAACCCGTAAAAGGAATTGGTGCGGACGACATGGCCGCCGCCCACGGCCACCAGGCCGTTGCCGTTCACGTATACGCCGCCCACCATATTGGCGTCCGTGTCGCCGCTGTAGGCTTCGGAGCTGAAAACCACGGAGTTGACGGCGGATATCGCCGTTCCCCATGTTATTCCGTTGCTGCCTGTGGCAAGTGTCGGGTCAAGAACACCGCGTCTTACGGTTATGGCGCCATTATACCCGCTTGGCGGGCACATCACAAAAATATCCCCGTCGCGCTGGAATATGCTGGCGAACGCACTCAAACCTCCGGAGTTGCTGAACGCAAGCTGTTCCGGCATAAAGTTGCCGGTGGCGGCGGTGGTCGTATAAACGAAATAGCCGTTGGAATTGGTGTAAAAGTACCAGACGCGGCCCTGGTAAGAGACTATTTTCCTGGTCGTGGGGTACCGTGTGAGACCAATCTGGCCTGAAGTGGCGTTGCCGATCAATATCGAACTTTCGTACGCCGCCGCGTTAGAAGGCAGAAACGCCGCAAGGCCGGCCGCAAAAACGACCGTAGTGAAAAGCAGTTTGATCACATTCCGCATTTTCCGTACGGAGGAAACGTTTAAGGCATAGGGGACGTTGCTTAAACGCTTAAATGTCAAGTAAAAGCCGGCCAGGACGGATCTTGATCCGTCTTTTTTAGTATTGATCCGGCCGTTCTCTTTCATAGTTACGAATTCCAGCCTATGGCCGTGCCAAAACAAGGGCTATGCCCTTCAGATGGCCACGGATAACGGAGCTACTTTTTCACCTCTAATATTGACGCCGCTCTTTGGGCCATGCCGGTTATTTCCAGGGGGCTTTTTATAGCTTTTAAGCCGGGAAGGGCCCGCTTCTCGCCTATATTCACCAGCGAGTCTATAGCCGACCGCCTAACAAAGACGTCCTCTGTTTCGTCAGCCGCGGTCGAAAGAAGCGAGTCGACCACGTTCCTGCCGCTGAAATTTCCCAATGTCTCCGCCGTTTTCCAGCGCGTATTCAGGTCTTTGTGTTTCAAAAGGGCTATAAGCGGGCTTACCGCGCGGGGGTCTTTCAGGTAAGCCATCCCCTCCACGGCGTGCAGGCGGGCGGCGTTGTCCGGACCGGCAAGCGCCTCGGCCAGCGCCGGATAGGCGGACGCGTCCCCGTCTTTGGCCAGGCCCTTGGCGGCTATGGCTTTAACGCGGGCGTCTTTGTCGTTCAGCATCCTTCTCAGCATTTCACGTTTTTCACCGGTCTTAAGAGCGGCTATGCCGGAGGCGGCCAGGGCTCTTTTAACAGTGTCGGTACTTTGGGCCTGAACGGCAAGGGCCGCTGCGGCGCCGGACAGCCCGATATTGGACTGGGCGGCAGTAGAGGCCTGTACAACGGAAGCTACGGCAGGTCCCGCCGCGCGGCCTAAAGACGGCAGGGCGAAAAGGCACAGGCAGAAACCGGCGAGCGCGGGAATAACCACGGGGAGAAAAATACGGTTCTTTGTTTTCAGCATCATTTTTACAGACAGCAAAACGGCAAACGACAACCCGACGGGCATAACATCGTCCATCGGGGCGTTTTTAGTCATAGTATTATAATATATATATGATATTGCAGGAAGATTGAATCCGTATAAACTCAGGATTTCGCGCGCGTAGCATAAAAAAACCGCTACGGCATACGCCGTAACGGCATCATACAACGAAAAACAGCGGGGAAACCGCTTTTTCATAGCATCTTCGGCAGCCTTGCCGTCCGCTTAAACCGGACCCTCAGCTTTGCGCCGCCGGCTTAAGCCGGCTTTGCTATTATCGGACTGAACTATGTTCGTGCCGCATCAAGAGCTATGCTCCTCAAGCGGCCTTCAAAATAAACGTCCCGCCCTTTTGGGACACACACCGCGCACTGCACGCACACCACCTGCCTACCGTCAGGCAGGCACCGCGTCTGTCTGCGACCGCGCCCGCAACTTCAACTGCCACGCAACGACCGCACCGCTGCTTCACTACCAAGCCAAAAGGGCGGGACACCGCAACCGCACTGCACTGCGCTGCGGTTATATTATAGCAGATAACTCCGTTTTGTCAAGGCCCATATCTTGACATGTCAACCCAGAATAAGTTTTTAAATTATATTCCCAGCGCCCGGCGCAACAGCGGATCGGCGCTGGCCACGGCCGGAGGGAATTCCCCTATAGGCGCCTGCCCGCCGGGCGGCTGCGCGTTCAGCGGCACGTCGGGCGCCACCCCTTTTTCGTCCAGGTCCGCGCCGGACGGGGTAAGTATATGCGCCACGGTTACGCGCAAAGCCCCGCCATCCTTAAGGCGGAAACCGCGCGTAAGGGCGACGTTGCCGGCGGTAGCCTCGCCGAATATGGAGGCGACGCGCCATTCGCGCAGCGTGGCGGCGAAGATCTCGGCGCGCGAGACGGTGCCCGAATCGTTAAGGAGCAGGGTTTTAACGCCGGCGAAAGGCCCGGCTTCCTCGGCGGAGAACACTTTACTGTAGCCCGGGTGCCGCGAAACCACCTTAAAGACGGTCCCCCTGCCCGCGGCAAAAAGCGCCAGCGCGTTGGAAAGTTCGCCCAGCGAGCCGCCGTAATTATGCCGCAGATCTATCACCAGTTCCGCGGCCCCGCTGTCGAGGAGATCGTTCACTTCCGACCTTATCCTTCCTGAGGCCTTGCCGGAAAACGCCACTATGCGCAGGTACCCCAGCCTGGTGCCGGGGATATTGAAGCCCCACACGGTGGGCATGCCGCCGAATTCCCGCTTAAGGTTGCCGTTCAACGCGCCGCCGTCGCGCCTTTGACCCTTTAATCTGACTATGCCGCCGGTGGCGCCGTAAAGCGCGGCGCCCAGCACGGCGTCCGGCAGCTCCGCGGCGTCCTTCCCGTCCACAAGCGTTACCCGGTCGCCCGCCTTGATGCCGGCGGTCTCCGCCGGA
>JAPLKJ010000266.1 GCA_026388125.1 Elusimicrobiota bacterium
CCTGAGGCCGAAGAACCAGCGCGGTCAGCTTATTCGGCCCAGGAGCGGCGGCTTATTAAAAACTTCTTTCGTTAAGCCGTCAGTTTAACCCTGTAAAGTAAGACAAAGAACGCGCCGCTAATCCGCTACGGGCAAGATGTAATGGTTCACGGTGCCGGCGCCCATGGCCGCCACCAGGGCGAGAGCCCACCCTTCGCCCGCCAGCGCCGCCTTGGCGACTTCCAGGAAAGGCAGAGGGGCGAAAGCCATTATGAAAACGAATGAATTGAAGACCAGCTTCCCGGCGTCGGCGGCCAGCGCGCCCGCGCCGGAGGCGTGCCGGGCGTCCCAGCCGAGCCGCGCCGAGTCGGTCTCTACCGCCTCCAGGTTGCTGTACATGAGCAGGCCGCCGAAGCCGGCCCCGGCCGAGGCCTTAAGAAAGAATTTAACCTTGTCAGCGCGGGTTCCCGCTGTTTTGAAAGCCGCCCAGTTCTCCCTGCGCATCGCGCCCCAGTAAGCCAGCGCCTCGTGCACCATCCTGTCCGAACCGAAGCTGGCGGGGCGCTGCGCGGTGACGGCCGCGGGGAGGGCACTGGCGGCGTTCAGGACTGGAACTTTCGAAGCAAGCGGCTTTGCAGGGGCGGCCCTGACCGCTACGGCTTTGCCGGCGGCCGCGGGAGCGGAAGCCGTTACCTGCACGGCGGACTGGCCTTTCCCCGACGCGCCGTCGAAGAACCTGGCCGAGCCCCCGTAAGTGAAAATAGCTCCGGAAGCGGAAAGTTCCTGAATAGTAGAAAGGGTCATTGACCGCGGCTCGGCCTGGGCCTTGCCGACAGCGGTTTCACGGGCTGGACGGCAGCCCTGCTCCGCCGCATAGCCGACTTCCGTTCTGAAGCCCGGGGTTAGGTAGCGGCCGGCCGTCTTCAGGTCTTCCGCGTTCAGCGCGCAGGCCTTAAGATGCTTTACAATCTCGGCAACTTTTTCTTTTTTCTCGGCCAGACCGGCGGCCGCGGTCGCCCCGAATTCACCTGCCACTCCTTTAAGGAAATCAGGGGTTATGGCGGGCGGCATTTTTACGGCTTGTTCGGCCGACCAGGGCGCCGCGGCTTCAGGGTAAGCCAGTCCGCCGGCAAAAGCAGGCGCGGTCCCGGTAAGAACGATCGCGGTCAAGGCTATAATGGTTTTGCGTGATATCATTTATCGCTCCTGCTTGCTGCCGCTATTTAACGTATATGCCTTCCATGCGGAAGCTGGAAGAGATTTTCCTGTCCGCGTGAGCGTAAGGCAGTAGCTCTTCCGCTTTCTGTATCTTGTAAACTATCCTGCTTTTGTTCTTGTTGTACCATTCGCTGGCCGCCAGCGTGCAGGCCGGCCCGCCCCAGGTGCAGTCGCTGACCTCGCCGAGGAATTGCCAGACATGCTCCGGATCGTAGCTGTCGAACACCCTGTTCTTATAGCCCGGATACGTCCAGCTTTTCCCCAGGCTGCCGAACAGCAGGTCGTGCAGACCCACCTCGCGGAGCTTGCCGGTCTCGTCCGGGATGCCGCCTATAAGCCGCTCTGAAACCTCGAAACTGAACCTGAACTGCCGGTCTATGGAATAGTCGTATTTGCCGGCCATCTTCAGCAGGGCCAGGCCGTAGGAAGCGCAAACGCCCCCGACCGGGGTATTGTCCCGGTTCGCGCGGCGCGCCACATAAGTATCGTAGGGGTCTTTCGTTACGTCGAAGTAAAATATCTTCTCGGGCGGCAGGGCCTGCAGCTCGGCCAGGGTAGTGCCGGGCTTATAATGAAAGCCGTTGTAGAATTCCACCATCTCTTTGATCCTGCCGCAGGCCGCCGGGTCTATTTCCTGCGCCCAGAACCGCGGCGCGGCGCCGGCGGAGCTTTTATAGTTCACCAGGCGCCAGATATTCTCCTCGCCGTTGGCCAGGTAGCCGTCCACGAAAGCGTAGAACATGGAGCCCATTCCCAGTTTTTTATTGTGCAGCACGTCTATATCAGCGCTCATCATCTTGCGGCCCACCATGCCGGTCCAGACGTCGTAAACGCCGCCCTCCGGCAGCGCGCATTTTACATGGGCTTCGACATGGCCCACGGAAGACCTGTAATTATGGTCTACCCGCCCGGGCTCGTTGAAATCCGAAACGAACTCGGTCTTGCGGGAGTAAAGCTGTTTCTTGAGTTCGGTGCCGAACATGCTGCCCAGCATGCCCCGGGGGGAGGACCAATCCTGCGGGTAGGTGGGGGGATAGGCGTACACCGTAACCGTCCCGGCCGGCTGCTGCTCCGGGGCGGGAGCGGGCGGGGCCGGGGGCAGGGCTTCTGAAACGGCGCCGCCCAGCTGCGCCAGCGCGGCTGTCCGCGTTTCGGCCGCCGAACCGCTCGCGCACAGCGATAACCCCGCCGCCAGAACCAAACCCGAGATCAATAAAGTCTTTTTCATCATTATCCTCCCGCAATAACTATCCCCGCTTATTTACAGAGCCATTCCCTGTTCTGTTCGAAATTATCCACCCAGCCGTCCACTTCTGCCGTCCATTTCGGGAACCATTTGCTCCACAGCCTGAATTCTTTCCAGGCGTCGCGGGCGGCTTCGCGCACTTCCTCTTTGTCCTTGCCTTCCAGCTTAGGCAGGCCGCAGGCGCGGGCCCGTATGGTGAGGGCCGCCACAAAAATGCCGGTCCTGTCGTTGCCGGCCAGGCAGTGCACGTAGATCTTCCTGCCGGCCTTCAGCTCGTCCGCCGCGAACTGGAACCCCTCGCGGAAATTGGAGCTGTCGCGCCATGAGAACATGTCCATGGGCAGCCTGCCGAAATTTTTGCAGGTCAGGCCGTACCTGGCGCATTGTTCTTCGTTGACCGGGTGTATGGTCTGGATGCTGATCACTGTTTTTACGCCCAGGGTCTTGAGCAGTTTATACCCCATTTCGTTCGGCTCGCCTTCCAGCGGCCCGCCGCGGAACGCCAGCTCGTTCATCATTCTGGCGGCCGGGGTGGGGGAGAGTTTTATCACGCCGAAGTTCTTGATGGGGAATTTATATTTATCCTTGTTTACGGGCGGGCGCTCGTAGCCGAACTCGGCTACCGTGTTCTGGAAAGCGTCGTTGCCGGCGGGCGGTTTCGGGGAAGCGCTGGCGTAGGCGAGATATTCCTCCAGCCCGTCGTAATAAGGGGACTCCGGCTCCGTTACTGCCGCCGTCTCTTTGAGGGCGGGCACGCCTTTCTCCATAAGCATGGTCAGCAGCGTCTTAAGGAAATACACTCTGTTGAAAACCGGCTTGTCCACCTTAAGAACGGTCGCAAGGTGGTCGAGGCCTTCCACGGCTATCTGGCTGGCGCCGGGCAGCAGCTCGCTGTCCACGGGCACCAGGCCGTCGCTCTTTATGCCCCACGTGAGCATAA
>JAPLKJ010000274.1 GCA_026388125.1 Elusimicrobiota bacterium
GCTGGCGGTGCTGCTGCTGGAGTACGCGGCCATGATCTCGCACCTGCTCTCCGGCAGCGATCTTGCGTGGCTGGCGGTCTCGCTGGCCTCGCTGGTCAGCGTCTGGGCGCTTATCTACGCGCGGGGCGGGGAGTTCGCGGGCGGCCCCGGCCACGGGCCGCTGCTGGGCGCCGCGCACCTGCTGGCGGTAACGGGCCTGTACCGGCTTACCACCGACACCGGCTCGCTGGCGGTCTCGGCGTCCTGGCTGCTGTACGCCGTCTGCGTCATAGCTTTCGCTTTCGAGAAGAAGGACGAGGTGATGGCCAAGTCCGCCATGCTGGTGCTGGGCTTCGCGGCCGGCAAGGCGCTGCTTTACGACGCGGCGTCGGCCCCCACCACGGTGCGCATACTGTGCCTGCTGCTGACCGGCGCGGCGCTTTACGGCTCGGGCTTCCTGATACGCCGCATCTCCGGCTGGAAAACGGAAAAGCCGGCCGGGGCGTAGGGAAAAGCCGGACGCGCGCGCCGTGAGCGGCATAAGGAGCCGGGACCATGAAGAACGAAAAAAACTTTTTGCTGCTGGCGTGCGCTTTGGCTTTCGGCTGCGCGGGGCCGCGGGTTAAAGGGCCGGCGGACGGCGCCGTGTATTATTTCGGGCCCGTAAAATATTTCTCCGCCGACGGCCTGACGCCGT
The DNA here is from genome assembly GCA_026388125.1 of Elusimicrobiota bacterium. Classification (GTDB taxonomy): domain Bacteria; phylum Elusimicrobiota; class Elusimicrobia; order Elusimicrobiales; family UBA9959; genus UBA9959. The sequence continues at coordinate 677 of JAPLKJ010000274.1, forward strand.
ACGGGGCCACGGAGTCGCTGGTGCGGCGGGAGATCTCCGCCGGGGGCGCGCTGATAGTCGAGACCGTTACCCAGCCCGGCCGTTTTCCCCCGCTGCCAACGCAGACCTTCGTAACCCGGCTGGCCAGGCGCGGGCGCGGCCTGGTCTACTCCGCCGCCGACGATGGCAGGACCTTCTCCGGCTCGCTTACCTTCACCGGGCGCGACCTGGCGGCCTGGACTTACGATATAACGCTGGCCGGCGGCGGAACTATCACCGGTTCCGGCCGCCTGAGCAATATCGGGATCAGCACCGAAAAAATAATGTCCGGCGCCAGGCCGGTCCGCATTGTGGAGGACCTGCGCACTATCTCAAGAGCGGCGTACGAGGCGAAACTGGCGGGATTGCCGCCCGCTAAAGCGGCGCAATAACGCCGGCGGGAATTATATTTCCCACCTGCTGCTTCCGCAGCGTTTTTTTATAATTTTGACAGCCCGCGCAGGCCGCCGCAGCCGTTGAAGACGGCGAAGCGTTCCAGTGCGGCCTTTACCGCCGGTCTGTGGCGGCCGGCCGGGCCCGCCTCTTTTTCCCAGTGGAACCGTTCCACGCGGAGCAGCCCCGCCGCGCGGTCGGCCTTCGCGTCGACGCGCCCGATGAAAGCCGTGCCCCGGACCAGCGGCAGGCAGAAATAGCCGAATTTGCGTTTCGGCTCCGGCACGTAGCATTCCACCTGGTACTCGTAGCCGAACAGGCGCGCCAGCCGCTTGCGCTGGATGACCAGGTTGTCGAACGGCGAAAGTATGCGCACCCCGCCCGCGCCTGCGGCCCGGCCCGCGGCCGCGGTGAAGCCTTTCAGCCCGTAATATGTTTCACCGGGCGCCCCTTCCACTTCGAATTCCTCCGCCTCGCCGGCAGCGAGCATTTCACGGAGAACTTTCCCCAGCCGCGCGGCTTCTATCGCGCGCTGGTAGGCGATCTCGCGCGCCGCGGCCAGGCCCTGCGCGCGCAGCACCGCGGTTATGTGGTGCCGGAGGAATTCTTCTTCGGAGGGCAGCCTGGTATCCGTTCCCGCCGGCAATACGCGCGCGCGCAGGTCGAAGACCTTCTCGAACCCGCGCCTTTCGCGCACCATCAGCTCGCCGCACCAGAACAGCTGTTCCAGCGCTTTTTTCGCCGGCTTCCACTCGAACCAGCTGCCGCCGCGGTGCCCGGCCGGGGCTTCGAAGTCGCGGACGCGCAGCGGCCCTTCGGCGCGTATGCGGTCCAGCACGTAGCGGTGCGTCCTGTCGTCGCGCCTGAACCAGTGCCGCCGGCCGCGCGCGTAGGCTTCCATGCGGCGCAGCGCGAAGCGGTAGTCACGCAGCGGCAGATAGGCCGCGGCGTGGCTCCAGTATTCGAACACCTTGCGGTCCCGCGCCTGCAGTTCCCGCAGGTGGGCGGGTAAATAGCCGGGCACCCGCGCCCAGAGCGTGTGGTGATGCTCCCGCTCTACCACCGAAATAGTGTCTATCTGCACATAGCCCAGGTGCTCTATGGCCGCCAGCGCGCCCGCCTTGCCTTCGCCGAAGCGCGGCGCGCCCAGCAGCCCCTGCGCCGAAAGGACGCGCCGGCGCGCCTCGGCCGTGCCGAGGGAGTTGCGGACCGGGCGGGGTGTTTTGCTTGTGGTCATTCGGCTCATACCCGTTTTGCTAAAGCAGGACCGGCCGGGTTTCCGGGCGGCCGGCGGGAGCTAATGCGCTCTTTCCAGATAATAAGAAGCCAGGGAAGCGGCCAGCGACAGGGCGATATAGAAATATTCCACCGTCCGCCGCCTGTTCTCGTCATCGTGGGCGCTGGTGATGTCCAGCAGCGCGTGCCGCAGCAGGAAGGTGTACAGGATGTAATACAGGAACGGGACCACGTGCACGGAGAACGGGTAATCGCCTATTTTCCTGCCGAAAAGCGACAGCAGCCAGCTGACCTGGGTATAGATGGCGAGCAGGCTCAGCCCGGCGTTTATGAACATCCATTTAACGTCGTCCAGCCCGAAGATCACTATGTAGAATATGGTGTAGACCGTGATGGCTATGCCGCCGTGCATGTAAAGGAAGGGCAGCGGGGCGTGCGCGCCGCCGTAGGCCATGAAAAAGCCGGACCCGCCGAACATCAGCATGTGGAACATGAAGAACGGGTAGATATAGTACCAGGGGACGTCCGCGCCCTGGGCGTAGTTCCTGCCGCTTATGGTAATGGCGCCGTGGAGTTTCATTGTTTTTAATGGGGGCGGTCTATTTTTTCCGCAGGGACAGGAAAAGGGAGTACAGGCCTTTCGCGGCGCGGCGCTGGCCGGCGGAGTTAAGATGCCCGCCGTCGCTGGTATAGTCCGCGCAGAGCCCGCCGCAGTCGGCGCCGTCCGGTGACCAGGCTTCTATGTCCGCCAGGTCGAAGAGAACTTTCCGGTTGGCGGCGGTCCACGTCCTGAGGCCTTCGTTAAAAGACCGCCGTTTGAGCGCTGCCGGACCGTTCTGCCGGGCCAAAGGCATGGTGACATAGATAAAGACCGTCCCCGGATATTCTTTCTCCAGGTCCGACATGGACGAAAGATATTCGGAAAGCCCCGCGTCCTGGTCGATAAAACAGAATTTGGTCATTACTGCCTGGACCGCAGGGGCGTGCCAGCCGCCGCGCACGCGCCGCCCGAAATCGTCTATTTTCTCGGACCAGCCGGGGTTGCCGCGGTTAACGTGATATATGACGCCGTGTCCCGGCCTGCCCGGGGCGGAACCGCCGGCCGCCGCCACGCTGAGCGGGAATTTCGCGGGCTGCGCGGCGTGAAGAGCGGCCATGCCCGAAATTATATTGTCGCCCACCGAGGCGTGCGCGAAGAAAGCGGAAAGGGCGGCGAGTTTTTTTATTTCCGCGGCTGACGCGCCGTCTATGGCGCTGAAATTTACGTGATCCACCGCTGCCGGCCGGGTTTTGCGTGAGCGGCGCCGTTTCGCGGATACGGGCGCGTCCGCGGCTGTTTCCTGCTGCGCTGCGGCGCCGGGGTCTCCCGTGAGGGCCGCCCGGCAAGTTCCTGAAAGTTTCGAACGATGGCCATTGATGCACTCAGCTACTCTCCCTCCTCCGGCCTCTATGCCGGCGCAGAATTCCTCACGCTCGGCGGTGCAGGCGCTCCACCAGTCGCCGCCGGGGCCGGAGCCGGCTGCCACCGGCCGCGGCGCAAGCCAGGCGGCGCATACTAAAATCCCCAGCAGCCGCAGGTGTGGTGATCTCATATGCGTCAATTATACAACTAGGAGGCGGGATAAAGAAGAAAAAGCCGCGCAAGGGCTTTCAGCTACTGCAGGGGCAGTATGCCGGCCGCGTGGGCGGCCGCAGCAGCGTAGCTCCTGGTCGCTTGTTTGAATCCCGCCATAGGCTGAAGATGGTCAGGTCGCCGCCGCCGGCGCGGCCGATAAGGGTAAATTGACAACGGCGGGGGAAACTGGTAAATTTAATTTCAGATTTAAGAAAGGGGTCTTATGAAAAAAACGATGTTCCTCCTGGTTTTCTTTGTTTTCCCTGCCGCGCTGGCCGCGCAGACGCCGGCGCTGTCCCAGCTGGGCGGCGCGGCGGCGGTAAAGGCCGACGATATCGCCAGGGTAGCTGTTCCGGCGGCGCCGGCGCCTGCGCAGGACAAAAGCACCATGATATTGCTGGACCCGCGCACAGGCAGGACCTTCACGGCTATCTCCGCCGGCGGCGGGTTCATCGTTGCTTCAACGGGCCAGTTCGTTCCTGCCGTTTATAACGGTTCCGGTTATGTGCTGTCCTCCGGGCAGTACCTGCCCATGGTGGGCGGCAGCCGTTCTGAGCGGGCCAACCCGGGCCTCGGCGGAAAGTGGATAGGCTGGGGCGACTGGACCTACCAGGGCTCCGGCACCCATTGCGATACTATGAGCCTGGAGTTCGAGGAAGGGACCGATTATCTTTTCCGCAAGAGCGGGTATTTTGATTGCGGGGTGGTGGCGCTTAACGTGGACCCCGCGCGCTACGTTAAAAAAGGCACGCAGCTGCTCGACGAGAACGGCGCGGTGGCGGGCTCCTATGAAAATAACGTGATAACGCTTTACGAGGCTTACAGCGAAACGATAGACATAACGACCGTCATCAGGGTCAACTGACTGCATTTCGACTATTCCGAGATCTGGAACAAGAAAGACGGCTCCGAACTGTATAATATACAGGGGCGCCTGTTCACCGGCGGCTGAAGAGAACGGCGTCAGGGTCTTAAGACCGCCGGGGAAGCCCGGCGGTTTTGTTTTAGTGCCGCCGGGGCGGGATATCATACAATACTGAATACGGAAGATCTTAACGGCACAGGCTGGAGGAAAGATGCTTAAAATTACGGCTTTTAACGGCAGCGCTCGCAAGGACGGGAATACGGCCATCCTGCTGAAGGCGGCGCTGGCGGAAATGGAGGGTCAAGGGTTCGAAACGGAACTGGTGCAGCTGGCCGGCAGGCCGCTGCGCGGCTGCACGGCCTGCAACGGCTGCTTCAAGAGCAAGGATAAGAAATGCGCGCAGCCGGACGACGGGCTGAACGGCTACGTGGCGAAAATGGAAGCTTCCGCCGGGATACTTATCGGCTCTCCCACCTATTTCGCGGACGTGAGCAGCGATACCAAGGCGCTGATAGAGCGGGCGGGGTATGTGAGCATGGCCAACGGCGGGCTGTTCCGGCGCAAGGCCGGCGCCGCGGTGGTGGCGGTGCGGCGCGGCGGAGCCGTGCACGCTTTCGACACCATAAACCATTTCTTCACCATAACGCAGATGATAATCCCCGGCTCGAATTACTGGAACGTGGGCGTGGGCCGGGCCATCGGCGAAGTGGCGAACGATACGGAGGGCATGACCACCATGGGCGTGCTGGGCGAGAATATGGCCTGGCTGCTCTCGAAACTGCACGCCGCGCCTGCAGGTAAAGACGGCGGGGAAAAATAAAGAACGGCCTTCAGGAAACCATGAAAGAATACAGATCGTTTTTTTGTCTGATGCTGCTGTCCGCCGCGCTGTGCGGCGGCCGGGCGGCCGCGGTGGAAAGGGCGGAGGTGCCTGAAAAGTACAAGTGGAACACCGCCGACCTTTATCCGGACGACGCGGCCTGGGAGAAAGATAAAGAAGCGATCTCCGCCCGCATCCCGCGGCTGGCGTCCTACCAGGGGAAGCCGGGGCTTTCCGGCCGTGACCTCTTCGCGGCCATCGACGCCAAGATGTCCCTGCTGCAGGCCCTCAACAGGCTGCAGGTCTACGCGAGCATGTGCAGCGACGGGGATACGCGCGTGAGCAGGACCTGGCAGATGAGCCAGGCCGCTACCGACCTGGGCACGAAAACGGCTTCGGCCACGGCCTACCTGGAACCGGAGGTAATAGCCCTGGGTAAAGAAAAGATAGACGCTTACATAGCGGCCGAACCGCGGCTGGTCCCGTACACTGCCTGGCTGGCCAGGGTGCTGCGCTACGCGCCGCACACGCTGGGCGCGGCCGAAGAGCAGGTGGCGGCCCAGGCCGGGCTGCTGACCGGGGCCGCGGATAACGTGTATTCCGCTTTCACCAACTCCGACATGCCCTATCCCTACGTCAGGCTTTCCGGCGGGAAAGAGGTGCGGCTCGACGCGCAGGCGTACACGCTGTACAGGGCTTCTTCGAACCGGAGCGACCGGAAAAAGGTTTTCCGGGCTTTCTGGGCGGAATATAAGAGATTCGAGACCACGCTGGGCACCACGCTCAATTCGCTGGTCAACGCGCACATCTTCAACAAGAACGTGCACAAGTTCGACAGCTGCCTGGAGGCGGCGCTGTTCCAGGCCAACGTGCCCGCGGCCGTTTACCGGAGGCTGATAGCGGATGTGAACGAGAACCTGCCCACCCTGCACCGCTACATAAAGCTGCGCGCCCGCATACTCGGCCTGAAGCGGATAGGCTACGAGGACCTGTATTCGCCGCTGGTGAAAGAGGCCGACCTGGTCTATACCCCGGAGAAAGCCAGGGAGCTGGTATTGAAAGCGGTGGCCCCGCTGGGCGCGCAGTATGCGGCCGACCTGAAAAAAAGCTACGACGAGCGCTGGGTGGATTTCATGCCCAGCACAGGGAAACAGTCCGGGGCCTACAGCACCGCGGTCTACGGCGTGCACCCGTACCAGCTGCAGAACTTCACCGGCAGTTACGAAGAGGTTTCCACGCTGGCGCACGAATCCGGGCATTCCATGCACTCGCTGCTGTCGAGCCGGAACCAGCCATATGTCACCAGCGATTACGAGATCTTCGTGGCGGAGGTGGCCTCCACGCTCAACGAGGACCTGCTGCTGCGCTACCTGCTGGCGCAGGCCAGGGATAAGGCCGTCGCCGATGGCGGACGAGTTGGCGCTGCCGATCCATGCCAGGCTTTGGGATGCGGTGCAGGAGTTGACTCTGGATTATGGCGCCGCGGCCGGCCGGTCCACGGCCAGGCGGGACGCTTATCTTAAGATGCTTTCTTCCGGCTCCTCGAAGGAGCCGATAGAACTGCTCAGGGACGCCGGCGTGGATATGACCACCTCCGCCCCGTTCAAGGCCGCGATGAAGGAAATGAACGAGACCATGGACGAGATGGAGAAGCTGCTGTAAGGGAATGGGGACAGGCTGCTTTTTCTAGTTGGACCGGAGGATGAATGCTGGCATCTGGCGTGCTCTACATAGCGGCGGTACTGGCCCTGCCGGCTGCCGCGCCGGCGGGAGAAAATTCGGCCGCCGCTAAGAGCGTGCCCCAGAACTGGTGCTTCTGCCTCCAGTACACCGGCGGCCTGCCGCCGTATTTCCTGGCCCGGCTGAACCCTCCCGCGCCGGAATGCGCGAAAATGAAATACACGGATAACGGCAAGGCCCCGCAGGAGAACGGGCTTTTGCCCTGCGACGAACTGAGGAAGTGCGTTATTGATTCTGCGCGGTATCTCGGGAAGAAAAAAGTGCTGGAGGAGAAGACCGCCCAGGCGAAGGCCAGCCTGGCCGCCTGCTGTGCCCCCGGCGGAAAGAAGAACGCCGCGGAGCCGTGCTCCAATAAATGCGCCGGCGACTGGGAAGGGATACTGAAACTGCTGGCCGCCGAAACGGAAAAGCTCGGGAAAGCCGAGCAGCGGGTCTGGGCGCGCTGCCCGGCCGGGCCGCACAAGGCCGGGAAAAAAAGCAGGAACAAAAAGCTCTCCGGTAAATGATCAGGCGAAAGAACGCCTCTGCGCGCCCGCCGGGAAGAACGGCGCCGGGACGCTGTTGTTCCGGGGCGCAAAAAAAGGCGCGGCCCGCGGGCCGCGCCTTCCCGCGCCCATCTTGACGCATTTTACCTTGAAGACGCGCGTGCCGCCGGCGCCCACCATGCCGCCCGGGGAGTGCGTATCCCCGGCGGGAACGAACTCGTTGGAGAGCAACTGGAGCTTGTCCGCGTTCAGGTTGTCCACCATCCACATGAACCCGGTGGTAGGATTCTCCGGCAGCCGTATCTCCACCACGCTGCCTATCTGCACGGCCACGGTCTGTCTGTTGTAGCTCTCGTCAAAATACGATGGCAGGTTCGGGGCCATTATTCCCATCCCGCCCGCCGCCGTCTGCGCCCGTAAAGGCGCCGCAACCGCCATCGCAACCAGCATTAGAGCCGCTATCTTTCTCATTGTGTTTTTCTCCTGTACCGCTAAATTGTCCCTCGGTTACAAGTTTAAATAAATACCCGGCGGTCCCGTAACGGCCATCCGCCCTAGCCGGGCGGGGTTTTTAGGCCCGCCGCGCCTGGGTATTAAGTTCTATGACCGCGGTCAAAGCGCCGGCGTAAAATGCCGCGCTGGTTTGGTAGAATAGCATTATGGAACAGAACAGGACCGCGGGGGAGCTCGGGGTGGGAAGGCTGGTGTACGAGGCGGACCTCTACGACGGGCTGAACGATTTTTCGCACGATGTGCCGTTCTACCTGGAAGCCTGCCGGCGGGCCAAGGGGCCGGTGCTGGAACTGTGCTGCGGGAGCGGGCGGCTGACGCTGCCCCTGCTGAAGGCGGGGATAGACGTCACGGGGGTGGACTTCACTCCCGCCATGCTGGCCGCCGCCAAACAGAAAGCTTCCGAACGCGGCCTGCCGGACGTTTTTATTGAAGGCGACATGCGCAAGCTGAGCCTGAAAAGGAAATTCCGGCTGGTCTTTATTCCGTTCAACTCCCTGCAGAACACTTACACGGTGGGGGACGTGGAAAAGGTGTTCGCGGCCGTCCGGGCCCGCCTGGCCCCCGGGGGGCGCTTTATCTTCGAGATCTTCAATCCGAGCATCGAATACATGGCCAGGCTGGCGAAGCTGCAGAAAGGAAAATACAAGTTCCGCACCCGGGCGGGGCGCCGCGTAGTAATAGACGAGGTCTGCCGTTACGACTCCGCCGCCCAGGTCAACAGGGTCACCTGGATCCACCATGTGGACGGCGGCCGGCCGGTAGCCCAGAAACTGGACATGCGCTGCTTCTACCCGCTGGAAATGGACGCGCTGCTGAAATATAACGGCTTTGAAGTGCTGCGCAAGTACGGCGGCTACGACAAAAAGCCTTTCTCGTCCGCGGCCAGGAAGCAGCTATACGTCTGTAAAAAAGCCTGACGGCGGGAACCGGCCCGGGGACCGGGGTGAACACTATGGAATACAGGAAGCTCAATGCGGTGCTCGAGGGAAGTTACGTGCTGGAGGGGGCCGGGGTGAATCTGAAGCGCATCTTCGGTTTCGGCGATACCGCGCTGACCGATCCTTTCCTGCTGCTGGATAATTTCGGCTCCGGCGACCCCAAAGATTATATGGCCGGGTTCCCCTGGCATCCCCACCGGGGGATCGAGACCATCACCTATATGATAGAGGGAGAGGTGGCGCACGGCGATTCGCTGGGCAACTCAGGCGTGATAGGTTCCGGCCAGGTGCAGTGGATGACCGCCGGCTCGGGCATAGTGCACCAGGAAATGCCCAGGGCTTACGAAGGCACTATGCGCGGTTTCCAGCTGTGGGCCAATCTGCCCAAAAAAGAAAAGATGACCCGCCCCCGCTACCGCGACATTCCCGCCGGCGCCATGCCCGAGGTGAGCGGGAAGGGCTATAAGCTGAAGCTCATCTGCGGCGAATACGGCGGCGCCGAGGGGCCGGCGCGGGATATAACTATTGATCCGTGGCTCTTCGACGTGCAGGCCGCGCCAGGAGCGGAGTTCACCCTGGAGGTCAGGCCCGAAGACAACCTGCTGTGCTGTGTTTTCGAGGGCGGCGGCTTTTTCGACCGGGAAAAGACCCGGGCGCTCGCGCCCGGCCAGCTGGCGGTGCTGGCGGGCGGCAGCGGCCTGGCCTGCTCCGCCTCCGGGGAGGGCCTGCGCTTCATGCTCATCGCCGGCAAACCGCTCGGGGAACCGGTGGCCTGGCGGGGGCCGATAGTCATGAATACCGAGGCCGAGCTGCGCAAGGCTTTCGAGGAGTACCGCAAGGGCACTTTTATAAAAAAATATTGAGCGCAGGCGGCGCCGGCGGCTGCCGCGGCTAGATCCCTTCGGGGACGGGTATGCCGCGGGCAGCGCAGAAGGCGCGCAGGTCGGGGGGCAGCGGGGCGGAGAAGACGCGGTCGACGCCCGCCCTCCTCATATCTATTTCTGCGCAGTGCAGCGCCTGCCTCGGCAGCGGGAGTTTCGCCGCCAGGGCGGGCGTCCAGCCGTGGTCGATGAACTCCAGAAAATAACGCGCGTCGGGGCCGTAGATCTTGTCCCCGGCCAGGCTTTTGCCCAGCCATTGCGCGTGGGCGCGGATCTGGTGCTTGCGGCCGGTCTCGGTAACTACGCGCGCCAGCGTGAAGCCGCCGCCGCACGCCAGCGGGGTGAAATGCGTGACGGCGGCCCGGCCGCCCGGGCGCACGGCCGCTTTCGCCAGCACCGGGCTTTCCTCGTCGTCGCCCAGCGGCTGGTCCACGGTGACCGGCCCGGAAAATTCGCCGGTCATTATTGCCAGGTAGACCTTGCCTACCTGGTGAAGGCACATGGCCCGCTGCAGCCGGCCGGCCGCGGCGGGATCCTTCGCGAAGACCACCACGCCGCTGGTTTCGCGGTCCAGGCGGAACACCAGGTGCGCCCGGGCGAGGCCCAGGTGCTCGCGCACCGCGCCGGCCAGGCTCGAGCGGGGGCCCGCCTTGGAGGGGTGGCAGACCACGTCGGCGGGTTTGTCTATTACCAGCACCTGCTCGTCGCTGCAGAGGATCCAGCTTTTAAGCTCGGCCGCCTCTATCAGGCGCACGCGGGCCGGCAGCCGGCGCGGCCAGGGGCAGGCCAGCCGCGGATTTAAATAAGGGATGTCGGGCGCGGCCATTACCGTTATGATAACAAAAAGCGCGGCGGCCGCCGGAATTATGCCTGAAACGGCGCGGGCCGCTTTTAGTACAATTCTACGGGAAGGCCTATGAAAGAATATTCGGATAACAGGATGCATACCGCGGAGCACCTGCTCAACCAGACCATGGTGCGCATGTTCGGGTCTGGGCGGGCTTTCAGCTCCCACATCGAGAAGAAGAAATCGAAATGCGATTATAAATTCTCCCGGGCCCTGACCGGCGAAGAGACGGCCGAGCTGGAGCGGAGGGTGAACGAGGCCATACGGGCCGATCTGCCGGTGACGGAAAGTTTCGTGTCCGGGGAAGAGGCCGCGGCCAGGCTGGACCTGTGCCGCCTGCCCGAGGGGGCCGCTGGGGAAAAACTGCGCGTTATCCTGATAGGCGATTACGACGCCTGCCCGTGCATAGGGCCGCACGTGGCTTCCACGGCGGAAATAGGCGGTTTCAGGATAGTTTCCACCAGCTTCGAGAACGGGGTTTTACGGATAAGGTTCAAACTGGCGGGAACGGATAAATAGGAGCGCCTTGTTTTTCTTCGGCGCGGTCCCTTATAAATGAATACAAATAAACAGCCCGCGGGCCGGGAAGGCCCCGGGATAATAGTTGTAGGCGGCGGTCCGGCCGGCATCATGGCCGCCGGCCGCGCCGGGGAGCTGGGCGTTAAAGCCACGCTGCTCGAAAGGAACCAGCAGCTGGGGCTCAAGCTGCTGCTCACCGGCGGCGGCAGGTGCAATGTAACCAACAGCGCCGGTCTTAAAGGTTTTATCCAGGCTTTCGGCGCCAACGGTAAGTTCCTGTACCGGGCGCTGAGCGTGTTCTCGAGCCGGAGCCTGACGGGCTTCCTGAACTCCCACGGGGTGCCCACCCGCGCCGATCCCGACGGGAAGATCTTCCCGGCGGACGACAAGGCGCAGAGCGTGCTGGGAGCGCTGAGCTCCTATTTAAGGCACGGCAGGGTGAAGGTCGCCTGCGGCCTGCAGGTCTCTTCGCTGCTGCTGCGCGGGGGGACGGCGCTGGAAGGCGTCACGCTTTCGGACGGAAGTATTTTGCGCGGGAAAAAAGTGATAATAGCCACCGGCGGGATGTCCTACCCGAAAACAGGCTCCACGGGCGGCGGCTACGCCCTGGCGCGGCAATGCGGCCATACCATAGTCCCGCTCCGGCCCGGGCTTACGGCGCTGGAATCCGACGAGGTTTTTATAAAGGACCTGCAGGGCCTGACGCTGCAGAACGTGACGATGGCCGAACTGGTTAACGGCGCCAGGACCGCGGCGGGCAAGGGCGACCTGCTGTTCACGCATTTCGGCGTGTCGGGCCCGCGGCTGCTGCTCCTGAGCGGCGCCGCCGTGGACGGTTTCGGGACCGGCGGCAGGGTGGAGCTTTCCGTGAACCTGAAGCCGGACAGGACGCCGGAGGAATTGAACGCGGAAAGCCGGGCTTATTTCGCCGCGAACGGCGGCAAGCAGCTGACGAGCTATTTCAGGACTATCCTGCCGGGCTCGCTGGCCCCGGTGTTCGAGCGCCTTTGCGGCACGGACCGCGCCAGGCAGTGCGCTTCCATTACCGCCGCCGAACGCAAAAAGATAGTCGGCCTGCTGGCGGACTTCCGGATACACCTGACCCGGCCGCGCCCGCTGCAGGAGGCTACCGTAACGCGCGGCGGGGTGAATTTAGCCGAAATAGACCCGCAGACCATGGAGTCGCGCCTGGTGCGCGGGCTTTATTTCTGCGGCGAGGTGGTGGACCTGGACGGGCTCACCGGGGGCTACAATCTGCAGGAAGCTTTTTCCACCGGCTACCTGGCCGGCCAGTCGGCCGCCCTGACTACGGCGGCGGAGCTTTAGCGGGGCGCCTGACCGTCCAGTGCCTGTAACGGCCGGAGTCGAGGTGGGTGAAAGCGGCGTCGGGATAATAGCCTGTACCGCCCGCGCGCAGTTTCCTGGCGTAGGCCGCTACCTTGTCGGGGCCGTAGCCGGGCACCCTGATATCGGCGGCCCAGCCCAGCATATGCATGCTCCAGCGCGCGGCTCCGGGCAGCTGCCGGTTCAGCGTGGGCGTGCGGTAGCCGCTCAGGACTATCAGTCCCCGTCCGCCGAACTTATCCTCTACGGCGTCAAGGATCTCGACCAGCTTTATTGAAACGGGGGTTTCTTTTCCGGTAAGCCTGCAGCGCAGCAGCCTGGTTATTTTGCCCAGCTCGCCCTGGTTGTAAGTGCCGTCCTTGTTGCGGTAGACGGCGGCCGCCTGCTCGCCGCTGTCGTTGCGGGTCAGGGCCAGGCTGCCGTCGCCGCCGAAGTTCACGGGCGCCGGCGGATGTGTCAGCGCGCCGCGGATGAAGCTGTAGGTCTTCGGATCGCCGTCCTCCAGCTCTATCACCTCGGCTTCCGTCACTGCCGGCGGCGGGGGGACGGATTCCAGCATGTCGGAAAGCTTCTCCATGAATTCCGAATGCGTCATCTGCCTGCCCGGCGCGGCGTACAGCGCGGCGGCCGCGCAGAACAGCGGGAACAGCGAGGCTGCCAGGGCGGTTGAGCGTCTCATCTTTACATTATTCTATCAAAGCAGGGAAAAGTCAACAGCCGGGCGCGCGGCGGTGCTGTTTTGGTAGAATGATTCCCGCGGAACTTATGGCGGAGGCCAGGAGGCCGATATGGACATGCTGCTGAAAGAAAAATTCATGGCGGGCTGGGAAAAATATTTCCCCGGGGCCGAACTGCCGGTAGGTTTTTATTACACCGACAAGGCCCCGGGCCCGGAATACGTGCGGCCGCCAGCCGGGCACCAGTGCATGATCGGCGTGCTGAACAGGGCCCGCAGGGGCGAGGCCCTGAGCTTCGACGCCGGTTCCATAGGGTGTTTCGGCGGTAAAAGATATGCCGGCTTCCGGGCGGAGCTGGCGCCCAACTTCGAATACTTCCTGTCCTGCGGCATCCCGGGAAAGCTGGAGGGGGAGCGCTATAAGAAGTCCCCTGAACTGGTGGCGGAAATGATGAAGGCCGCGCGCAAGTTCGCCGCGCCGGGGAAGTATATAGTCTTTAAACGCTTCGACACGCTCGCGGAGGGCGACGAGCCCGATGCCGCGGTCTTTTTCGCGCCGCCCGACGTGCTGGCCGGGCTGTTCACGCTGGCGAACTTCGACGGCGCGGAGCCCGACGGGGTCATCTGCCCCTTCTCCGCCGGCTGCGGCTCCATTATTCAATACCCCTACCAGGAAAAAGGCTCGGCCCGGCCGCGGGCCGTGCTGGGGATGTTCGACGTGTCGGCGCGGCCGTTCGTGGAGAAAGGGGTGCTGACGTTCGCCGTGCCGATGGAAAAACTGGCGCGCATGACGGGCAGCATGGACGAAAGCTTCCTTATCACCGGCTCGTGGGAGAAAGTAAAAGCCAGGCTGAAGGCCTGACCGGCCGTTAAAGCTTCCGGGCCACGTCGCCCTGTTTTACGGCGCCGGACTTTATCACCCTGGCGTGCAGGCCGCGCAGGCGCAGCGCTTTCCCCGCCGGGGAGTTGATGAACGTAACGGCGGCCGGCCCGAACCAGCCGGCGAATTTTTTGCAGCCGGTATGCGGGGCGGCGGTGACCTCCAGCACGGCCGCGCCCAGCGCGAGGCGCGTCCCGGGCGGCAGGTTCACGGCGCTCAGGTCCAGGTCCAGGAAAAGCTGGTCCCCGGAAAGCTGCCAGCGGCTTTTAGTTCCGGCCAGCAGCGCCGCCACGCGGGCGTTCATCACGGTCAGCTGCGAATCGGGGGCGGCGGCCCGGTCCGGCGTCCGCGAGCTGCCGCGGGCCTTCCAGCTGTCGCCGATAAGTCCCTGCTCCGTGTCCAGCTCGCCTTTTTCCAGGACCTCGCGCAGGCCGGCGCCGGCGCGCCGCACTATAAGTTCCAGGGCGCCGGCGTCTTTGGGCGCGGCGCAGATCCCTTCCAGCCCGGCTTCCAGTTCCTGCAGCGATAAGCGGCGGTGTTCTTCCATACAGTTCCCTCCCGGCTTTGTCAGGCCCGTCCTCAAAGGCTATAATACATACTATGCCGGCGCCGTCTCAAGGGCGGCGGCGGCGCGGCCTATTTATGATCCCTGTACTGATGCTTTTCCTTATTCCCGTCGGCGGCGGCATCCCCGCCGGGGTGCTGCTGGCGCGCAGCCACGCCCTGGCCTGGCCGGTGACGGCCGGGCTTTATTTCGTCTCGGACGTGATACTGGCGCTGCTGTTCGAGCCGGTGCTCCGGCTGCTCATCCTGGCGGGCCGGAAAATAAACTTTATCGCGCGGGCGGCGGAGATTATGCGCGCGGCCATGAGCCGGACCACGGCGCATTACGGCGGCGCGGGGCCGTTCGCGCTGATCATGATAGCTTTCGGAGTGGACCCGATGACGGGCCGCGCGGCGGCGGCGGCGGCCGGGCACGGCTTTATAGCGGGCTGGGCGATAGCCATCGCCGGCGATATGCTGTATTTTGGCGTGGTCATGGCGGCCACCCTGCGGCTGAACTCCGCGCTGGGCGACCCCAACCGGACCATGTGGGTGATACTGGCCGCCATGTTCCTGCTGCCGGTCGTGGTGCGGCGTTTCAAAGCGGCGTACACGCGCCGCGGGAACCTGTTCTGCCGAAGCACTATCACGTGACATAAATAGTATAATATAGATATCAATATGGTTTGCAATATAATCCTTTATGTACGGGACCAGGCGCGCAGCAGGGACTTTTACGCCCTGGCGCTCGCTCTGGCCCCGCAGCTTGACGTTCCCGGCATGACCGAGTTCGGGCTTTCCGCCGCCTGCGTGCTGGGGCTGATGCCGGAAAAAGGCATAAAAAGGCTGCTGCCGGGCATGCCTGACCCGGAGGCCGCCGCTGGCATACCGCGCGCCGAGGTATATCTTACGGTCCCCGACCCCGCCGCGTTCCACGCGAGGGCGCTGGCGGCCGGCGCCACAGAGCTGAGCCCGCTGGCTCCGCGCGGCTGGGGGCATGAGGCGGCCTACAGCCTGGACCCGGACGGCCATGTGCTGGCCTTCGCGCGGGCGATAGCGGAACGATAAAAATAGCGCTTTACATAATTTCAGCGTTTTGTTATAATTAATCCGTACTAACTGCGGCAACGCCGCGGTTTCTTTGAAAAGAAGTTTTTATTTTACGCTGTCGCGTTCTTCGGAATACGGGCAGCGGCCCTATAGATGAAGCGGCCTTGATTTCCCTTCACCTGCGGGCTTAATCATAGAAACTAAAAATATTGTTTTGTTTAACCGGAACAGGAAATGTTCCGGAGCGGCCTGTTCGCCGTTTTTTCGGCCGCGCGGTACGCCCGTCGTTAACGACGGGATGTCTCCGCCGGTGCGGACCCGAACGGCGCAGTTTGGCGATCGAGAGGACAGTCAAGGAGCGGATCGTATGACAGAAGAAAACACAACACCCGCAGCCGCCGAGGCAAAGCCCGCGGCG
Source organism: Elusimicrobiota bacterium (assembly GCA_026388125.1). Classification (GTDB taxonomy): domain Bacteria; phylum Elusimicrobiota; class Elusimicrobia; order Elusimicrobiales; family UBA9959; genus UBA9959. The sequence goes on from JAPLKJ010000274.1 coordinate 16,458, forward strand.
CAGGAAATGCCCAAGAACCATAAATTTCTCGTCGGCCAGAAAATGGGCATGACGCAGATCTTCGGCGCGGACGGTTCGCTTTACGGCGTGACCGTGGTGAAGGCCGGCCCGTGCCGCGTAGCCTATACCCGCACCAAAGAGAAAGACGGCTACCAGGCCGTCTGCCTGGGTTTCGGCCACAAGAAAGAGCAGCGCGCCAACGCGGCCGAGAAAGGCCTCGCGAAAAAGCTCGCCGCCGCGCCGCTCCAGCACCTTAAGGAATTCCGCGTCAACGACCTCGCCGGGGCCGCTCAGGGCCAGATAGCCGGCGTGGAACGGTTCGCCGAGGGCGAATACGTGGACCTGCAGGGCGTCTCCAAGGGCAAGGGTTTTGCCGGCGGCATGAAGCGCCATCACTTCGCCGGCGGTCCCGCTTCGCGCGGCGCCTCCGACAGGGAAAGGGCGCCGGGTTCGCTGGGTTCGCGCCGCTCGCTCGGGCGCGTTCTGCCCGGCCAGCGCATGGCGGGCCACATGGGCGACGTTACCGTGTCCGTCCAGAAGATGAAGGTCATAAAGATAATTGCCGAAGACAACCTGCTGCTGATCAACGGCGGCATCCCGGGCGCGGCCGGCAGCATGGTATACGTCATCAGCACCGTGAAGAAGGTCCCCAAACCCCCCGCGGCGGTCACGGGCAAGAAAGCCAAGAAAGAAGCCGCCAAGCCCGCGGCCAAGAAGCCGGCCGCTAAGAAATAACGCGGATCAGCCTGGAGAGAACAATGGAAACAAAACTTTTGAACATAAAAGGAAAAGAAGTGGGTACGGCCAGCATGCCCGAGCCTATTTTTTCCGTCAGGCCCGACCAGCATTTCCTGCACGAGATAGTTAAGTATTATCTCGCCAACAAGCACCGCGGCACCGCGTGCACCAAGACCCGCGCCGAAGTCTCCGGAGGCGGCAAGAAGCCCTGGAAGCAGAAAGGCACGGGCCGTGCCCGCGCCGGCTCCACCCGCTCGCCGATCTGGCGCAAGGGCGGCGTGGTGTTCGGCCCCCGGCCCCGCTCGTTCCGCCAGTACCTGCCCATCCAGAAGCTCCGCCAGGGCCTGCTCGAAGCCCTGTCCGCCCGCTACGCCGACGGCGCCGTGCTGGTGATAGAGAACCTCAATATGGACGTGGTCAAGACCAGCGCCCTCAACGACCTGCGCAAGATGCTGTCGCCCGGCGGCAAGCGCGTGCTGTTCGTTACCGACAAGACCGAGAAGAATTTCGTGGCCGCTTCGAAGAACGTCGCGGAATTCGGCTGGATCCTGGCGAAGAACCTCAACGCCTACGAAGCGCTGCGCAACGATAAGCTCGTTTTCACGACGGCCGCCCTCAAGGCGCTGACCGAAAACGTGAAGGAGAATTAAACCATGAATTTTACGGAAGTTCTTATTTCCCCCATACTCAGCGAAAAAAGCGTGACGATGAAGGACACGCAGAACCGCTACTGCTTCAGGGTCAACCCCAAAGCCAACAAGACCGAAATAAAAAAAGCCATAGAGACGCTTTTCAAGGTCACGGTAAAAGCCGTCAGGACCGCCAATATGCCCGGCAAGCTGCACAAAGTGGGCCGCCACGAGGGCTACCGCTCCGACTGGAAAAAGGCGATGGTAACGGTGAAGGCCGGCCAGAAGATCGACGTTACCGATCTGCCGAAGTAAGGCGGCGGACAAGAGTGCTTCAAGGACTATAAAAGGAAGAGAACGATATGCCAGTTAAATCATTTAACCCCTACACACCCTCGCGGCGCACCATGCAGATCGCGGATTTCTCCGAGATCACCAAGACCACACCGGAAAAGAACCTCTCCACGGGCCTGCGCAAGCACGGCGGCCGCAACAACACCGGCATGATCATGGTCCGCCATCACGGCGGAGGCCATCGCCGCCGCTACCGCGACATAGATTTCAAGCGCGAGAAGTACGGCGTGCCGGCGAAGGTGGCCGCTATCGAGTACGATCCCAACAGGAACGCCCGCATAGCGCTGCTGCATTACGCCGACGGCGACAAGCGCTACATCCCGGCCCCGCTGGGCCTGGGCGTGGGCGCCACCGTGGTAAGCGGCCCCAAGGCCGAGATACGCCTGGGCAACGCCCTGCCCATCACCAATATCCCCGACGGTACGTTCATCCACGCCATAGAGATGATCCCCGGCAAAGGCGCCCAGTTCGTGCGCGCCGCCGGCACCCAGGCGCAGCTTATGGCCAAGGAGGGCGATTACGCCCTCGTCAAGATGCCTTCCGGCGAGATCCGCAAGGTCCTTAAGAACTGCATGGCCACCATCGGGCAGGTGGGCAATATCGAGCACAACACCATTTCCCTCGGCAAAGCCGGCCGGCAGCGCCACATCGGCGTGAAGCCCACGGTCCGCGGCGGCGCTATGAACGCCACCGACCATCCGCTGGGCGGCGGCCGCGGCAAGTCGAAGGGCAACAACGTTCCGCGCTCGCCGTGGAACCAGCCTTCCAAGGGCTACAAGACCAGGACCAAATCCAAGATCTGGGGCTGGATGATAGTGCAGGACAGGCGCAAGTCTACCAACGCCTGATCGTACGGAGGATTATTTAAATGAGCAGATCTTCTAAAAAGGGACCTTTCGTAAATCAGGGGCTGCTGGAAAAGATCCAGAAAATGAACCTGGCCGGCGACAAGAAGCAGATAAAGACCTGGGCGCGCGCCTGCACGATAACCCCTGAGTTCATCGGGCACACGCTGATGGTCCACAACGGGCGCAAATTCCTGCCCGTGTTCGTCAACGAGCGCATGGTCGGCCACAAGCTCGGCGAATTTTCCTTCACGCGCATCTTCAAGGGCCACGGCTCTTCGCATACGAAGGAAGCGACGTCCCTTACGTAAGGGCGCGGCAAACGTTCCAGGATCGGTCAAACGGAGAAATTTATGGAAGCAAAATGCGTTCTCAGATATCAGCGGTACGGCCGGCGCAAAGTGGCGCAGCTGCTCAGCGCGATAAAGGGGAAATCCCTTTTCGAGGCCGGGTACCTGCTGGCCAACACGCCCCGCGGCGCCACCACCGTGGTGCACAAGGCCATGCAGTCGGCCGGCGCGAACCTCTCGGTGAAGCTCGGTAAAAAGCTCGACCTCAAGAACATCTGGGTCAGCACCGCGTTCGCCGACCAGGGCCCGATGAAGATGCTCAAGCGCGTGCAGCCCGGGCCCCAGGGCCGGGCGATGCCGTTCAAGAGAAAGATGTGCCATATCACCATTATGGTTTCCGATACCAAGGAGGCGAAGCGCTAGGCGCTGGTCTAATATGGGTCAAAAAATTCACCCCAGAGGTTTAAGGCTCGGCTACATCCAGGACTGGCAGTCCCGCTGGTTCTCCCCGAAGAAGATGCCGGAGCTTATCCGCGAGGATTTCGAGATCAGGGCCATGGTCACGGAGCGCTTCCACCTGGCTTCCGTCAGCTGGGTCGACATCGAACGGGCCGGCGCTTACCTTAAGGTGAGCATCCACACCGCCCGCCCCGGCATAGTGATCGGCCGCAAAGGCACCGACATAGAGAATCTTAAGAAAGACGTCGAGAAGCTGACCGGCAGGAAAGTCTTCATTAACGTGTCCGAGATCAAGGTCCCCGAAATGGACCCCCGCCTGGTGGGGCAGTCCATAGCCCAGCAGCTCGAGAAGCGCATCTCCTTCAAGCGCGCCATCAAGCGCGGCATGGAGCGCACGATGGCTTCCGGCGCCCTGGGCATAAAAGTGATGGCCTCCGGCCGCCTCGGCGGCGCGGAAATAGCGCGGCGCGAATGGTTCCGCAAGGGCCGCGTGCCCCTGCAGACGATCTCCGCCGATATCGATTACGGTTTGACCGAAGCCAACACCACGATGGGCAAGATCGGCATAAAGGTCTGGATCTTCAAGAAACTTTTCTTCGCGAAGACCCCCCGCGAGCTGCGCGAGCAGCTGATAAAGATGGAAGCCGAGAACCCCACCGAAATAAAGGTGATGGACGAGTCGGCGCAGGTGCGCCGCGAGGCGCAGCCCGGCGCGTAAGGCGTTGAATCAGCAGTTTAAGGAGATTTAGCCATGTTGATGCCAAAACGAGTAAAATACCGCAAAACGCATTCCGCCCCGCGCATTAAGGGCGTTGCCAAACGCGGAACCACGCTGGCCTTCGGCCAGTTCGGCCTGAAGGCGCTCGAGCCGCGCTGGATAACCGCCCGCCAGATAGAAGCCTGCCGCGTATGCATAGTCCGCTACCTGCGCAAGAAAGGCAAGATCTGGATACGCATATTCCCCGACAAGGCCGTGACCAAGCACCCCGCCGAAACCCGCATGGGTAAAGGTAAGGGCGCCCCGGACCATTGGGTTGCCGTCGTGAAGCCGGGCCGGATGCTTTTCGAGATCGAAGGCCTGGACCTGGCGACCGCGAAAGAGGCTTTTACCCGGGCCGGCCACAAGCTGCCCATCAGCACGCGCTTCGTGTCGCGCGACGAAAATTAGGAAGGAGCCTCACCGCTATTATGAAAAGAAAAGACAAAGAAAATCTTAAAAACATGTCGGATACCGAACTGAAGGTGCAGGCCGCTGACCTTAAGAAGAACATATTCCAGCTTAAGTTCAAGCGGATCACGGCGCCCGTGGAAAACCCGGTGCAGATGCGTCTTGCCCGCCGCAAGATAGCGCTGATCAATACCGTGCTCCGGCAGAGAGAACTGGCCGTGGCAAAGACCGCCGCAGAGGTTAAAAAATGACAAACGAGAAAACCGAAGAAAGAGGGAACAGGAAAGTTTTGCGCGGAATAGTGCTTTCGGACAAGATGGCCAAGACCCGCGTGGTCAGCGTGGAGCACGTGGTCAACCACGCCTTCTACAGCAAGACCCTGAGGCGCCATCACAAGTTTTACGCGCACGACGAGGCCAACGAGTCGAAGAGCGGCGACCTGGTGGAGATCACCAGCACCCGCCCCCTGTCGGCCCTCAAGCGCTGGCGGATAAGCCGCATAGTAGAGAAAGCCGCGCGGTAAATTCCCGGCCTGCGCCCGCGGGAGCGGGGGCGGAAGGGAATTAGCCTAAGAATAACGGAGAAAGCTTTATGATACAGCTCAGATCAATGTTGAACGTCGCCGACAATTCCGGAGCGAGGAAGCTTATGTGCTTCCACGTGATGGGCGGCAGCTACCGCCGCTACGCCTTCCTCGGGGACACCATAGTGTGCTCGGTGAAGGAAGCCACTCCCCACGCCGCCATAAAGAAAGGCGAAGTGGTAAAGGCCGTGGTGGTAAGAGTACGCAAGGAGACCCGCCGCAAGGACGGGTCTTATATAAGGTTTGACGATAACGCCGTCTGCGTGATAGACGAGAACGGCGAACCCAAGGGCACCCGCGTCTTCGGACCGGTGGCCAGGGAACTGCGCGCCAAGAACTTCCTGAAAATAGTCTCACTGGCGCCGGAAGTCATTTAAAAGGCGGGAATATGCTGAAACTAAAGAAAAAAGACATGGTCCTTGTCATAGCCGGCAAGGATAAGGGCAAGAAAGGCGAAATTAAGGAGATCCGGCCGGGCGACCGCAAGGTCACGGTGATGGGCATTAATATCGTCTCCAAGCACAAGAAGACCACCAAGGACAAACCGGGAGGCATTCACAAGATCGAAGCCCCGATGGATATCTCGAACGTCAAACTGGTCTGCCCCAAGTGCGGCAAGCCCGCCAGGGTCAAGGTCGTGATACAGGGCGGTGACAAGCTGCGCGCCTGCAAGGAATGCGGCGAAGTTATAGTTTAAAAGAGGTAATTTTAAATGGCGAAGGAAATAAAGCAGGACAATAAGCCGGAAAAGAAACTGGAAAAGAAACCGGTACATCAGCAGGAAAAGAAGAACAAAGAGGCCATCAAGGCCCAGCAGTCTTCCGTAGTGCTCGTGCACGGGCCCGTGATCCCGATGCCCAAGGACTACAAAGTGCGCCTGAAAGAGGCCTACAACACCCAGGTGCTGCCGGCGCTGATGAAAGATTTCGACCTGAAATCCCCGATGGCCGCCCCGAAGATAACGAAGATCGTCATCAACATCGGCGTCTCCGAGGCCAAGGAGAACATCCAGGCGCTGGACCTGGCCAAGGAAGACCTTACGCTGATCTCCGGCCAGACGCCGCAGGTGAAGCGCGCCAAGAAGTCGATCTCGAACTTCAAACTGCGCGAAGGCATGCCCATCGCCGTGCGCGTTACGCTGCGCGGCGCCCGCATGTTCGAGTTCCTGGACCGCTTCATCTCGCTGTCCGTGCCCAGGATCCGCGACTTCCAGGGGTTCGATCCCAGGCTCTTCGACGGCCGCGGCAACATGAACATCGGCCTCAAGGAACACCACATTTTCCCGGAAGTGAACATGGAAAAATCCCCCAAAGCCCGCGGGATGAACATCTCCTTCGTTACTACCGCCGGAGACAACAAGAAAGGCCAGGCCCTGCTGGAGTATCTCGGCCTGCCGTTCAAGAAACCCAAGGTTGAGCAGCCCCGCGCTTAAGGATAAAGGAGAAAATTTATGGCTACATATGCTTGGATGGCGAAGATGCGCAAACCGCAGAAGTTCTCTACGCGCTTCCGTAACCGCTGCCAGATCTGCGGACGGCCCCGCGCGTATTACCGCGATTTCGGTCTGTGCAGGATCTGCCTGCGGAAGATGGCCCACGAAGGCCTTATCCCGGGGCTGAGGAAGTCGAGCTGGTAAGAGCGGGCCTCAGGGCGGGCGCCCGGGCGCGAGTTAAAGTTTTCAGATCAAGTAAGAGGTGAAAAAATGGATCCGATATCGAACATGTTGATTTCAATAAAGAACGCCGCCGCCAAGCGGAAAGAGCGGGTCGACGTGCCTTTTTCCGGCATAAAATTCGGGATGATCAAACTTCTCAAGGAAGAGGGTTTCGTCTCCAATTACAAGGTGCTGGACCCCAAAGTGGACAAGACCATAGACCGGCGCGGCGTGATCCGCGTCACTCTCAAGTACACTATGGACAAGCAGCCGGTCATCGTGGGCATACGCCGCGTTTCCAAGCCCGGCCTGCGCGTTTACCGCGCGCACGACGAGATGCCCCGCATCCGCGCGGCCTTCGGCGTGACCATCCTTTCAACTTCCAAGGGCCTGCTTACGGACGCGGAAGCCAAGAAGCAGAAGGTCGGCGGAGAAGTTCTTTGCCAGGTGTGGTAAACCGGTCCCGGGCAGCGGCGATCAGGAACTCGGAATTTAGAAAGAGGTAACAAACATGAGCAGAATTGGAAAAATGCCGGTAGCGCTTCCGGAGAAAGTGAAGGCCAGGGTTGAAGGCAGGAAAGTGCTGGTGGAAGGACCGCTGGGAAAACTTTCCTTCAACCTGCCCGACGGCATCAACGCCGACGTGAAAGATTCCAACATCGTGATGAGCGTCGCCAAGGGCGCCGTGGACAAGGGCGCCCTTTTCGGCACCTCCCGGGCGCGCGTCAACAACATGGTGACCGGCGTGGTAAAAGAATTTGAAAAGGTGCTCGAGATCAGCGGCGTAGGCTTCAAGGGCGCCGTAGAGGGGGCCAAGGTCACCATGCAGCTGGGCTTCTCCCACCCGGTCATCCTCGACATCCCGCAGGGCATAAAAATGTCCTTCGACCCGAAGCAGGTCGTGCTTACCATCAAAGGCATCGACCGGGAAGCGGTGGGGAACCTCGCCGCGCAGATAAAGCGGATCAAGCCCCCGGAGCCTTACAAGGGTACCGGCATAAAGTACCAGGGCGAACACATAATACGCAAGGCCGGCAAGACGGCGGCGGGTGCCAGCGGCGGCGGCGCGGCGGCGGGCGGCGCGGCCAAGAAGTAATTTTCAGGATAAACAGAGGGAACTATGATAAGCAAACAAGAAAGATATGAATTCCGGAAAGCGCGCTCGAGGAACCGGCTGTTCGAGAACGGCATACACCGGCTGCGCCTGAGCGTGTACCGGAGCACGAAGTATCTCTACGCGCAGGTCGTAGACGACAAGAAGGGCGTTACGCTGGCCGCGGCCTCGACCCTGGACAAAGAGCTCAAGGGCAAGCTGAAATCCGGCAAGAGCGTGGAATCCGCCAAGATCGTCGGCGCCCTGCTGGCCAAGAGGGCCATCGCCAAAGGCGTAACCGAGGTCTGTTTCGACCGGGGCGGCAGGATATATCACGGCCGCATCAAATCCCTCGCCGAGGGCGCGCGGGAAGCCGGGTTGAAATTTTAACAGGAGAAGATAAAAATGCTTAGAAACCAGAAACAGCTGAAGACTTCGAAAGAACTCAACGCCCAGGGCGGCCCCCGGCCCGCCGGCGATCCGATGGAGCTCGACCTGACCAACGCCAAGGAAGAAAAAGCGGTAGTCGTGGTGATCAACCGCGTTACCAAGGTGGTCAAGGGCGGCAAGCGCTTCTCCTTCAACGCTTTAGTCGTAGTCGGCGACAATAACGGCAAAGTAGGCGTGGGCCTGGGCAAGTCCAACGAGGTCCAGACCGCCATACAGAAAGGCACCGCCGGCGCCAAGAAAGAAATGATGCAGTTCCCGCTGACCGATTCCACCATCCCCCACGAAGTGGAGGGGAATTTCGGCGCGGGCCACGTCTGGATGAAGCCGGCCATGAAAGGCACCGGCCTGATGGCGGGCGGCGGCGTGCGCGCGGTGCTGGAAGCCGCGGGCGTCAAGAACATCCTTACCAAGAACATCGGCACCAGGAACGCCTTCAACACGGTTTACGCCACCATGGACGCCCTCAAGCGCCTCAAGAGCAAAGAAGAAGTAATGAAGATCAGAGGAGACAAATAATATGGTCGGACTCAACAATCTCAAGGCTAAACCGGGCTCGTTCCATAAACGCAAGCGCCTCGGCACCGGGCAGGGTTCCGGCCACGGCCAGACCTCCACGCGCGGCCAGAAGGGCCAGGCCTCCACTTCCGGCGGCACCAAGCGCAACGGCTTCGAAGGCGGCCAGACCCCGCTGCTGCGCCGCATCCCCAAGAGCGGTTTCAGCAACGCCCAGTTCCGCACCGAGTACGAATGGGTGAACATCTCCTCTCTGGAGAAATATTTCCCCGCCGGTTCCGACGTGACCCCCGCCGACCTGCTCAAGCGCCGGCTGGTGAAGCACGACACGCTGGTCAAGATCCTCGGCAACGGCGAACTGACGAAAAAGCTCAACGTCACCGCCCATGCCTTCTCCAAAGGCGCGGCCGAGAAGATCACCAAGGCCGGCGGCAAGACCACTCAGCTCGTGGGCCGCAAGGAAGCCAAGTTCGCGGCGATAAAGGCCGAGAACTCCGCGAGGAAAAAAGCTAAAACGGAAAAGAAATAATGCAAAACGTAACCGATATCTTCAAAATAGAGGAACTTAAAAAGAGGATATTATTCGTGCTGGGCGCCCTGGCGGTGTACCGCCTGGGCGCTGTCATCCCGATACCGGGCATCAACACGGCCGCGCTGCAGGCTATTTTTCAGGCGCAGGCCGGGTCCATCCTGGGTTTCCTCGATATTTTCTCCGGCGGCGCGCTGGGGCGCTTCTCCATCTTCTCGCTGGGCGTCATGCCCTACATCAACGCCTCCATCATCATGAGCCTGGTGCAGGGAGCGCACGTGTTCCCCGTACTGGACCGCCTGCAGAAAGAAGGCGAGACCGGCCGGCGCAAGATAGTGCAGTTCACGCGCTATTTCACGCTCGCCCTGGCCACGCTGCAGTCCCTCGGGCTGACCCTGGCCATGACCAAGATGCAGGCCGGCGGCGGGCCGTCCATCGTGCTGAACCCGTCCTTCAGTTTCTACTTCGTGACCGTGCTCACGCTGGTCACCGGCACCGTGTTCGTGATGTGGCTGGGCGAACAGATAACGGAGCGCGGCATCGGCAACGGCATCTCGCTGATCATCTTCGCCGGCATCGTGGACCGCATGCCCGCGGCCGTGATGGGCATGATCAAGCTCATACAGATAGAGGAAATAAGCCTGCTCACCGGCCTGCTGATCGTGGCCATGGTGCTGATCATCACGGCTTTCGTGATCTGGGTGGAGACCGCGCAGCGCAAGATCCCCGTGCAGTACGCGCAGCGCATGGTGGGCCGCAAGATGTACGGCGGCGCCTCCACGTTCCTGCCGCTCAAGGTGGACCAGTCCGGCGTTATCGCCGTCATCTTCGCGGTGTCGCTCTTGAGCGTTCCCTACACGATAGGGTCGTTCAACCCCGGCTCCCCCTGGGGACAGAAACTGATGAGCCTGATGAACCACGGCAATATCCTTTACCAGCTGTGCTACGTGGCGCTGATCATTTTCTTCTGCTATTTCTACAACTCGGTCAGCATCAATCCGAAGGACCTCGCCGAGAACATGAAGAAGTGGGGCGGGTTCATCCCCGGCATCAGGCCCGGCGAGCCCACCGCCGCGCACATAGAATGGGTGCTTAACAGGATAACGCTGGGCGGGGCGCTCTTCGTCTCGATGATCGCCGTGCTGCCCGATTATCTGCGCGTTAAGTTCAACGTGCCGTTCTATTTCGGCGGCACCTCGCTGCTCATCGTGGTGGGCGTGGCGCTGGACACCGTGGCCCAGACCGAGGCGCATCTGGTGATGCGCAATTACGAGGGCTTCTATAAGAATTCCAAGGTGAAAGGCCGCTGGTTTAACGTCGGGAGCTGACCAATACATGAACGTAATCCTTCTGGGGTATCCCGGTTCCGGTAAAGGGACGCAGGCCAAGGTCCTTGCCAAACAGTTCGGGCTTTTCCATGTTTCCACCGGCGATATTTTCCGGGAAGAGCTGGCGAAGAAAACGCCGCTGGGCCGTGAAGTGGCCGGCTACCTGTCCGCCGGCCGGCTGGTGCCGGACAAGCTGGTGCTGGAAGTGCTCAAGAGCAGGCTGGGCACCGAAACGCGCGGCTTGCTTTTCGACGGTTTCCCGCGCACCGTGGAGCAGGCCGAAGGGCTCGACGCGTGGTTCGACTCCCGCGGCATGGCCATGGACGCCGTAATTTTCATCAATGTCCCTGAAGCGGAAGTGGCCAAGCGCCTGGGCGACCGGCGCACCTGTTCCGGCTGCGGCAGGATCTACAACGTGGGCACGCAGCCGCCGGCCAAGGCCGACGTGTGCGACGCCTGCGGCAAGCCGCTGGTAACCCGCGAGGACGACAAGCCCGGGGTCATAATCCGGCGCCTGCAGGTCTACAGGGACCAGACGGAGCCGCTGCTCGCTTACTACAGGGCCGCGGGTAATTTTTACGAAGCCAACGGCGGGTTGGACCCTGAGAGCGTGGCCGCTAACATCGCGGGCATGCTTAAAGGGAAATGATAGACATTAAAACCCCGCGGGAACTGGACAGCATGCGCGCGGCTTCGCGCGCGGTGGCGGGTACGCTGCTCCTGCTTAAAAATTTGGTGAAGCCGGGAGTCAGTACCGCCGAGCTGGACAGGTTCGCCGAGAAGCATCTGCGCGAACTGGGCGCGGCGCCGGCCTTCCTCGGCTACCGCGGTTATCCGGCCACTCTCTGCGTTTCTATCAACGAAGAAATTGTGCACGGGATCCCGAGCGAAAAGCGGATCGTTCGCGAGGGCGATATCGTCAGCCTCGACCTGGGCGCCATCTGCGAAGGCTTTTACGGGGACGCCGCCCTGACCGCGGCGGCCGGAAAGATCTCCGGCGCGGCGCGCAAGCTGATGGAAGTTACGGAACTTTCGCTGGCCAGGGCGCTGGCGGAAGTGAAGCAGGGAGCGCGCCTGGGCGACGTTTCCAACGCCGTGGAAAAATGCGCGGCGGCCAACGGCATGGCGGTGGTCCGGGAATTCACCGGGCACGGGATAGGGCGGAGGCTTCACGAGGAACCCTCCATCCCCAATTTCGGAAGGGCCGGAACGGGGCCGGTGCTGAAGGCCGGGATGACGCTGGCGATAGAGCCGATGCTGTGCCTGGGCCGGCCGGAGATAGTGATAAAGAACGACGGCTGGACCGCGGTGGCCGCGGACGGCAGCCTGGCCGCCCACTACGAGCATACGGTGGCCGTCACCGAGAACGGCTTTGAAATTCTGAGCGCTGCGGTATAAAAGTAACGAGCGGAGAGCGGCTTATTTTGTATAATATATAAATATGTCAGAAAACAGCGAAAAAATCGAGATCGAAGGCATTGTAAAAGAGTCACTTCCCAATGCCACTTTCAGGGTGGAAATATCTCCGGGTAAGACTATCCTGGGCATAATCTCCGGCAAAATGCGCATCCACCATATCAAGATCCTCCCCGGAGACAAGGTCCGTCTTGAACTTTCTCCCTACGATTTGAGCAAGGGCCGGATAGTGTACCGCGAAAAATGATCCGGGCCGGTTTTTTATAAAATGAGGTGCTTTAAATGAAAGTAAGGGCCAGCGTAAAGAAGATCTGCAATAAGTGTACCATCGTCAAGCGCAAGGGCGTCGTGCGGGTTATCTGCGGAGACCCGCGCCATAAGCAGCGTCAGGGATAATTTAAGTGTTGAAGAGCCGGGGAACTGAAGCGCCGAAGTTCCGAAAACTCTTTTCAGCCGCGGTAAAAATTAAATGAAGCTTCAGGTCTCGGGCGCTCAAGAACTGAATTCTTAAGGAGAGGTTATGGCACGAATAGCGGGCGTTGATTTGCCCAAAGAAAAAAAATTACGCGTAGCTCTGGCCAATGTTTTCGGCATAGGCCGGCCGCTGGCGGAAAAAATACTCGAAGGGCTGAAGAACCAGATCTCGATAGATATCCGGGTCAAGGACCTCAACGAGGACCAGGTGGGGCTGCTGAACTCGGTGATCGCCAAGGAATACAAAGTTGAAGGCGAGCTCCGCCGGGAAATTACCGCCAACATGAAGCGGTACGTGGAAATAAACAGCTATCGCGGCTACAGGCACAGAAGGAACCTTCCCGCCCGCGGCCAGCGCACCCGCACCAACGCCCGGACCCGCCGCGGCAGAAGGCGCACGGTCGGAGCGGCCGCGAAAGCGGCGCCCGCGGCAGGAGCGAAATAACCGGATAACCGGTTCCGGCGGCAGCCGGTAAAAGGCTGCCGCCGCGGATTTCGAGCAGAACAAGGAGAAAGTTATGGCAGAAGAGAACAAAGGCCCGCAGCCCCAGGACGGGACCAAGAAGATGGAGCAGAAACCCCAGGCGAAACGCCGCTTCCGCACGGTAGCTTTCGCCCGCGTTTACATAAACTGCTCTTTCAATAACACGCTTATCACCTTCACCGACGAGAAAGGCAATGTCATCGCCTGGTCTACCTCCGGCGGCAACGGTTTCAGGGGCACGAAGAAAGGCACCCCTTTCGCGGCCCAGATAACGGCTTCAAAGGCTTCCGCCCGCGCCGCCGAATACGGCGTGAAGCAGGCCATGGTGCTGGTGAGCGGCCCCGTCCCGGGCCGCGAGACCGCCATCCGCGGCATTGCCGCCAGCGGCATCCATGTGGTCTCGATCAAGGATATCACGCCCATCCCGCACAACGGCTGCAGGCCGCCCAAGGCGCGCAGAGTTTAATACCCGCGAGAGTGGACAGTGAAGCACTGAACACTAACCGCTGACCACTAACCGCTCAGTATTTTTTGGAGGATCAATGTCGAGATATACCGGACCCAGCTGCAAGAAGTGCCAGAAGCTCAGCCAGAAAATGTTCCTTAAAGGAACGAAGTGCTTTACCAACTGCCTTGTCGACCGCCAGAAAGCCGTTAAGGAAAAACGCTTTACTTCCGGCCCCAGGAATAAAATGTCGGACTACGGCAAGCATCTGCGCGAGAAGCAGATAGCCCGCCTTACCGCGCAGATCGGCGAGACCCAGTTCCGCCGCTTCTTCACGAAGGCCACCAAGGACAAGGGCCAGACCGGCGAAGCGCTGCTGCGTTTCCTCGAGGTCAGGCTCGACAATATCGTCCGCCGCATGGGTTTCGCGGTCTCGCTGAAAGCCGCGCGCCAGCTCGTGAACCACGGGCATATCAAGGTCAACGGCCGCTGCGTCGATATCGCGTCCTGCCTGCTCAAGCCGGGCGACGAGGTCTCGATAGATCCCAAGACTTTGGATACCGTTCTGGTCAAGCAGGGCCTCGAGCACGCGGAGAAGACCGCGCAGCGCCCCAGCTTCATCTCCTGGAACGCCGCCACGAAGTCGGGCAAACTGGTGCGCTGGCCGGACCGCGCGGAGTCAAGCATCTCCGTCGACGAGCAGCTCATCGTAGAATACTATTCCAAGTAAGCGAGGTTTCAACTAATGGCCACTTTCACTAAACAGCTGGTAATTCCCGAGATGCTCAGCGTCGAGGATAAGTCGAAAACGGAGAACTACTCCAAGTTCACCGCCGAGCCTTACGAAAAAGGCTACGGGCACACGATCGGCAACTCACTGCGCCGCATCCTGCTCTCCAGCCTCGACGGCGCGGCCGTGGTGGCCGTGCGCATAAAAGGCGCCAGGCACGAATACGCCGCCATCAACGGCGTGCAGGAGGACGTGGTCAACATCGTCCTGAACCTGAAGAAGCTGCGCGTGCGGCTCAAGGGCGAAGGGCCCGAGACCGTCCTGATCTCCGTTAAGGGGAAAAAGGAAGTGAAGGCCTCCGACATCCGCGAGAACGCCAACGTCGAGATAATCAATAAAGATCTGGTGATCGCGCACGTAGAATCCGGCGCCGAGTTCGAAGCCGAGCTCGAGATCTCCAGCGGGGCCGGCTACCTGACCTCGGAAGAGATCCGCGGCCGCATGAACCTGCCGGCCGACTTCATCCCGATGGACGCCATTTTCTCCCCGATACAGAAAGTCCACTATACGGTAGAGAACGCCCGCGTGGGCCAGCGCACCGACTACGACAAGCTCGTGCTCGAGGTCTGGACCGACGGCACGCTCAGCCCGTCCGACGCGGTGAGCCGCACGGCCGCGCTGCTGCGCCGCTCGATAATGCCGTTCCTGCCGCCCGAAGAGTCGGCCAAGGAGCCCGCCAAGGCGAGCGAATCCGCCAAGACCGAAGCCGGCGGGGAACTGACCGGCAAGCTCGACCAGGGCGTGGACATGATAGAGCTTTCTTCGCGCGCCTCCAACTGCCTTAAAGTGGCGGGCATCCGCACGATAGGCGAGCTGGTGAGGAAGTCGGAAGGCGACCTGCTGGCCGTAAAGAATTTCGGGCAGAAGTCCCTCGACGAGATCAAGGACAAGCTCAAGGAAATGGGCCTCGACCTCGGGATGAAGATAGACTAAAACGCGGTTTTAAGAAGGAACGTTTATGATAAAAAATCTGGGCTCAAGCAAGTTAGGTATGAACGGCTCGCACCGCAAAGCCATGTTCTGCAACATGACCACCAGCCTCCTGCTGCACGAGAAGGTTGAGACCACGCTCCCGAAAGCCAAGGAGCTGGTGCGGTTCGCCGACCGCGTCATCACCGACGCGAAGAACGGGCGCCATATCGAAGTGCGCCGCGTGATAAAGGACAAGACGGTCTATCATAAAGTGTTCGACGTCCTGGCGCCCCGCTACAAAGAGCGCGCCGGCGGCTTTACCCGCATACTGAAGCTCGGTCAGCGCAAGGGCGACGCCGCCGAAGTGGCGCTGGTCAAACTGGTGTAGGAATGTTCGATTATTTTTTCAGCCTGTTCTCGAACGACATCGGCATAGACCTGGGCACCGCGAATACCCTGGTCTATGTCAAAGGCAAGGGCATTGTATTGCGCGAGCCTTCGGTGGTCGCCATCGACAAGAACAGGCGCAAAGTGCTGGCGGTGGGGGCGGAGGCCAAGCTGATGCTGGGCCGGACCCCCTCCAACATCACGGCCGTGCGCCCGCTCAGGAACGGCGTTATCGCGGATTTTGAAGTTACGCAGGAGATGATAAAGTATTTCATCCGCAAGGTGCACAACCGGCGGAGCCTCCTGCATCCCAGGATAGTGATAGGAATTCCCTCGAGCATTACGGAAGTTGAGAAGCGCGCCGTGCAGGAGTC
>JAPLKJ010000043.1 GCA_026388125.1 Elusimicrobiota bacterium
GGCTCGGATGTTAGCTACGCGCTTCTTTCAGCGCGGACCTCACGGCCCGTCGCCTTGCGTTTCGCTTGAGGTTACTGCAACCTGTTTCCTCAGAGGACTTTCACCTCCGGGCTTGGTTTCATGCTGGGCACACATAAAAAACCGCCGCCCTTTTCAGGACGGCGGTTTGAAACCTTTTAAAGGTTAATTACCACTTGTCGCCGTAGCCGCCGCCGCCGCCGCGACCGCCGCGATCGCCACCGCGGCCACCGCCGTCACGACCGCCGCCGAAACCGCCGGTGCGGGGGCGGGCTTCCATGGGGCGCGCTTCATTGATGGTCAGCTTGCGGCCGCCGAATTCGGAACCGTTAAGCTTTTCCATGGCCGCAACGGCCTCTTCGTCATTGGGCATCTCGACGAAGCCGAAACCGCGGCTCTGGCCGGAGTACTTATCGGTGATCAGCTTGGCGCTGGTAACCTGGCCGTACGTCGCGAAAAGGGTGTTCATTTCCTCTTCAGTGGTCTTGAAGGGCAGTCCGCCCACATATATTCTCTTGCTCATTGTGTTATTCTCCTAGCAACTATCATTACCTGTCTCAACTCTCTCTGCTCTATCTCTTCCGCTGTTGCCTGGATGAATAGGCTTCGAAAACTTGAGTTCGGGTTCAACTACCCCAATATTATGACATTTTCCGGTTTTTTGGTCAAGCAGCCGCTACTCCCCGATGTCCTCGTTCCACAGCTCCGGCCTGGCTTTTATGAAATCAGCCATTATCTGTTTGCATTCCGGCAGGTCCAGGTTCACCAATTCCACGAATTTCCTGGAATAGCTCTCCGGGCCCTTGAAAGTCTTGTTCTCCCCTATGACGACGGCAGGGATCTTATAGAGCAAGATGGCCCCGGTGCACATGCTGCAGGGTGAAAGCGTGGAATAAATGACGCATTTCCGGTAATCGGCGGCCTTGAGCCGGCCGGCGGTCTCCAGGCTGTCCATTTCTGCGTGCAGTATGGCCGATCTCTTCTGAACGCGGCGGTTATGCCCCCGCCCTATCACTTTTCCGTCCTTTACCAGCACCGCGCCTATGGGAATGCCGCCCTCTTTAAGGCCTTTGCGGGCTTCTTTAATCGCCTCCGACATAAACTTCAGCATGTTCTTTTTTGACAGGCCTGCCATTTTTCTTCTCCTTTTTGCCGGAATTCGCCGCCGGCGCGCCGCGCTTCTTCAAACTGCCGGAAGCCGAGCCGGCCAGACTGTTGGCTAACAGGCCGGCCGTGCGGCCGTCTTCCGAGAACGTCAGCTTCCCGGTGAACAGCATGGAATTGAAGACCAGGTCACCGGCGGGGTTGAAACAGGCCGACAGCTGCTGCCTGGGCAGCCCCGGGATGCCGGCGTCTATCGCGTAGCAGCCGGGCTCGGTAGGCCGGGCGCTGAAAGTTCCGGCTTTCACCCCTTTGCCACAGGGCCCGGAGGAAGTGAAGCCGCCCCTGGCATAGCCCAGCTTCTCGGTAATGTGAGCGCTGATCTTCCAGGCACAGGCCGGAGGTTCGGTGGTAACCGAGCCGCGCCACATCCCGACCAATACTTTTAGCCCCGGTTCAGCCGCCGAAAGCGGCGCCGCCGGCATTAATGACAGGAGCGCTAGAACACACGGCAGAATATGCATTTCAGGTATTCCCCCTCCGGGTAATCCGCGGCCACGGGATGGTCCGGGCCCGCGCCGCTTTTTTTGAACACCTGCACCCGGCGGCCGGAATTAGCGGCCGCGCCGCGCACGATGTAGGAGAACTCGTCCATGGACACCATGCCGCTGCAGGAGCAGGTCACGAACACGCCGCCCTCCTCCACCAGGTTCAGCGCCAGGCGGTTGAAATCCTTGTACTTGAAGATGCCTTTCTCGCGCTCGTCGCGGTTGGCCACCAGCTTGTAGGGGTCCAGCACCACCAGCTTGTAGCGGCGCTTGAGCTCCATCATCTGGCGCATGTAGGTGAACGCGTCGGCGCAGGCCACGTCGAGCTTCACCTTGTTGATATTCGCGTTGCGCTTGGCCAGCTCGCAGACGTCGGGGTCCAGCTCCACGCTGGTAACGCTGGTCGCGCCCGCTTTGCCGGCGTAGATGCCGAAGCCGCCGGTGTAGCAGCAGACGTCCAGCATGCTGCCGCCGGCCGCGAAATTGGAGGCGTACTGGCGGTTCTCGCGCTGGTCGCAGAAGAAGCCCGTCTTATAGCCCGCCTGCAGGTCCACTTCGAACTGCACGCCGTTCTCGGTGATGCGCGTTTTGCGCGCCGGCGCCGGGGCGGGCGGCATGGAAAAACCTTCCATCTCCCTGGTATAGGGGCTCGCCCTGTGGTGGAAGCCCGCGTCGGGGAAACGTTTGCGGAAAGCGGCCTCGATGTTCGGCGCCAATTTATACATGCCAAGGGAGTAGAACTCCAGCGTGATCTGGTCCTTGAAAATATCCGCGGTCAGGCCGGGCAGGCCGTCGCCGTAATCGTGCACCAGGCGGTAGGCGTCGGTGGAGGCGGGGAGCTTGAGCATATCGCGCCTGAAATCCACGGCCCGCGCCACGCGCTCCTCGAGGTGCCTGTCAATGCTGAACGTGTCGGGGTTGGCGCGCGAGATGATGCGCAGCGTTATCTGGCTTTTCGGGTTGTACAGCGCCACGCCGTAGGGATTGTTGTTCTTGTCGTACACCGCCACCAGGTCGCCGGGCTCGGCGCGCTCGGCTATGTCTATCATGCGCCGGAAAGCGTTGGGGCCGGCCGGAGCGTGGGACAGCTTTACCCGGGGCAAAGCCTTGTGAACGGAGAATATTTTATCAGCCATAGGTCAATTATACACCTTTGCCAAAGTTAGTTTCAGCCCTTCAGGATATCTATCCTGCGCCACAGCCCCGAACGGAAGCGCAGCGTGAACAGCACGGCCAGCAGGAAAACGTAGAAGCCGCCCCAGGCCCAGGCGTGGATAAGCTCGCCGCCGGCCCTGTGCGTTATGTACCAGACCCCGGGCACGAACAGCAGCCAGGCCACCGCGCTGGTGCCCAGCATCTGGAAGCGCGTATCTCCGGCGCCGCGCAGCGCATCGGCGAAGATCATGCCCAGCGCGTCGAAGAAAATAAAGACCGCCAGCACCTTCATCAGCGGCCGGGAGGCGGCCAGGATCTCCGCGTATTCGGCGGAGTTGCCCGAGCCGAAGATGTTTATGAACAGCCCGGGCACTGAGACGAACAGCAGCCCCAGCGCCAGCGCGTAGGCGCCGGCCGCCTTGGCCGCCGTATAGGCCACCCGCTCGGCCACGTCAGGTTTTTTCATGCCTATATACTTGCCCACCAGCGTCAGCGCCGCCAGCCCCAGGCCCACCACCGGCATGAAGGCTATCATATTGATGGAGGCGATTATATTGTTCGCCGCCAGCGAAACCTTATCCAGGCCGCCGATGAGGAAAATAAAAGCGCCGAAAGAGGCCACGTCCAGGAAGAAGCCCACGCCGTTGGGCGCGCCGTATTTTACCAGCCTGAAGAACATGGCTTTGTGCACGCCCACCAGGCGGGCGGTGCGGTAGCGCCGGCGGTTGTACCGCGAGAAGATCAGCCGCAGGTACAGCGCCAGCATCAGCAGCTGCCCGGCCACGGCGGCGAAACCGGCCCCGCGCATGCCCAGCGCGGGAAGCGGCCCGGCCCCGAACACCAGCAGCCAGGACAGCAGCACGCACAGCGCGTTGCCGGCCATGTTCACGGCCATGGGCACTTTCGTCTTGCCGCGCCCGGTAAAGAAAGCGGACAGCGCCGTGTTCGTGATGGCTATCACGCCGCCGGCGTTGAGAATGAAGAAATACTGTTTTTCAAGCACGATCACGGCGGCGGGATGGCCGGAATGGTTTATGATGTAAAACCCGAGCGGGGTCAGCGCCAGCAGTATCACGCCCGAGGTCAGCCCCAGCCAGACGCCCTGCCACACCGCCACCGAAACGCTGGCCGTTTTGCCCTGGCCATAATACCGGGACACGAAAGCGTTGGTATAGGTGGCCGTGCCGATAAAAAAACAGCCGAAGACGAAAGCCAGCAGCCCCCCGGGCACGCAGGCCGCCAGGGCGTCCGGGCTGTAATGCGCCAGGAACACCCGGTTGGTGAACTGCATTATCGTATTGGAGGCGGTGGAGAGGATAAGGGGATAGGCCACAATGACGAGTTCCCGTAATCCCCCCTCTTCGCCGGCGGGCTGTTTCATAAAATTGTAATTTAAAACTTCCGGGCGCTATTTCGCGGCGTAGAAGCGCAGCTTCTCCAGGCCGGCGCGGAAGCTGGGGTCCTGCATGAACCTGCCGAAAAGGATATCCCCGAGCTGCTTGCCCGCCGCTATGTCGGAAGGATGGTGCACGCCGCCTATCACGCGCAGCAGGGCGGCTTCGTCGCCGCGGGCCATGAACTCGGAGCGGCGCAGGGGCGAGATCTCGGTGAGCATCAGCGCGTAGACCCTCGCGATGGTGGCGTGGCCGCTGGGGTAGGCCAGCCCGCCTATGCGCCCCAGGCAGGGAGTAAGAGCGGCGTCTTCCAGGAAAGGCCGCGGCCGGGTATTCCTGTCCTTCAGAATGGAGACGGCCGTGCTTATGTCCTCGCGCACCCGCAGCAGGAATTTCCGGCTTTCTTTGGGCAGGGGCCCGGTGAAGGGGTTAAGTTCGCCGAAGAACTGGTCGAAGTACGCGTCGCCTTCGGCCGCCGCTTTCGCGCACTGCCCGGCGGTGCGCCTGGCCTGCCAGTCGTGCAGTTCCAGGAAATCCGTCCGGTCCAGCGGCGAACCGGGAGCGGGAGGCGGCGGGAAATCCAGCGCCTCCAGCCGCGCCTTGTTGAGATATACCGCGGAGCCGTCGTGCCTGTGCGCGCCGCCTAGCGAGGAGCAGGCGGCCAGCTCCAGAGAAAGAACTATCAGCGCTAATAGTTTCAGCTTCTTCATCTTCCCGCCTTCCTTACCGGAGTTTGTCAATCCTCTACCTTCTCGTCGCGCCGGCGCAGGCCGTGGTCCAGGATCTTCTTGCGCAGCCGCAGGTTCTTGGGCGTCACTTCAACTACCTCGTCGTCTTCCACGTACTCGATGGCCTGCTCGAGGCTCATCACCCGCGGGGGTATCAGCATTATGGACATGTCCGAGGTGGAGGAGCGCATGTTGGTCTGCTTCTTTTCCTTGCAGGGATTGGTGATCAGGTCGTTGCCGCGGCAGTGCTCGCCCACTATCTGCCCGGAATAAACTTCCTGGTTGGGGCTGATGAACATGATGCCGTGGTCCTGCAGGCTGTTGATGGAGTAGCCGGCGGTAGTGCCGGTCTCCTTGGCTATGAACACGCCGTTGCGCTTGGGCGGCATGAACTTGCCCTCGGGCAGAAAGCCCCCGAAGCTGTGGTGCATCAGGCCCGAGCCGCGGGTGAACGACAGGAATTCGGATTTGAAGCCGATCAGCGCGCGGGACGAGATCACGTACTCGAACCGCACCCTGCCGTCCTCGCCTATCACCATGTTCTTCATCTGCGCGCCGCGGGCGCCCAGGCCGTTCATCACCGCGCCCTGGTACTCCGCCGGGGCGTCCAGGATAAGAGATTCGACCGGCTCCACCGTCACGCCGTTCTCCTCGTGCGTTATCACCACCATCTTGGAGACGCAAAGCTCGTATCCTTCGCGCCGCATGGTCTCGATGAGCACGGACAGATGCAGCTCGCCGCGGCCGGCCACCTTGAAGCCGAACCCGCCGGGGATCTCCTCCACCTTCAGGCCCACGTTGGTCTGCTGCTCGCGCAGCAGGCGGTCGCGTATCTGCGTGGCCGTTACGAACTTGCCGTCGCGCCCGGAGAAAGGGCCGTCGTTGGCGTAGAATTCCATGAACAGCGTGGGCAGCTCGATCTCGAGCCCCGGCAGCACGCCGGGGAACTCGGCGGAGGACACGGTGTCGCCCACCTCTATGCCCTCGAGGCCGGCTATGGCCACGATGTCGCCGGAGCGCGCTTCCTTGATCACTATGCGCTCGAGGCCTTTATAGCCCATCAGCTGCATCACCTTGCGGGTGACCGCCGGGGTTTTCTCCGAGGCCACGGAAACCTGCTCGCCGGCAGTTATTTTCCCCTGCACTATGCGGCCTATGCCGATGCGGCCGGTGTAGGAACTGTAGTCCAGGATGGTCACCAGCAGCCTGAGCGGCTCTTCGTCGAGGTCCAGCGGGCCCGGCACGCTTTTGATGATGGTCTCGAACAGATAGGAAAGGTCTTCCCGTTTCTCGTTGAAGTCGGGCGAGGCCCAGCCGTCGCGGCCCACGGCGTACACCACGGGGAAGTCCAGCTGCGCGTCGCTGGCGCCCAGCTCCATGAACAGCGCGAAAACCTTATCCAGCGTGCCGTGCGGATCGCAGTTCGGCCGGTCTATCTTGTTCACCACCACGATGGGCCGCAGGCCCAGCGCCAGGGATTTCTTCAGCACGAAGCGCGTCTGGGGCATGGGGCCGTCCAGCGCGTCCACCAGCAGCAGCACGCCGTCCACCATGCGCAGCACGCGCTCCACTTCGCTGCCGAAGTCGGCGTGGCCCGGGGTGTCCACTATGTGGATGGTCGTGTCTTTATAGCGCACGGAAGTGTTCTTGGAAAGAATGGTGATGCCGCGCTCTTTTTCCAGGTCGTTGGAGTCCATGATGCAGATGGCCTCTTCGCCGGTCTTGTCGTGGAAGGCGCCGGTCTGCTTGAGCATGGCGTCCACCAGCGTGGTTTTGCCGTGGTCGACGTGGGCGATGATGGCGATGTTGCGCAGGTCCTGCCGGCGCTTTGCGTTATCTTGTTGCATGTATTGTTCTTGCTCCTTAAAAATCTGCACGCGTTATTCCAGCCCTTTCAATTCCTCGGCGTAGGCGGTTATTTTGCCTTCCAGGGCGTAGATCTTGTCGCCCAGCTCTTTTACCTGCATGTAATCGGAATAAATTTCCGGCGAGGACATTTTGGCGGCCAGGGCTTCCACCGTTTTGCGCAAGTAGGCTGTTTCTTTTTTGAGCGTCTCGGCGCGGCGGACTTTTTTGCGGGCTTCGGCTTCGCCGCGTTTCTTCTCTTCCCAGTCCACGGCGTCGGCTTTGGGCGCGGGCTCCGGAGCGGCTTTTTTTCTTTCGCCGGCGGCCTCTTTCTGCAGCTGGTCCTGGCGGTAGCGGAAATAATCGTAGTTGCCGGGGTAAACGGTAGTCTTGCCGTTCTCTATGTGCACCACGGAGTCGGCCAGCGCGTTTATGAAAAAGATGTCGTGGCTGATGAAGGCTAGCGTGCCCTCGAATTCCTTCAGCGCGGCTATCAGCGCGTCCACGCTGGGCATATCGAGATGGGTGGTGGGCTCGTCCATCAGTATCACGTTGGGCGGGTCCAGCAGCAGCTTCACCAGCATCAGGCGGCTTTTTTCCCCGCCTGAAAGAACCTCGGTCTTCTTGTAAACATTGTCTCCGGGGAAAAGGAAAGTGCCGAGCACGGTGCGCACCATCAGCTCGGGGTTCAT
>JAPLKJ010000242.1 GCA_026388125.1 Elusimicrobiota bacterium
GATAGGAATTCCCTCGAGCATTACGGAAGTTGAGAAGCGCGCCGTGCAGGAGTCGGCGGAGCAGGCCGGCGCGCGCGAAGTGCTGCTTATAGCAGAGCCAATGGAGGCCGCCATAGGTTCGGACCTGCCCGTGTCGGAACCGCACGGAAGCATGATCTGCGACATAGGCGGCGGCACCACCGAAGTGGCCGTTATTTCGCTGGGCGGCATGGTCGTGACCAATTCCATAGACGTGGCCGGCGACGAGATGGATGACTGCATCGTACAGTTTTTCCGGCGCAAGCATAACCTTGTAATAGGCGAAACTACAGCGGAAGAGGTAAAAATACAGATAGGTTCAGTTTTCCCGTTAAAAGAAGAAAAGACCATTGAAGTGAAAGGCCGGGACCAGGCGAAAGGCCTGCCCAAGACGATTCTTGTGACTTCGGAAGAAATAAGGCAGGCCCTGATGGAGCCTGTCCAGCTTATCGTGGACGTGATCAAGCAGGTGCTGGAAGAGACGCCGCCGGAACTTTCCTCTGACCTCGTGGACAGGGGCATGGTGCTGGCGGGCGGGGGTTCGCTGCTGCGCGGCTTCCCCGAACTCATCCGGCAGGAAACAGAGTTGCCCGTCCACAGGGCTGCCGATCCTCTTAGCTGTGTCGCCTTGGGCTGCGGTAAGTATCTTGAAGAGCTGGATAAGATCCAGCAGAGGCCCGAATTCCTGAAGCCTTACCGCTGATACCCGGAGTTCTCCGCGGTAGGCGTACGGTTCAGGCTGAGGTCCTCTCACAGGACAGGCGATGAGCAGAGAAAAAGATGCGGCTAATTACGCGGTGGTGTTCTTTGCCGCCATTTCCGTCCTCCTGCTGTTATTCCCCGTCTCAAAGATAGCTCACACGGTCCGCATAGCGGCCAGCTACAGCCTTTATCCCTCTCTCCATTACGGCGCCAGCTATTCGCATTACATACGCAACGTGCCGGATAATTTCGTCAAGCTGCTCGAGACCGACCAGGAGAACCGCGGCCTGAAGGAAAAAGTGAAGGAACTGGAGGTCCGCCTGCAGAGCGCCTCCACGCTGGAGGCGGAGAACGCGCGCCTGGCCGCCGAAATGGGCCTTTCCCGCGCGCTGCCCTGGACCGGCGCCTGGGCCCGGGTGATCAACAAAACCCCGGCCGACTGGTACGGCTCGTTCTTCATAGACCGCGGCAGCGAAAGCGGCATAGCGGTCAACGACACCGTGCTGGGCATCGAGGGCGGCCGCGCGGGACTGGCCGGGCGGATCTTCGAGGTCTACCCCAAATTTTCGAAGGTGCTGCTGCTGACCAACAGCGCGGCCTCGGCGGTCTGTGCGCTGGCCCCCGACGGGCTGGAGGCGCTGGTGGAAGGCAAGGGCACCTGGATGCTCAAGCTCAATTACGTGCCGGAGGAAGCCGCGTTGGCGGAGGGGGTGGAAGTGCTGACCTCGCCCGGCGGCCTGCTGTTCCCCGCGGGGGTGCTGGTGGGGCGCGTCAGGAAAGTGTACCAGCGCGAGTCCTTCATGAATTTTATCACCGCCGATATCGTGCCGGCCGTGAACGTGAACACGCTTAAGGAAGTTTTTGTCGTCAGGCGCAACCTGCCCGAAGAATTGCTGGGCGCGCGCCAGGCGGAAAAGAAATGAGCATAATACTCGAGTTAGCGGTCTATCTGGCCGTGGGCGCCGGCTACTGGTGGTGGGCGCAGAACCTGGCTTTTTTCGGGCTCGTCCCGAACCTGGTCTTCGCGGCCGCCCTGTGCGCCGCCATCCTGGCCGGCCCGGTAAAGGGCATAGCCTGGGGCTTCTTCCTGGGGCTTTACGCCGATATCCTGGGCACCAGCATGTTCGGCGCCAACGCGCTCACCTACACTCTGATGGCCTACACGGTCTACGTGGTCAAGCGGCATTTCGACCTGGACAGCCCTTTTTCCCAGGTGGTAGCGGCGCTTTCCCTTTCCTGGTTCTGCATGCTGTTCTACCGCGGGCTCGGCCTGGTCTTCTCGAGCCCGAACCCCATGGACCTCCGGGTTTTCCTGGCCGAGCCCTTCCTTAACGCGCTGGCCGTACCGGTAATGTTCCAGATATTCTACAGGCTCAAGCGAAGGTTCGGCGTGCTATGATAGACCGCCAGATACCACAGGAGCGGATGGACCTCGTCTGGGCGCTGTGCTACGGCGTGACGCTGCTTTTCCTGCTCAGGCTGGTGAATCTGCAGGTGCTCAATACCGCCTATTACCGAGACATCGCGGAGAAGAACCGGACGCAGGTCATCGCGCAGTCGGCGCCCAGGGGCCGCATCTTCTCGCACGACGAGGTAGCAGTAGCCACCAGCAAGCCGTCGTTCAGCCTTATCTATTTTCCCGGGCAGCTCAAGTCCGGCGCCGAGATCGACCACCTGGCCCAGGCGCTGTCCCGCCGGCTGGATATCGATTATGAGGGCATCCGCAGCGGCATTTACAGGGCCGTCTCGCGCGAAAAACCGGTGCGCCTGGCCGAGAACCTGCCGGCCAAGACCATGCTCGTGCTGTCCGAACTTAAGGCGGTCTATCCGGGCATCGACATAATCGTGGAGGCGCGCAGGTTCTACCCTTTCGGGGCGTACCTGAGCCACCTTGTCGGCTACACCAGCAAGATGGACGTGAAGGACTGGACGCGCCTTTCCAAGGACACCAACTATTCCATGGATTCCCGCATCGGCAAGGCCGGGCTGGAAAAAATGTACGAGCGGGAGCTTAAAGGGAAGGACGGCGGGATCTACCTCGAGGTGGATTCCCGGGGCCGCCTCAACCGCGTGCTGGAAAGCCGCAAGTGGGTGCCCGGCGCGGATATTTTCCTGACGATAGATTCCAAGGCCCAGGCCGCGGCCGAGGAAGGGCTTGAGAAATCCATAAGCGGCAAAGGGGCCGTGGTGGCGCTGGACCCGCGCACCGGGGCGCTGCTGGCTTTCGTCTCCATGCCGGATTACGACCCCAACCAGTTCGTGGTCTCGGGCAGCGAGAAGGACAAACTCGCTCCCGGCGAGATCCTGCCCGAGTTCAACGTGGCGCTGCAGGGCAGCTACCCGCCCGGCTCCATTTTCAAGATAATCTCAGGCGTGGCTATCCTGGAGTCGGGCCGGGTGAAGCCGGAAGAGACCTTTTTCTGCCCCGGCTATTATGACGCCGGCAGCCGCATTTTTAAATGCTGGGAAAAGAAAGGCCACAATAAAGTGGATTTCATAACCGGGCTGACGAAATCCTGCGACGTCTACTTCTATAACGCCGGGCAGCGGGCCGGCGCGCTGAACATCGAGAAATACGCCAGGGCTTTCAGGCTGGGGCAGCCGTCCGGCATAGACCTGCCCGAGGAAAAAAGCGGGAACGTTTTCGGACCCGGGCCCCGGGCCGCAAAAAAAAGCTACTGGTTCATCGGCGACACGCTTAACCTGGCCATAGGCCAGGGCGAGACGCTTATGACGCCGATGCAGGCGGCGGGCATGATCTCCGCCGTGGCCAACGGCGGGATCTTCTACCGCCCTTACTACGTGGACAGGATAGTGAAGAGCGACGGCGAGACCCTGCCGAAGGGGAAGCCGGAAATTTTAAGCCGGGTGGAGCTGAAGGACAGCACCTGGCAGCTTATACGCGAAGGCCTGCGCAACGTGGTGTTCGAAGGCACCGGGCAGATGGCCAAGATAGAAGGCGCGGAGATGTACGGCAAGACAGGCACCGCGCAGAACCCGCAGGGTAAGGACCACGCCTGGTTCGTGGCCTACGCCACCGTCAACGGCGAACCCTCCAAAGTGGCCGTGGCGGTGCTGGTGGAGCACGGGCTGCACGGCGCTTCCGCCGCCGCCCCCATCGCCAAGGCTGTGATCGAGGCGGTGCTGCGCGACGACCTGGCGAAGAAAAGGGCGGCGCCCGCCGTGCCTGTCGCCACCGCCGCCGCGCGCGGGGGGGCCGTATGATCTTCACCCCGCAGGGCGGCCTGAAAAAAAGCCGCATGGACTGGGTGCTGTTCATTTCCACGCTTATCCTGCTGGCCGTCGGCACCGTGGCCGTGCTCTCTTCGGTGGCCGCGCTGCCGCAGCAGGCGCGCATCATCCGCGTGCAGTTCATGGCCGTCCCCATAGGCCTGGCCGTT
>JAPLKJ010000146.1 GCA_026388125.1 Elusimicrobiota bacterium
ATACGTGAAGCCCTATAAGGCGGAATTCGAAAAGCTCAGCGTGAATTAAATTTTCCCGGAACAGAAAAAGCAAAGGCCGCCCGAAAGGCGGCCTTTGTGCTTTAGGAGAACGGACGCTCAGCGGCGGCGCCCGCCCCCGCCTGGGCGGCGCGAGGAGCGCTGGTTCCAGCCGCGCCCGCCGGCGGCGTGGTCGTAGCCCCACAGCGTTTCGGTGGGCACTTCAGGGTGGCTTACCTGGTTCATGGGTATGCCGGTAAGAGTTTCTATGCTGCGCACGTCGCCGCCCTGTTCGGGCGTGGCGAAGGTGATGGCCCGGCCGGGCTGCCCGGCGCGCCCGGTGCGGCCGATGCGGTGCACGTAGGCGTCGTCTTCCGCCGGCATCTCGTAGTTTATCACCAGCTCGATGCCGGTGACGTCTATGCCCCGGGCGGCTATGTCGGTGGCCACCAGTACGCGGTATTTGCCCGACTTGAAGCCCGCCATGGCGTCCTTGCGCTGGCCCATGGTGCGGTCGGAATGTATTTCCGCCACGGCGTGGCCCATGTAGGAAAGGATGCTCGCCACCTTGGCGGCGTCGTAGCGGGTTTCCACGAAGATCAGCACGGTGCCGGCGTATTTCTCGAGGAGCTTGGAAAGCAGCAGGGGCTTGGAGCCGGTGCGTACCACGTAAAGCTCCTGTATAACGTTGGCGGCGGCGGTGCCCGACTTGGCTACCTCTATGCGGATGGGCAGCTTCATATGGGCGGAAGCCAGCCGCATCACCTCGTCGGGGATGGTGGCCGAGAACAGCATGGTCTGGCGCTCTTTGGGCAGCGCGCGTATGATGCGGTTTATCTGCGGCGCGAAGCCCATGTCGAACATCCGGTCCGCCTCGTCCAGCACCAGTATAGTGGCGTCGTCCACGCGCAGGTCGCCCCGCTCGATGTGGTCGTAGACCCGGCCGGGGGTCCCTATTATTATCCGGGCCTTGCGGTGCAGGTCGCGCAGCTGGCCTTCCTTGCCCTCGCCGCCGATAAGGCAGGCCACGCCCATGCCCATCTGCGGGGCGAAATCGCGGCAGACCTCGGCCACCTGCATGGCCAGTTCGCGCGTGGGGAGCAGCACCAGGCCTTTGCCTGACTTGGCCGCCAGGCGCTGTATCATCGGGATGGCGAAAGCTATGGTCTTGCCTGTGCCGGTCTGGGCTATGCCCACCATGTCCTTGCCTTCGGTGGCCACGCGTATTGATTTCTCCTGTATGGGAGTGGGGATCACGAAGCCTTTTTTATCGAGGATATCCATCAGTTTAGGGGCTATGCCCAGGCCGTAGAATCCTGAAGCCTCTTTCTTAAGCCCGAGAGTTTCCAGGGCTTTGAGGCCGTATTTTTTGAGTAGTCGTTTCATATATTATCTATATTATAACCTTTTTGGCCGGCGGGCTTACATTGCGGGCGCTCCGGCCGTCAGTTCAATTCGAATTTTTCCCCCATGGCCGGACATTTTACGTTCCGCACACCCGCCGCCGCCAGCGCCGCCGCCAGCGCGGCCCAGGCTTCGGGGTCGCCGTGCACCAGGAACACCCCGCGCGCGGGGCTGGCCGCTTTTATGAAGGCCAGCAGGTCGTCCTTGCCGGCGTGCGAGGAGAAAGTGTGCATGGTCTCGATGCTGGCCCCGACCTCGTGCTCGATGCCGAAGATCTTTACTTTCGGCATGCCGTCCTGCAGTTTCCTGCCCAGCGTGCCCTGCGCCTGGTAGCCTACCAGCAGTATGGTGTTGTTCTCTTTTTCTATATTATTGCGCAGGTGGTGCAGCACGCGGCCGCCTTCGCACATGCCCGAGGCCGAGATTATTATCATCGGCCCGTTCTTATTGTTCAGCGTCTGGGACTCCTCCTTGGTGCGCAGGTAGCGTATGTAGTCGAAGCCGAAGGGATCGCCGTCCAGGCGGGCGTAATCGCGGAATTTAGCGTCGAAGCAGAACTCCTCGCGGTGCTTATTGAAGATCTCGGTGAGGCTGATCGCCATCGGGCTGTCCACGTAGACGGGAATGTCGGGCGCGGCGCCGCTGCGGCGGAGCTTGTCCAGGATAAAAATTATTTCCTGCGTGCGCTCCAGCGCGAAGCTGGGGATTATTATTTTCCCCCGCTGCGCAATGGCCTTTTTTATTACCGCGGTAAGCTGCCCTTCCGCGTCGGCCAGCGGCTCGTGGTTCCGGTCGCCGTAAGTGCTTTCTATCACAAGGTAGTCCACGCCCTGCGGCGCTACGGGGTCGTCGAGCAGCAGCGTCTCGGCGCGGCCCAGGTCGCCGGTATACAGCAGCCGCCGGCCGCCGGCCGGGGTTTCGATATCCAGCTGCGCCATGGCGGAGCCCAGCACGTGGCCGGCGTTGAGCAGCTTCGCCTTTACGCCCGGGATGGGCGCGAAGTCCGCGCCGTATTCAAGGGGCTTCATATGGCTGAGGGCCAGTTTCGCGTCCTCCTCCTCGTAGAGCGGCTCTATGGTGAGGTTCTCGGCGGCGTGTATTTTATTGTAATACTGCGCGTCCCCCTCCTGCAGGCGGGCCGAGTCGGCCAGCATTATGCCGGTTATCTCGGCGGTGGCGGGCGTGGCGTAGATCGGCGCGTCGCAGCCGTTCTTGTACAGCAGCGGCAGCAGGCCGCAGTGGTCTATATGCGCGTGGCTGAGTATGACCGCGTCCACCGAGGCGGGCGGGAAGCGGAAGGTGCGGTTCTTCGCGTCGGCGTCGGTGCGGTGGCCCTGGAACATGCCGCAGTCCAGCAGCAGGCTTTGGCCCCCGGTCTCCAGCAGGTGGCGCGAGCCGGTGACCTCGCCGGCTGCCCCGTGAAAGGATATTGTAACTATATCGTTGTTTTTCATTGTTCCGCCTTTGCTAAGCCTTAACTACCATTCTAGGAAAAATTAACCTCTTTTTGTGCTATTTATGCTTTTTCTGTGCTGAATCCAAAGCTGCGCCAGACGGAAAAAACTTTGCGGGTAGGTCTTTAGGCCCATAAGAGGCATAGGTCCTTCGGCCCTTGTTGACTAGGCACAAAGAGTTAAACTATACTTGACGTAAGTCAACGACATAAGTCAACCGTGAATTTCGGAGGCCTCTTGAAAAGTATCAGCGCGGTCCTGCTCTCGGCAGTACTTTCACTCCTCAATCTTTCAAGCCTGGCCGCCCAGGTCCCCGCGTTCGGCGCCCTGAGGGCGTCCGCCCCGCAGCGTTTCGAGCTGGTCATGCCGCCCGCCGCTTCGGTGGCGGCGCCGTACAGCCCCTACGCCTTAAAGACCGCTTTATCCGGCGAGCAGCTTTTCGCCTACCTGCACGAGGCTACCGCTTTTTCCCGGGCGGGCTACCAGCCCTCCTATAAAGGTTCTAAAGCTTATATGTATTCCACAGCCGACAATTCCGGCTGCAACGGCGTCCCGGGCATTCTTACGTTCTATTCCCAGGTCTGCGTGAAAGGCGCCAGCAGCAACGGCGAAGATTACAAGGAACAGGGTGACGCCAACAACGACGGCGTGGTCGACACGTTCGTGAACGCCGAGCATCTCTGGCCCCAGAGCTATTTCAACAGCGCGCTGCCCATGGTGGCCGACCTGCACCACCTGCAGTCCACCTTCGCCACCCCCAACGGCCGCCGCGGCAACCTGCCGTTCGTGAAAGTTTCAAAAGCCGTTTACCGCACCTCCTCCGGTTCCAAGCTGGGCCAGGAGGGCTT
>JAPLKJ010000299.1 GCA_026388125.1 Elusimicrobiota bacterium
AAAAGGTGAAACTGGCCCTGCTTAAAAGGCTCGATTCCGTGGACCTTTCGCCCATAACCGGGCTGGACCAGAAAAGGCGGGAGCTTATCGTGGGTAGCGACGCCCTGAAGATGCGGAAGAACGCCGTTTCGGCGAGCGTCAAGAGCCGGACCAAGGAAGAGCAGCAGGTGCTGTTCGCCGAGATGAAAGAGATCTCGGCGAAGGTGAAGGCGCTGGACACGGAGGCCGCCGCGGTGGAAGCGGAGCTCGGCCGCCTGATGGCCGAGCTGCCGAACATGCCGGCGGACGACGTGGCGGCCGGCGGGAAAGAAAGCAATTCGGTGCTGCGCGAATGGGGCGCGAAGCCGGAGTTCAAGTTCGAGCCGAAAAGCCATCTGGACCTCGCCAAAGACCTCGGCCTTATCGATTATGAGCGCGGCGTGAAGCTGGGGGGGACGGGGTTCTGGCTTTACCGGGACCTCGGCGCGCGGCTGGAATGGGCGCTGCTGAATTTTTTCGTCGAGACGCATCTTAACAACAAGTATTCCTTCACGCTGCCGCCGCACATCCTCAATTACGAATGCGGCTACACCGCCGGCCAGTTCCCCAAGTTCAAGGACGACGTGTTCCTGCTGGCTTCCGCCGACGATAAAGTGCAGTTCCTGCTGCCCACGGCCGAAACGGCCCTGATCAGCCTGCACCGGGACGAGCTCCTGAAAGAGGAGGACCTGCCTAAAAAATATTTTGCCTATTCCCCCTGCTACAGGAAGGAGGCCGGCGGCTACGGCTCCAACGAAAGGGGCATGATACGCGGCCACCAGTTCAACAAGGTTGAGCTGATACAGTTCACCCGCCCCGAGGATTCACAGGCCGCTTTCGACGAGATAGTGGGCGACGTGGAAAGCATCATGCAGAGCCTCGGCCTGCATTACAAGGTGGTGAAGCTGGCCGCCAGGGACTGCAGCGCGTCGATGGCCCGGACCTGCGACATCGAGGTGTGGATCCCGAGCATGAAATGCTATAAAGAGGTCAGCTCCGTTTCCAGCGCCAACGACTACCAGGCCCGCCGCGGGAACATGCGCTTCAAGCGCGCCGCCACCGGTAAGAACGAATTCGTGCATACTTTGAACGGCTCCGGCCTGGCCACCAGCAGGCTGTTCCCCGCCATACTCGAACAATTCCAGACTGAGGACGGGTCGGTAGTAGTGCCCGAGGTTCTGCGCCGCTACATGGGGACCGACAGAATAACGCTATGAAAAAACGTTTTTTCCTGCAGGCCGCGCTGGCCTGCCTGCTGACCGCCGCCGCGTCGGCCGGTACCCCGGCGTACGAGCCGCTGCCCGAAGAGCTGCGCACGCTTTCCAAAAAAGGCATTGACGCCATCTACGCCGTGGACCTCGACGAGGCTATGAAGCAGTTCACCCTCGCCCTGCAGAAATACCCGGACCACCCGTTCCCCACTTTCGGCATAGCCATGGCCAAGTGGGCGCACCTCGAATACCTCGAGGACGAGTCCGACCCCAAACTTGAAGAGGAATATTCCGCCCTTACCGATAAGGCCGTCGACGTGGGCCTTAAATGGATAAAGAAACATCCGGGCGACGCCAACGCCTACCTGGCGGTGGGCGGCATCTACGGGCTGCGGGCCCGGCTGGCCGTGCTGCAGCACCGCTGGTTCAAGGCTTATTTCGACGGAAAAAAGGCCATCTCCAACACGCGCAGGGCCGCCAAGATAGACCCCGAGCTTTACGACGCCTACCTGGGGCTGGGAATGTACGAATACTATACCGGCACTTTGCCGGCCGTAGTGAAGTTCCTGGCCAGGCTGGTGGCCAGCGGCGACGCGCAGAAAGGACTGGAATACCTGAACCTCTGCCGGGAAAAGGGCTACTTCAACGCGCTGGGCGCGAAGCTGCTGCTGATAGAGATCTACACCCAGCCGGGCAGCAAATACGCCAATACCGACCTGGCCGTGAAATGGTCGCGCGAACTGCGCGCCGCCTACCCGGTGCACCCGCAGATGCATTTCGTGGAGATCGTTTCCCTTTACGAGGATAAGAAGTATGACGAATCGCGCAAGGAATCGCTGGCCTACCTGAAGGCCGTCAACGACGGCGTGCCCGTTTACCGGAAGCGCTATCTGCCGCGCGTGCTTACCGCTATCGGCACCACCTACCTGGTGGAGAAAAAATACGACGAGGCCGCCGACTATTTCGCCAGGGCCGCGGCCACCATTAAAGAAACCCCCTCGCTGCACCCCGCGCGCTGGGCGGTGTGGGCCATAGTCAGGCAGGCCAACGTCTACGACCTGATGGGCGCCCGCGCCAAGGCCGTGGCTATGTATAAGGAAGCGGGGGCCTATAACGACGCCTGGGGCTTTTCCGAATTCATAGACAACTACCTTAAAAAGCCTTTCTCCGAGGCCGAGCTGCCCGGCTCCCTGCCCCCGCCCTGACGGGGGCAGCGTATGACCCTCGACGAATTCGAAAAGCATACCGCCAAGGCCATCCGCCGCCTGCCTAAATTCTTCCGTGACAAGATGCAGAACGTGGTGGTGCTGGTGGCCGACGTCCCCGCTCCGGAGCAGCAGCGGCGTTTCCGCGGCTCTCTGCTGGGCCTCTACGAGGGCGTGTCGCTGCTGGACAGGACGGCATTCTACAGCGGCGCGATGCCGGATAAAATAACCCTTTTCAAGCGTAACATAGAAGCGCGCTGCGCCGCCCCGGCCGAGATCGAAAAAGAGATCCGGCACGTGGTCATGCACGAGATAGCCCACCACTTCGGCATAGACGACGCCGAACTTATCCGCAAAGGCCTGTACTAAGCCGCCTTCCTCTCCATTGATCCCGGCCGTTGAGGCATTTAATGCCCAGACCGCGGTCAGCAAAAGAAACCGGCCCTTTGGGCCTTTCGCCCCTGTTTGAAGGCGGCGGATTGTATTATAGTTTAAGGGACGAACGGAGGAATGATGAATTTATTGTCAGCTAAAACCCTTGCCGCCGCCCTTGTTCTTGTTTTGCCCGCGCTGGCCCGCGCCCAGACGGACCTTGCCGATAAAATATTTTCCGGCGGCTACTCCGGGCGGCTTCAAGCCGAAACCCCCGCCGTCACGGAGCCTTCGGTTCCCCAAAGCCCTTTCGTTTTCGACCCTGCGGTAAACCAGCGCCTGGCGGATAAACTGGGCATCCCGGTATTTTTCGCGCTGCCGGCCAGCGCTTACGCCGGGACCTCCGGCGGTATCGCCCCCATGGGCGGCCTGCTGGATTTCCGCCATCCCGCGGCGGCCGGCGCTCCCTCGCCAGTAGGGCTGCGCGTCTATCTTACCCCCCGTGACAAGGCGGCGGAAAGGCTGGGCGCCGGCGGCCTGGTGCAGACCGGCGACGTGATCCTGACGTTCAGGCCGGAGTGGGGGTTCGAAGGGCCGTACCCGAACATACAGATGGGCATAAGCCACGCCGGGCTCGCGTTCGTTGAGAACGGCGTAGTTTCGAACATCGATAACCCGCTGAGCCGGGAATATATCGGCAGCCTGGACGCCAAACATTATAACGAAGCCGCGGCCCTGCATATTATCCGCCCGCGGGATCTCAGCGCGCAGCAGAAAGCGAACCTGCTGGGCTGGGCGAAAAAACTGACCGCGGCGGCGCCGGACATCTACCCCGCGCAGCTGTCGTTCAACCAGGATTATTTCAAGCCGAAATACACGCCCGACCTGAAGTTCGTGGCTACGCTGGCCCGGATAGCGCTGCAGCAGGATAAGGACGCCAAGCTGGACCTTTATTGTTCCGAGTTCGTGTGGGCCGTGCTGGCGCTCAGGAGCTGCGATCCCGCCGACGCCGCGGCGTTCTCCGGGGAAGGCACCCCGGCCTGCGTGCAGCCTGTCTTCGACCCGCTGCCGATGCTGGGCGACTATTTCCTCGACCCCAAAGCGCCCGCGGCGCGCCTCGGCCTTTCCGACGGCCCCCTGGCGGTGATAGATTCGATGGGCCTGCCGGAAGCGCAGAAGCGGGTGTTCATAGGGCAGGTGTTCGAGAAAAAGCGCGTACTGTCGCCCGGCCACGCCGCCGTGGCGGCCAGCCTGGCGCCGTTCTTCATGAAGATGGAGGGCTATTATTCCGGCATCCAGACCCGCGACCCCAAAGCTCTGGCGATACGGGACTCGTTCAACGGCAACGTGAAGCCTAATTACTCTCCTACTTCCTACCTGATCAACGCCCTGCTGCCGGCCGGGAACGAAGAAAGGAAAATGGACGTAGTGGCCACCGTGGTGTTCTCGGACTAAGCCGCATGAAAAACCTGCTGCCGGCCCTGCTCTTCTGCTTGCTGTCTGCTCCCGCTCCGGCGTTGCCGGGCGGGCCGGGGGCCGCCGCCGGGAAAATACGGTGGCAGGAGGGGGATATCGTCTTCATCCACAGCGGCAGCGCGCAGGCGCCCGCTATCGCGGAGGTGATGGGCTCCAGCTGGACCCATGTGGGAGTGGCCGTGCTGCAGGAGTCCTCCTGGTTCGTGGCGGAAGCCGCGGCTACCGTGCGCCTGACGCCGCTGCCGGAGTTCCTGGGCAGGAGCGTCGGCGGCGAGTTCGCCGTGAAAAGACTTAAGGCCTGGGAAAAACGCCCGGCGAAAAAAGACCTGGCGAAGCTTAAAACGCGGCTGCTGGCCGAACTGGGCAAAAAATACGATATTTATTTCGAGTGGTCCGACTCCGCGCTGTATTGCAGCGAATACGTCTGGAAAGCTTATAACGGCGCCCTGAAAAAGCATCCGGAGCTTTCCAAACCGCAGAAATTCTCCGACCTGAAGCTGGACGGCCCGCTGGCGCAGGAGCTTATCGACAAAAGATATAAAGCCGCCGGAAAAGCGCTTAAGATGGATGAGCTGATAGTGACCCCCCTGGCGCTGTTCAACTCCACCCTGCTGCTTACCGTACCACAGTAACCTTCAGATACTGAGCCTCTTCTCAGAGCTCTTTCGGCTGAAAGGGCGGCAAAGGAACGGCCCCCCTTTCGGAGGGCCGTTCGTGCCGGCACTATTACAGCCGCTCTGACTCAGTCGGCCCCCTTGTCCAGCTTAAGCTTAAGGGCGATGAGCTGCGTCACTTCCTCGTAGTTCTTGAGGAAGTCGTCCATAAGGGTCTCCTTCGACGTGACCGGGACGGCTATTTCTTTCTTCAGCGCCGCGCTCCAGATCATTTTTGGCTGTTCCGCCCAGAACATGTCCACCATCAATCCCTTGTCGCCGGAGAGCTCCCCGCCCGCGTTGGGAATGGAGGCCGTTAACTTGTTGAAAAACCCGCTCGGACGGATATAAATGTCGCCCACAACAAGCATCACGGCGTCGACACCCAGCGACTTCGCCAGTTGCTGGAGCCGGGTCGCCCGCTCGATCGCGAACGCTTTCCTGCCGAACGTCTTCCTGGTGTACTTGATGACCGCCGGGAAGTTCTTCAGCCCGTAGGCGTTATAAGTATACTCGACCGCGTCCTTGACCTCGAAGGCCTTATAGTCGGCGTTAGAGGTGACCGCGTCGGCGCCAATGACCTGCAGGCCGTTCTGTTCGAGCGCCGCTTTCAGCTGGTCATAGGTTTTGTTCGCGAACGGCTGCCAGTCCCCCTTGAACGAGGTAGTATGCGTGAACGTCATGTCGCCGCCGGTGGACGTCTTGGAACCCGCGTAGGTGTTCATCCCGTAGCGCAGGATCGCGACCTTTTTCACTGTCTTCAGGGCGGCCCGGTCCATCTTTGGCGCGCCGAACGAAGCCCCCATCGAGATGTTCCACTGGTAATGAGCGGTGGTGTAAGTTATCAACTTTTTGACGAGGTCCGCCTTCTCGGATTCCGGCGCCTTGCCCACGCCCGTCAGCAGCGTGCCCCCGCCCGCGCAACCGGCCAGCATTGCCGCCACAGCGAGCATCGCACCCGCCGCAAGTCTCCTTCCGTATTCCGTTATCATCTGTCCCCCTTTGCTTCTATATCCGACCTGCAATAGCCGAAAGGCTGCGGTCGGTATATATACTAACCCAGCGTATACAATACCTTAGCTCAGGCCTTGCATCAAGAATTCCGTCTCGGTTGGATGACTAAAGTTGTGTGGAATTACGATTATCGTAATATATTGCAGTGGATTTGTCAAAACGGCGGAGGAAATTATCTGTCCTGCAGCGGTTCCGCCCTGCGCACGTAGCCGGCGGCTCCCGTTATTTTTACTTTCACCAGGCCGCCGGCTTTGAGCGGGGTTTTCCCGCCGGTCAGTATCTCGACGCGGCCGTCTATCTCCGGCGCGTCGCGGTAGGTGCGCCCGGTATCCGGCGAATCCATAAGGACTTCGAAATTCCTGCCTTTAAGCCCGGCGTTGATAGTGTCCAGTACCCGGCTCTGGGCGGCGATCAGCGCCCCGGCCCGCTCCTCTTTTACGCTCTCCGGCACCTGGCCGGGGAAGCCTGCGGCGGGGGTGCCGGGTTCCTTCGAATACTTGAACACGCCAACGCTGTCGAAGCGGGCCGTTTTTACGAAAGCCAGCAGCCTGCTGAAATCCTCGGCCGACTCGCCCGGGAAGCCAACTATGAAATTCGTGCGGAGGGCGATGTTAGGCATGGCGCGCCGCAGTTCGGCTATCTTTTCTTTTATGGACTTTTCCGTGGAGACGCGGTTCATCCGCTTGAGCACCCTGTCCGCCACGTGCTGCAGCGGCATGTCCAGGTAGCGGCAGATGCTTTTGTTGCCGCGCATGAGCTCTATCACTTCCGGGGTGAGGCGTTCGGGGTAGACGTACATCAGCCGCCACCATTTCACGCTTTTGATCCTTACCAGCGTGTTGAGCAGCCACGCCAGGCGTGACCGGCCGTAAAGGTCGAGGCCGTAGGAGGTGGTGTCCTGGGCTATCAAAGATATCTCAACTGCCCCGCTGTCGGCCAGGTTCCTGGCCTCCTCGGCCAGCTCTTCGACGGGTTTCGACCGGAAAGGGCCGCGGATAGAGGGGATAAGGCAGTAGGCGCAGCGGTTGTCGCAGCCGTCGGCTATCTTAAGATAGGCGCTGTGCGGGGCGGTAAGCCGCGCCTTGAGGCGCGGGGAGGAAATGCCGCCGCCGGCCGGAGCGATATAATTCCTGTTCTTGCCTATGGCCTCGGCGGCTTTGGACAGGGCGTGTATGCCCACCAGCGCGTCCAGGCCGGGGAAGCGCGCGAGCAGGCGTTCTTTTTCCCGCTCCACCAGGCAGCCGGCCACCATCACCCGCGAGAGTTTGCCGCGCGCCTTGAGGGCGAGCAGGCGCCGCAGTTCGCCTTCGGATTCCTCCACGGCCGAGCCGAGGAAGGCGCAGGTGTTGAGCAGCGCGGCGTCGGCCCCGTCCTCGTCGGCGGTCAGCTCCCAGCCGGCCGCGGCCAGCTCGCCGGCCATCACTTCGGAGTCGGTGAGGTTCTTGGGGCAGCCCAGCGAAACGATAAAGACTTTTTTCATGGTTCGTGAACGCGGCGGCGCGGAGCGCCCGGGACTTTTTCCCGCGCGGCGCGGGAACAGGGAAGGTTAATGCTTCTCCATCCGTTTGATTATGTAATAAGTGAAAAGGCCGATGACGGCCATGGCGCTGACGAAAGCCAGGAAAGCCAGGTGGGGGTCGGCTATGCCGGTGACCGTGCACAGCTCCGACATCCCGCCCACGCCCGCGAAGAAACTGGGCACCGCCACGGCTATGACCACGGCGTTGAGGTTCTTCATCATCACGTTGAGGTTATTGCTCACTATGGAGGCCCTGGCGTCCATCAGGCCGGCGAGGATGTTCGAATAGATCTCTGACTGGCGCATGCACTGGTTGTTCTCGATTATGATGTCGTCCAGGAATTCCTGGCTGCGCGGCGAGAAGCCTATCTTTTCGGCGTTATGCTTGAGGCGGTCTATAACATAGGCGTTGGAATTGGTGGCGTTAAGATAGTAGACCAGGCTTTTTTCCAGCGTGAACAGGTTCAGCAGGTGCTTGTTCTCCATGGAAGCGTTGATCTTGTTCTCCAGCTCGTCGGCGATCATATTGATCACCTTGAGGTGCTCCATGAAATGGAAGATGGAGCTGTAAACCAGTTTCAGGAAAACTTCGCGTATGCCGCTGACCTGCTTGAAATACTTGCCGGCGAACATGTTGATGTCCTCGGACAGCGCCAGGATCAGCTTGTCCTTGAACAGGAACAGGCCCAGGGAGGAGACCTTGAACAGGAAATGGTCCTTGGAGGAGTAGTTCTTCGGGCGCTTGAAGATCAGCTCCAGGTGGTCGGGTTCGAACTCCAGGCGGGTCGGCT
This sequence comes from Elusimicrobiota bacterium, assembly GCA_026388125.1. Taxonomy (GTDB): domain Bacteria; phylum Elusimicrobiota; class Elusimicrobia; order Elusimicrobiales; family UBA9959; genus UBA9959. The sequence continues at coordinate 8,260 of JAPLKJ010000299.1, forward strand.
CTTCGGGGTCGAAGGCCGAATTGAAATTGTGCTCGTCCAGGTTGAAATTGCCGACCAGCCAGTTCTTCTCGTCGTCGGTGGGGTTTATCACCACCCAGATGGCGGGCGTTTCCGACTCGACCGGGACTATCTGGTGGTTTGAAATGTTGTAGCGCTTTATCATTTTAAGATCTGATTTTATTGTACTATTTCCGGGCCGCCCTCGCCTTGCTTTTCCCCTTCAGTTCCGCGGCCACCGCGGCGCCTATTTCCGAAAGATTGTCCACCACCGTGGCCCCGGCTTTTTTCAGCGCCGCCACTTTCGAGGCGTGCGTGCCGGCGTTGCCCTCCACTATGGCGCCGGCGTGGCCCATGCGGCGGCCGGGAGGGGCGGTCTTGCCGGCCACGAAGCAGAATACCGGCTTGGTCATTTCGGCCTTGATATAGCGGGCCGCGTCCTCTTCGGCCGCGCCGCCTATTTCGCCTATCATGATGACGGCTTCGGTCTGCTTGTCGGCCTGGAAAAGCTTGAGCGTGTCCACGAAATTCAGGCCCTGTACGGGGTCACCGCCTATGCCCACCACGGTGGACTGGCCGAGGCCCTGGCTGGTCACCTGCCAGACCGCCTCGTAAGTGAGCGTGCCCGAGCGGGAAACCACGCCCACCGAGCCTTTTCTGTGTATGTAGCCGGGCATGATGCCGGCCTTGCATTCGCCGGGGGTTATTACGCCGGGGCAGTTGGGCCCCACCAACGTTACGCCGCCGCCGGCCGCGTTGAGGGCGTTGAGGCGTTTTTTTACGCGCACCATATCCAGCACCGGCAGACCTTCGGTGATGCAGATGATAACTTTTATCCCGGCGGCCGCGGCCTCCAGGATGGAGTCGGCGGCGAAGGGGGGAGGGACGAAAATAAGCGAGGCGTTGGCCCCGGTCGCCCTGACGGCGTCGCGGGCCGTATCGAAGACCGGGCGGCCCAGGTGCTGCGTGCCGCCCTTGCCGGGCGTTACGCCGCCTGCTACGTTCGAGCCGTATTCCAGGCATTGCTGCGCGTGGAAAGTGCCCTGCGCCCCGGTGAAACCGTGCACTATGAGTTTGGTCTGTTTGTTCAGCAATATGGACATAAATTCTCCCCGCTCACGCCTTCGCCGCGGCCACCGCTTTCTGCGCGGCTTCCCACAAGGAATCGGCCTGTTCCAGCTTCAGGCCCGACAGGGCCAGGATCTCTTTGCCTTCCTTTACGTTGGTGCCTTCCAGCCGAACTATCAGCGGCACGCTTATCTTGACTTTCTTCGAGGCTTCCACCACGCCGGCGGCTATGTTGTCGCATTTCATGATGCCGCCGAAGATGTTCACCAGCACGGCCTTCACTTTGGGGTCCTTAAGGATTATCTGGAAAGCGCGCGTGATCTGGTCCACGCTCGCGCCGCCGCCCACGTCCAGGAAATTGGCCGCGTCGCCGCCGGCCATCTTCACGGTGTCCAGCGTGGCCATGGCCAGGCCCGCGCCGTTGACCATGCAGCCGATATCGCCGTCCAGGCCTATGTAGTTTATGCCTATGGCCTTGGCCTCTTTCTCTATTTCGGAGGCCTCATGGTCGGGCTTTTCGGCCTGGTCCTTGTGCCGGAACAGG
>JAPLKJ010000305.1 GCA_026388125.1 Elusimicrobiota bacterium
AGGTTTCATAGGCATGATAGAAGCCTCTGACGCCATGAGCAAGGCAGCCAAGGTGCGCCTGCTTGGCTACGAGAAGATAGGCTCGGGCTACGTTACCACGCTGTGCGTGGGCGAAGTAGGCGCCGTGCGCGCCGCCGTGGAAGCGGGCGCCGCCGCCGCGCAGAAGGCCGGGGAGCCGGTGGGGATGCACGTGATACCGCGCCCCTCGGACGACCTGGACAAATATCTGGCCAAGATCTCGGTGAAAGTAAGCTAAGAACGCCGGACGGCCGGACGGTTTTTAAGGCGTATGCCTTGGCCGTCCGGTCCACCCATGCTCACCAAAGGCGCGATAGAGGACCTGATAGCGGAGCACCTTTTCCGGGGAAAACCGGGAGGGGCCGCGCCCGCGCCTAAGAAGGTTCCGGAGCTTGAACACAGGGTGTTTCTCAGCGATTTCGAACTCAGGGCAATGATAACGGCGGGGGGTAGGTCAATAAAAGTCCCGGCCAACGCCATAATCAGCCCTTTGGCGCTGGATTGGATAGAGTACGACGGCATAGAAATAATCCGCGGATAAGGCGCGGGGGCGCAGTTACGGCGGGCGTTCCCGCGGCAGGGGGTAGCAGTTGATTTCCGCCGCATTCAGGAGGAGAAAGATGAGCAGGTATAAAATGTTCGCAGCGCTTCCTTTTTTAGCGGTTTCGTTCTCGGGCCTTTTCGCCGCCGCCGCTTCGGCGCAGCAGCAGATGCCGCCGGAGATGGCCGCCGCGGCCTCTACCCAGATAGAGCCGGTGATATCGGAGTCGCCCGAGAAGCCGCTGGAACAGCCCCTCGCGGTAGCCGCCGAGGCCGCTCCCGCCGCCCAGCCCGCCGCGGCGCCGGCCGAATTAGCCGCTCCCGCTCCCGGCATAGCAGCCATAGAATGGGATTTCCTGAAGCTCAACGGCGAAAACAAGGACGAGGACGTTCTGGAAGCCCTGCTGCCCCAGGTGGCGGCCTGGCTCAGGACCTATCCGGACAATGAAGCCGCGGATGAAGCCCTGCTGCTGAAAGCGAACCTGCACCTGAAGCTGGGCGACCACAGAGCGGCCATACTCGACCTCGGCAAGCTGCTGCAGGAGTATCCCGGTTCCAAATCCAGCCCGGCGGCCCTCCAACTGCTTAGCATCACCGCCGACAAGAAGCTGAGCAAGCGGGAAAAAGCCCTGCTGCTGGAGCTATCCAAAACTTCCAAAGGCAGCGGCAAGGCTGAAAGGCTCGCTTATTTCCTTGACGAAATGGCCGCCAAGTTCGGGCAGGAATTCTATGTTCCGCTGACCGCGGAATTCAACGACTTCTTCTGCAGGTTCCCCGGTTACGCCGGGCGGGACGCGCTGGAGCTGACCCTCGGAACGCTTTATTCCCAGAAAAAAGAATTCGTGCAGGCCAGGCTGGCTTACGAGAAGCTGATCCATAGCTACCCCGACAGCGCCCTGATAGCCCGCGCCAAGCGGCTGCTGGGCGACGTGCTGGCCGAGGACCTCAAGGAATATTTCGCCGCCATAAAAGTGTACCGGGACATAACCGAAAGGTTCCCCGGCACCGACGAGGCGTGGGCGGCCTACGCCCAGTTGCCCAGGCTTACCGAGCGGCAGAAGCAGTACACCCTGGCCGTGGAGGTGTACGAGAACATCATAAAGCTTTACCCGGAAAAGCCCGAGGCGCGCAGCGCCTATAAGTCGGAGGCGCGCGTGCTGCGCGAGGAGATGTCCAAGCCCGCCGAGGCCATAGCCGTGCTCAACCGGCTGGCCGACAAATACAAGGACGAGAACGTGGTTGAGGAACTTTACCTGGCCGCCGAAATAGCCAGGAAGGACTCTAAAGACCTGGAGACCGAGGTGAAGATGTACGACCGCATAGCGGCCGATTATGCCGGCGGCAAGGAAGCGCCCAAGGCGCTGCTGGCGGCCGGGCAGGCTTTCGAGAAAATAAAGAACACGGATAAAGCCAGGGAATATTACGAGAAGATAGTGAAGGATTATCCCGAGGATTCGCTGGCCAAGAAGGCGCAGAAATATATAGACGCGCTGTTAAAGAGCTGAGCCGGAAACAGCGAGTTTTCAGATGACCGCCGCCCACGCAAAGGGCGGCGGTCCTTTTTTTTGCCCTATTGGGCCCGGGTCTCTGGGCCTTTTGACACTTACCGCTTTCCATGGGGCCTGTTACACTATAACCAGCAAGAGGCAATTATGAAAAAAACAATTCTGGCGGTAACGGCGGCACTGATAGTCCCGATGGGCGTCCTGGCCGGCGACTTCGATCTGAATTCAATGAAACTTTCCGGCCTGAGAGCCTCCCAGCCCGAGGCCGTGGAAGCCGGCATCCCGGTACCGCAGGAAATAGCCGGCTTCAACAAATCCCCCAATATCCCGGCCCCCGCGCTGGACATGACCATAAAGCTGCCGTTCAAGGCTCTTGGCGAGCGCCTTTACGGGCTGACGGACGTTAAGATAGCCCCCCTGGACGCCTCCGCCCCGGTGCTTTACCGCCAGGGCGGACATATAGCTTTCAGCAACGTGTCGGTGGACTATAACGGCATAGTGGTAGAGCCTACCGTGCTGATGAAGATCTACTTCGAAGGCAACAACCGGCTGGCCATTACGGTCGTCAGCGTAGAGGCCGATATGGTCTTCGGCCCCAAGAGCGTGATAAACAAAGACGAACTGATGGAAATGCTGATGACCAAGATCAGCAACGGCATGACCGGGGCCATGGACGCCGCTTTCGCCGCCAATAAAGTGAAGCTCCGCGCCGCGGATGTGCTCCGGTTCGCCTACGACAGGAAAAGCTGGACCATGCGCGCGGCCGTCACCCCTAATTTCGTGGCCCCGCTGCTGCCCGGCCTTATCTCAGATGTTAACCTTACAGCTTTCACTTTCGACGGCGCCGGCTTCGCCCTCAGCGTAAAGTCGGGCTCCGCGGCGTCCATAGCGCAGCTGCCCGGCTATAACCTGGCCGTCTCGGACGGCCTGATAACCAACTTCGTTGCCCAGTACACCAAGGGTTCGGATTTCAACCTGAAGCCCGAAGGCCGCGACGGCGGCGTGAAGTTCCGCGGCGATGCCCGCATGGAAGTGGCCGGCAAGGCGCTGGTCACCAGCCTGCCGCTGAAGCCCAACGTGTTTTTCAAGGCCGAGATGCTGCCCACGCTGGTCCGCCAGAACGTGATAACCCTGCGCTTCGAGAAAGTTACCGTGGAGAAGGCTTACGGCATAGGCGTGCCGGGCTTCGTGAGCAACTGGCTGCAGGGCACTATAATCTCCAAGGTCATAGGCACCGTCCTTACCAACGCCGACCTGGCCAAGGTGGTCACCGCCCGCAAGCTGGACGATAAGACCGTGGAGCTGACGCTCAAGAACAGCGCTTTCCTGCCCTCTTTCGCCAAAGGCGCGCTGATAAAGAACCTTAAGATAGGCAACGGCCTGATGTACCTCGGTTTCGAGCTGTAAGGGTACGGAGAATAAATTTATGAAAAAAACCATCCTTCTTACCATGACGATAGCGGCGGCGCTGGCCGCGCGCGCTTCGGCCGCGGCTTTCAGCCTGGACGGCTTCCGGGCCGCCGATATCCCCGCCGGTAATTACGCGCTGACGGCCTCGGCCCCGAAGGCGGAAGGGGACGACCTGATAGGCGTGGATCTGACGGTGCGCGTTCCTTTCAAGGCACTGAAAAAAGGCGTAGAGCATATGGCCGCCGGCGTGAGCGGGCTGACCATAATAGATCCCGCCGCCCCCGTGTTCACCAAGTCCGGCGAATTCCTGAAAATAAGCAATATCAGGGTGGACGTGAACGGCATAGTGGTGACCCCCGTGCTAACGGCCAAGCTGTACCTTGAAAACAAGGACCACGTGGCCGTGCGCATACAGAAAGTGCAGGTGCACGCCTCCCTGGCCCCCGACGCCGGTACCTCCCCTGACTTCAAACCCGTGGGCGACAGCCGCGCTCAGGGCGATACCAGCGGCACCGAGCTCAACCAGGAAGAGATAATGGTGATGGTCAGCAACGTCCTGATACAGAGCGCCTATGACGCCATCAACGAAGACCTGAAGGAAAAGAAGATCCCGCTGAAAGCGCAGCAGGTCATAAATATGAAGTATAACCCGAAAGATTGGACCATCCGCGCTACCGTGTCGGCCAAGATAGTGGATTATTTCATCCCCGTCGGCATAGTTGGCGAGTTCCACCTTACCGGCGTCTCCATGGGTCCCACCGGGCTGGTGCTGAACGTCCAGACCGCGCAATAACCTCCTGTTAGCGGAAAGAAAAGCCGGCCCCGGGCCGGTTTTCTTTTGTCCCGCCGGAAAAAACGCAAATGGTATAATTGCCGTTCCCCGCGATAATTTTATGCCCGGATTCGAAATAGAATTCACCCCGCAGTTCTCGAAAGCCCTCCACATGATGGAGAACGGCACGCGCAGCGTTTTCGTTACCGGCAAGGCCGGCACCGGGAAGTCCACCCTGCTGCGCTACTTCCGGGACCATACCGCCAAGAAGATAGTGGTGCTGGCCCCCACCGGCGTGGCGGCGCTCAACGTCGGCGGCGAGACCATCCATTCTTTTTTCTCTTTTCAGCCCGATATTACGGCCGCGGCCGTTAAGAAGGTCAGGGGCAAATGGGCGCAGATCTATAAAGAGCTGGACGCGCTGGTGATAGACGAAGTTTCCATGGCCCGGGCGGACCTGATGGACTGCGTGGACGCGTTCATGCGGCTCAACGGCCGCGATGCCGCCCTGCCTTTCGGGGGGGTGCAGCTTATCCTGATAGGCGACCTTTACCAGCTGCCGCCGGTGGTGACCGGCGCGGAGCGGGGACTGTTCTGCGGCTTTTACGACGGGCCGTATTTTTTCAGCGCCGCGGCGTTCAAGGAGCTGGAGCTGGAATTCGTGGAGCTGGAGAAGATCTACCGCCAGACGGATTCGGGCTTCATCGCCATCCTTAACGCCATCCGCAACAACAATATAACGGCGGCGCAGCTGGCCGCGCTCAACAGCCGCGTGGGCGCGCCCCAGAAGGCCGGGCTGGGCTGCGCGGTGCACCTGCTTACCACCAACGCCGCCGCTTTCACCGTGAACCACGACCGCCTGGAGGAACTTCAGGGGAAGGAATATCGCTACGCGGCCGAAATAGACGGCGATTTCACGAGGGAGTCCTACCCGGCCGAGCAGCATCTGCGGCTGAGGCGGCGCGCCCATGTGATGATGCTCAACAACGATTCCGACGGCCGCTGGGTGAACGGCACCATGGCCGAGGTAGCGGAGGTCATCCGCGGCATAGGCGGCGAGCCCGACACCGTGCTGGTGCGGCTGCCGGACGGCGGGCTGGAGGGCGTGCAGCCGCATGACTGGGAGCTGTTCCATTTTACCTATAACCACGAGGCGGGCCGCATCGAGGCCGAGACGGCCGGGACTTTCCGGCAGTACCCGCTGAAACTGGCCTGGGGCGTGACCATCCATAAAAGCCAGGGCAAGACGTTCGACCGCGTTACGCTGGACCTGGGCGACCGGGCTTTCGCGGCGGGGCAGACCTATGTGGCCCTCAGCCGCTGCGTTTCGCTGGAGGGGCTCAGTCTCGCCCGGGCGGTGCGGCTGGGGGACGTCATTACCGACCGGCGCATAGTGAAGTTCGTAACGGAGCACCAGTACATGCTCAGCGACCGCGCGCTGCCGCTGGCCATGAAGGTGGAGCTGATAAACAAGGCCATAAAAGAAGGACGCTGCCTGGGCCTTACCTATCTCAAGGCCGGGGACGAGAAAAGCCGCAGGAAAGTGCGGCCGCTGGCGGTGGGCGAGCGCAGCTATATGCAGGTTTCGTTCATCGGGCTGGACGCGCATTGCCTGGAGCGCGGCCATGACCATGTTTTCCGCGTGGACCGCATTCTGGAGCTGGAAATTATATAGGAGGGGAAATGCTTTTAGACAATATGGACCCGGAAATGGTGAAGGCCGTGATAGAGACTATCCCGGCGGAACTTACGGTTATCAACGCCGCCGACGAGGTGGCGGGCTGGAACAAGCACGAGACCCGGCTTTTCAAGCGGCCGATGTCGGCCATGGGCATGAACTTCAGGCAATGCCACCCCGAAAAAAGCCTTGCCATGGTGGAGAAACTGATAGCCGAAATGAAAGCCGGCACGCGCGAGAAAGCCACTTTCTGGATAGACCTGCCGGTGGCCAAGGATGGGCCGAAACATAAGATCTTCATAGAGTTCCACGCCCTGAGGGACGCCAAAGGCGCGTACCTGGGCTGCATGGAATTCACGCAGGACGTTACCGCGATACGCGCACTGGAAGGGCAGCGGCGGCTGATGGATTGACGGAAGTTTTTGTTATTTTATGGTCAGCGCCGGCCAGATGGGGGACAGCGAAGTGGTGAAAGCGTCGGCTATTTCCCGCATGGCCGTGCTCAGGTCGAAACCTTCGTAGGACATCGATCCCGACCAGAGGATGGAGCCGGTCTGGGCGTCCACCATGCGCGCCACCAGCGAGGCGCTGGCGGTGGTGCTGAGCAGCTGGGAATTGGGGAGCCCGGCCACAGTGCCTTCCGAATAGATGGAGCTGTTCGACACCCGCGTGACGTCCGTGAGAAGGTTGCCCTGGGAGGTGCTTACCAGGTATTTCCCGGCCGGGCTGCTTTCAGCCACGGTGCCCACGAACAGCGCGTCCACGCCCAGCAGTTTGCCCAGCTGCTTGGCGGTGGCCTGGTCGAAGTAAGGCGAGGCGGTAAGGGAATGTTCCTGTATCACGGCGTTGAGCTTCTGGCGCTCGATGACGTCGGCGCCGCGCATCAGCAGGCTTTGCGTGAGCAGGTCGGCGGCGAGGTCGCCGTTAGCGCCGCTGAAGCTGAGCACCGCCACCCGTTTTACGGTGGAGAAGTCGGCGTGCTGGTTTATGGCCACCTGCGGGGAGATGCAGGCCGCCATCAGGGGCAGGATGAGGAGTAAAAGGTTTTTTTTCATGATATTAGTGGTGCGAGAGGTGGTGGATGTGCCTGCCGGCGGTATTGCGCATGCGGGGGTCATTGGTGCTCTCCTGACAGGCTTTCCAGGCGGCCAGCGCCTTGTCCCGCATGCCTTTCTTCTCGTAGATCAGCCCGAGCATATAATGGGCGTCGGCCTTTCTGGGGTCCAGGTTCACGGCGCCTTCGAAAGCCCGCTGCGCGTCGTCGGCCTGCTCCAGCCGGGAGTAGGTGAAGCCCAGCCGCATATAAAGCTCGATATTCCCCGGGCTGGCTTTCACCTGCGCCTCAAGAGCCGCGGCTTCCGTTCTTAACTGGTTCTTTATTTCCGGAGTGTCCCTTTGCTCCTGAAAAGGGGGGGGCTCCGCGGCCAACAGGGCCGGGGCGAACAGTAACGCCGCTAACAGGAAAAATTTCATATTTGCCTCCGCTGCATACCTAATACCATAACACATTTTAGGCCGTTTTTAAAGGGGGAGGGGTGTGGGCTTGACAAGTCAAGTCTTTTCTGTTACACTATGCATGGTCGTCCGCATTATACGGACCACCAACTGAGACTCCCCCTCGTGGGGATGCGAAAACCCGCCAAAGGCGGGTTTTCTCATTTACCGAACCGCCTCCCAGGCAGCTGTCGTTGGAGGAATTCTACCCCAAAAGTGCTGGTTTTTGCGGTAATACAAGCGGTTTAACCGGAAAAGTATCCCTTAAAAGCCTGTTTTGGCAGCAGCATATGCACTAATAGCACCAAAAACCGGGCATTTCCGGTTGAAGTAGTGGTTGTCCAGCCTTAATTATCCTTTGTATAATTATATATATACCGGGATCCGGATAGTTCAGCCCGGTAAGCTGTTCTATGGAGGAACAATGGGAAAATTTGTGGAATGCGTGCCTAATTTCAGCGAAGGCAGGGACGTAAATAAAATAAACGCGATAGTGGCCGCCGCCAGTTCTGTGCCGGGCGTGCTGGTGCTGGACGTGGAAAAAGACGCCGACCATCACCGCACCGTTCTTACTTTCATAGCGCCGCTCGAGACCGCCGTTGAGGCCATGGTGGCCGTCACCAAAAAAGCGGCCTCGCTCATCGACCTCAACCTGCATAAAGGCGAGCATCACCGCATGGGCGCCACCGACGTGGCCCCGTTCATCCCGATAATGGATACCACCATAGAGGAATGCATAAAACTGGCGGAGCAGACCGGCGAGCGCATAGGCCGGGAGCTGGGCATCCCGGTCTACCTCTACGACCGCGCCGCCAGGTTCGAGCACCGCAAGGACCTCGCCAAAGTGCGCAAAGGGCAGTTCGAAGGCCTGCGCGAAGAGATAGGCAAAAACCCCGAGAAAACGCCGGATTTCGGGCCCAACCAGATCCATCCCACCGCCGGCGCCATGGCCGTGGGCGCCCGCAACCAGATAGTGAACTTCAACGTGAACCTGGCCACCACCGACATGGACTTCGCCAAGGCCCTGGCGAAAAAAATACGCACTTCCGGCGGCGGCCTGCCGGCGCTGCGCGCCAAGGAGATCTTCCTGGAATCCAAGGGCCAGGTGCAGCTGTCCACCGTGCTTACCGACTACAAGACCACCTCCATAAAGCGCGTGATGGACGAGCTGACCCGCGAGCTGGCGCCGAAGAATATCGCCATCACCGGCACCGAGCTGATAGGCCTTACCACGCAGGACGCGCTGACCGACTACGCCGTGGAAGCGCTGCAGGTGAAGGATTTTAACAAGGAGACGCAGGTGCTGGAGACGAAGCTGCTGAAGCTGCTCAGCTCCTGGCAGGCCGGGGCCGGCCTGTTCGTGGACGCGCTGTCCAACACCGAGCCCACGCCCGGGGGCGGCTCGGCGGCCGGCGTCAACGGCGCCATGGGCTGCGCGCTGGGCCAGATGGCCATAGGCATCACGCTGCGCGGCAAGAAGCTCGACGAAGCCAAGCGGCCCGCGCTGCGCACGCTGTTCGGGCTGCTGGGCGGGCATAAGGCCGAGCTGCAGGCCTGCGTGGCCGAGGACTCTGCTTCTTTCGACGTGTTCATGGCGGCCATGAAGATCCCCAAGGACAACCCCGAGCGCAAGGTCAAGATGCAGGCCGCGCTGAAGCACGCGGCCGAAGTGCCGCTCAAGACCGCGCGCCTGGCCTCCGAGGCCATGGCCGGGCTGCGGGTGTGCGAGGCCCTGGTGTCGGCGCACGTCATGAGCGACTACCGCAGCGCGCGCTACCAGCTGGAGACCGCCATCCGCTGCGCGGCGGAGAACGTTTTCATCAACGCGGAGGGCCTGGAGGACAGGGCTTTCGCGGAGAAGATAACCGCGGAAATAAAAGAGTATCTTTCGGCGTGCGAAGCGGTAAAAACAGCTTAAGGAGTTCTTAATGGCAAGCATGGACGCTATTTCGCGCAATCTGATGCTGGACAGCCTGCGGGAGTACGCCAAAAGGCGCATTCCCTTCGACCTGATCCGCGAGCTGGACGAGAAGAACGAATTCCCCGCCGATATTCTCAGGGAAATGTACGACCGGGACACCCTGGGCGTGCACCTGCTGATGATCCCCGAGGAATACGGCGGCGTGTCCGGCGGCACCTTCGACATTTACCGCGTCTGCGAACTGCTGGCCCGCATAGACTTAGGCATCGCCACCGGCGTGTTCGCTACTTTCCTGGGCACCGACCCCCTCAACCAGGGCGGCACCGAGGAGCAGAAAGAAAAATGGCTGCGCCGCATAGCTTCCGAGAACCTGCTGGTGGCCTACGGCGCCACCGAGCCCGACGCCGGCTCCGACCTGGTGAACCTGCGCACGCGCGCCGAGCACGTGGTGAAGAACGGGCATATTGCCGGCTACCGCATCACCGGCAACAAGCAGTGGATCTCCAACGGCGGCGTGGCCGACATCCATACCATCCTGGCGCTGGCCCCGGGCGGCCCGTCGTGGTTCCTGGTGGAGAAGACCATGGAAGGGTTTTCCGCCAATAAACACGAGGACAAGCACGGCATAAGGCTTTCCAACACCGCCGGGCTTTCGCTGGACAACGTTTACGTTCCCGCCGAGAACCTGATAGGCATGGAAGAGGGCAAAGGCCTGCTGCAGGCGCAGGCCGTATTCGGCTACACGCGCGTGATGGTGGCCGCTTTCGGCCTGGGCGCGGGCGCCGAGGCCATGGAGATCGCCATCCGCTACAGCCAGCAGCGCATACAGGGCGGCGGCCCTCTTTCGGACAAACAGGGCTACACTCACAAGCTTATAGTCCCGAATTACGTGCGCCTGGAAGGCGCGCGGTCCTACATCGAATATACAGCGCTGCGGCTGGACTCCGGCGAGCACGGGCTGCAAACCGAGGGCGCCATAGCCAAGTACGGCGCCTCCGAATGGGGCAACAAAGCGGCCGACGACGCCATCCAGGCGCTGGGCGGCTACGGCTACACCAAGGATTTCCCCGTAGAGAAGATCAAGCGGGACATCAAGATCACCTGCATCTACGAGGGTACCAGCGAAGTGCTGGAGATGACCATCTACCGCGGCCGCTGGCAGGAGCATCTGAAGTCGCGCGGCCGGTATTACCTGGACATGGCCGACAGGCTCGACGAGCTGCACGCCAAAGAGCCGAAAGCCGGGGCGCACGCCGCGGCGCTGGCGCTGCGGGCGCTGGCCGCGGTGCTGGAGGAGTGCCGCGTGCACAAGCTCACGCGCCACCAGCACGTTACTTTCAAGCTGGGCAAGCTTATCTGCGCGGCCGAGACCGCCGCCATTTTCTCTACGGCGGCCGCCGCCCAGAAGTACAGCGAAACGGTGCGGTTCGACCGCGAAGGCTGGCAGGCCATGGCGCGGATCTTCGCCCGCGAAGCCGCCCTGAACACCGCCATGGAAGGCCTGGCGCTGGTGCTGGGCGCGGTGGAGTCCGACGGCAGCCTGGCCGACGCGGTGAACATAGAGGCCATCCAGACCGAGCAGAAAGGCATGATGGCCGATATGGACCTGGTGGCCCTGAAACTGAAGCAGGCGTTCAAGGCGAAGTAAAAAGCCCGGGGATATTTTCAAGGAGAAGCACATGAATATCGTAGTCTGCGTAAAACAGGTGCCCGACAGCACCGAGGTCAAAATAAACCCCGAAACCGGCCACCTTATCCGCGCCGGGGTGCCCAGCATCATCAACCCCTACGACCACTTCGCGCTGCAGGCGGCGCTGGAGCTGAAGAAGAAGCACGATTTCAAGGTGACGCTGGTCTCCATGGGCCCGCCGCAGGCGAAAAGCGTGGTGCAGCTGGGCATGGCGCTGGGCGCCGACGAGGGCATACTGCTCTCGGACATGGCCTTCGCCGGCTCCGACACCTGGTCCACTTCCTACGCGCTGGCCAGGGCCATAAGGAAGCTGGGCAAGATAGACCTCGTCCTGGCCGGCATGCAGGCCATCGACGGCGACACCGCCCAGACCGGTCCCGGCGTGGCGCAGCAGCTGGGCATGCCGCAGGTGACCTTCTGCGAGCACGTGGACGTGGACGGGCGCAGGATAATAGCCCGCAAGCTCATAGACGGCGGCTACGAGATAGTGGAAGCCAGGCCGCCGGTGCTGCTTACCATGATAATGCACAAGGATTATGTGCCCCGCTACCCCTCTTTCCTGGCCGTCAACGCCTCGCTCAAGAAGCCGTTCCATGTCTGGAGCGCGGCGGACATAGGCGCCGAGCCGCAGTTCCTGGGCCTGAAGGGCTCGCCCACGCAGGTGGATAAAATTTACCCTCCTCCCCAGCGGGAAAAGGCCGCCATGTTCACCGGCTCCGGCCAGGAAGGGATGGCCAAGATCCTGCAGATAATGAAGGCCGAACATTTCATAGAAGAGTAGGCTGGCCCGCCGGGGTTCCGGCGGAAGATTTTTTCAAGGAGAAGCGCTCATGATTGAAGTTTCCAAAAAATGCATAGGCTGCAACAAGTGCGTGCCCGTCTGCCCTTTCGCGGCGATAAACATGGTGGACAAGAAGGCAGTGATGAACGAGGCCTGCACCCTGTGCGGCGTCTGCGTGCAGGTCTGCCCGGTGCAGGCCATCACGATAACCCGCGAGGAAGCCTCGGCCCGGGACCTGTCCGGCTACAAGGGCGTGTGGGTTTACGTCGAGCTTACCGAGACCGGCGACCAGCCGCAGGCCAGGAAGATCAAGCAGGTCACGTTCGAGCTGCTGGGCGCCGGCCGTAAGCTGGCCGACGAGCTGGGCGAGGACCTGTGCGCGGTGCTGCTCACCGACAAGAACCACAATTACGACAAAGAGCTGGGCGCCTACGGGGCCGACAAAGTGTACATGGTGGAGCACGACGAACTGTTCGAGTACAACACGGACATCTTCTCCACCGTGATAGTTTCGCTGGTGACGCGCCACACGCCGTCCGTAATGCTGTACGGCGCCACCATACAGGGGCGGGACCTGGCCCCGCGCGTGGCTTCCACCCTTTACGTCGGGCTGACCGCCGACTGCACGGCGCTGGCCATCAAGGACGGCCTGCTGCTGCAGAGCCGGCCCGCCTTCGGCGGCAATATCATGGCCGACATCCTGGCCCCGAAGTCCCGGCCGCAGATGTCCACCGTGCGCCCCAACGTGATGAAGATGAACGAGCCCGTGCACGGCCGCACGGCGCTGGTTGTGCGCGAATCGGCCAAGCTCGACAAAAGCCTGCGCCGCGTGAAGGTGCTGGAGCGCAGGATCTCCCACGACGGCGGCGGCGTGAAGATAGAGAACGCCCATATCATAGTTTCCGGCGGCCGCGGCATGAAGTCCAGGGAGAAGTTCAGGCAGCTGGAGGAGCTCTCGAAACTGCTGGGCGGCGTGGTGGGGGCTTCCCGCGCGGCCGTTGACCTGGGTTTCAAGGAAAAAGCCCACCAGGTGGGCCAGAGCGGCACCACCGTTTCGCCCAAACTGTATCTTTCTTTCGGCATTTCGGGCGCGGTGCAGCATATAGTGGGCATGAAGGCCTCCGACGTGATAATAGCCGTGAACAAGGACGCCAGCGCCCCCATTTTCAACGTGGCCAAGTACGGCATCGTAGGGGACGCGCACGAGATAGTGCCGAAGCTGATAGAAGCGCTGAAGAAGTAAGGGACGAAGTACGCGGGGTTGGAAGTCCGGACGGCAGGCTTCGGGGGCAGTTGACCCCGCGGCCGGGCCTTCGGCCTTAATTATAACGTGACTTTATTGAACCGACTGCTGCTGGTGCTCTTCGGAGCGGGACTTATACCCATAGTCCCGGCCGGCTTTTTTCTATTTTATTACCAGTCCCAGTCCAAGACCAACATAACCGCCCTGCAGCAGAGCGTTTCCCAGATGGCCGCCCTGATGACGGAGCGGGAAACGCAGGACCTTTCGCGCCGGCTGGAGCGCATGTGGGCGCCGGGCACGAAATACGTGGACCCCGCCAACCTCGAGCGCGCGCTCAAGGCCAACCCTGAATTCCTTTACATGGCCTTCACCGGGGCCGACGGCCGGGAGATCCTGAGCGGCGGCGCGCCCGAACTGCGGCGGTTCTTCGGCTTTCTCGACATCGGCGACACCCGGCTTTTCCGCACGGCCGCCGAGGACGGGCGCATCGCCATCGGGCAGTTCGAAATGCTTTACGACATGCCCCTCTGCCGCATGGTCTACCCGCTGGGCGGCGGCTACTTCGCCTTCGCGGCGGTGAACCTGCGCGACCTGGTGGAGAAGCTGCATTCCCAGCGGCTGGGCGCCACTGGCGGCCTGCTGCTGGCCGACGCCGAGGGCGGCTCGCTGGCCTTTTCGCGGTCGCTGGAGAAATTCGACCGCCAGGCCGTCAGGAGCATGACGGCCCTCGGGCCGGTCTTCGAGTTCGAAGGCGCCCGCGGGGTGTACGTGGGCGCGGGTGCGCGGGTGCGCGGCTTCGACCTTTACGCGCTGGCGCTGGAGGAGCGCGCCGAGGCGTTCTCCGGCATAAACCGCATTATCTGGCTGATGGCCTTCCTGCTGTTGGGCGTGGCCACGGCTTTCTAGTTCTCGGCGCTGGCCTTCACCCGCAGCCTGAC
>JAPLKJ010000080.1 GCA_026388125.1 Elusimicrobiota bacterium
AACGGCTTCGAACGCCTGCTTAAGCCAGTCTTCCTTGATCTCCGGAGAAAGATGGTCCACCAGCAGGGCCTTTTTGGCGCCGGTGAAGAACGCCAGCTGGAAAACGTCGCGTATGCGCTCCTCCAGCGGCTTCGCCTTGAACTCCAGGAAACCCGGGTCTTCGGGATCGAGCCAGGTCAGGTCCGGATGATGCTGCGTTTTCTCGTAAGAGAGGATGAGGATCGCGTCGTTGAAATCCTTAAGGGTTTTGTAGGCCTGCAAAAGCAGGTCGCTGTTGACCTGGGCGGCCCTTTCCGGCCCGAAAGCGGTTTTCAGCTCCTGGCCGATCTTTTCCTGTTCGGGAGGTTCCACCAGAAGGATTATGCAGTTGTTCCTGTTTTTAGCCATAGAATAAATTTCGCGCCAATAAATTATATCATACTAGAGCGGCGTCAGTCGGACGGGCCGCATTTGGTAAAAGCTGATAAGGACATTGTTTTTTCCCTTTATGCCTGAAGAAAAACCGGTGATAATTTACGGCGGGAGCTTTGACCCGCCGCACAAAGGGCATATCGCGCTGGCCGCGGCGGCGCTGCGCGAGCTTAAGCCCCGCGCTTTATTTTTCGTGCCCGGCTTCCGCACTCCGTTCAAGGACCTTCAGCCTTTGTCTTTCGGGGAAAGGGCGCTTCTGCTTAAAGAGGCTTTGCGGAGCTCCGCTCTGGCCGGCCGCCGGGAGGTCGCAATAAGTTCCTTCGAGGCGGCGCAGCGCCGCGTAGTTTATACTTATGAAACCCTGGCGCATTTCAGGAAATTATACCCGCGTTCGCCGCTTTATTTCCTTATGGGTTCCGATTGCCTGGCCGGGTTCGGAAAATGGAAGCGCCGGCGGGAAATACTTAAAAAAGCCGTTCTGCTGGCCGGCCTGCGCCCCGGCTATTCCATGAAAGCGGCCGGCACGGCGCCTTTCAGGCCGCTTAAAGGCCTTTTTCCCCGCGCGGCCTCAAGCAGCCTGCGCGGCGAACTTTTTCTGGGCGGGAAACCTCCGGCGGTACCGCGCGGCGTTCTCCGGTTGATAGAAAGGAAAGGGCTTTACCTCGCGCGTGAGCGCGCGCTGTTAAAGGGTATGCTGTCCGCGCGGCGCTTCAGGCATTCGCTGGAAACGGCGCGCCTCGCGCTTGAGCTCGCCCCGGGGCTGGGTCTTTCGCCGCAGAAGGCGGCGCTGGCCGGCCTGCTGCACGACTGCGCCCGGGAACTTAAGCCGGCCCGGCTGGCCGGCCCGGCCTTCAAGGCGCGGACCGGCGGGATGCTTTACGGGACCATAATAAAGGAAGCGCCGGTGCTGCTGCACGCCTGGGCCGGGGCGGAGATCGCCCGCGCGAAATTCGGCGTGAAAGACCGGGAAATGCTCGAGGCTGTGTCCCTGCACGCCACGGGCGCGCCCGGGATGGGGACGCTCGCGCGGCTTATTTACGTAGCCGACCTGGCCGCGGCCGGGCGGGATTTCGCGGAGGCGGGGCTGGTGCGCGAGCTTGCCGGGCGGGATTTCGCGGCCGCGTTCCGCGCGGCGAATTATGTTAAACTTTCCTATGCGTTCTCAAGCGGCGGCTGGGTGCATCCGCTGAGCGTTTCACTATGGAACAGTCTTCAGGAAAAAAAGAAAGGCTGATGCTGGCCGCGGGCCTGGGGTTCGCGCTGGCGCTTGCCGCCGCGCAGTGTTTTTCCCCGGCGGCGAAAGCGCTCGGCGAAGGGCGCGACCTGCGCCTGGCGCTGCTCGGCGGGCGCGCCCCGGTGCTGCTGATCTGTCATCCGGCCGCCTCCACGGTGAACGCCGTGTTTTTTCCCCGGGCTAAAATAAAAAAAGGAGTGTCCGGCTACCAGCGCGCGAGCGACCTTGCGGCCCTGGCGGCGGCGCCGGGGCAGGAGGCGCCCGGTGAGATATTGTATATTTCGCTGTCTTCCGCGCCTGAAATGAACGCCTTGTGGGGCGTACTGAACGACTGGCGCTCGGCGCCGCGCAAGTTCGTCCGGGCCGCGGCCTGGGCCGCGCGGCTGCGCGCCGAGGGCGATACCAATATCTCCGCCTTCGATCTGTTCGTCATTTTTTCCGAGTTCTCAAAGCTCAACCAAGCTAATTTCATATCAACGGAGATTTCCCGCCCCGACGCGCGCGGCGGAGGGGAGGCGGTTGAAGAATCCGCGCCGGAGCCCCAGCTTCGGGTGGAGATCTTTAACGCTTCCGGCAAAAAAGACCTGGCCGTCCGCGCGGCGAAGCATCTCAGGGCCGCCGGTTTTGACGTGCTGACCGCTTCTTCCTATGCTAAAATTGAAAAGCATACTATTATAATGTGCTTTTCCGAAGATACGGCGCCCGCGCGGAAACTGCGCGCCGCCCTCGGGCTTGAAGAGCTGGAAATACGCGTAAGCGCGCCGCGGCGTAGCGTGGCGTCGGCGACGGTTATACTGGGGGCCGACTTTAACGACGGCTTACTGGACAGGTAAAAGACGATCAGGAGGAAGTATGGCCGACATGGTCACTATTCTTAAATCAGCGGTGCAGCAGGGCTCGAGCGACATACATATCTGCGTGAACAAGCCGCCTATGATGCGGCTGAACGGCCAGATGATGCCCGTGGCCGAAGGGCTGCCGGTGCTCACATCCGAAGAGGCCAAGGCCCTCATCTATTCCACCCTGTACGACGAGCAGCGCGCGAAATTCGAGAAGGACTGGGAGCTTGACTGCTCCTTCGCCGTCACCGGCGTGTCGCGGTTCCGTCTGAACGTGCTCGTGGCCCGCAACGGCGTGGAAGCCGTCATGCGCGTCATTCCTTCCATAATCCCCACCCCGGAACAGCTCGGCCTGCCCCCCTCCGTGACCGGCCTCGCGGGCATCCCGAAGGGGCTAGTGCTGGTCACCGGTCCGACGGGCTCGGGCAAATCCACCACGCTCGCCGCGCTGATCAACCAGATAAACATCAAACAGAAGAAGCATATCCTCACCGTAGAGGACCCGATCGAATTCACCTACGAGCCGCAGGCCTGCGTAGTCCGTCAGCGCGAGGTGGGCCAGCATACGAAGTCGTTCAACAACGCGCTGCGCGCGGCGCTGCGCGAAGACCCGAACGTGATCCTGGTGGGCGAAATGCGGGACCTGGAAACCATACAGCTCACCATCACCGCGGCCGAAACCGGGCACCTCACTTTCGCCACGCTGCACACGCAGGACGCCCCGTCCACTGTGGACCGCATTATAGACGTCTTCCCGCCGCACCAGCAGACGCAGGTGCGCGTGCAGTTGGCGGCCTCGCTGCAGGGCGTGGTCTCGCAGATCCTGCTGCCGCGCGCGGACGGCAAGGGCCGCGTGGCCGCGCGCGAGGTGATGATAATGACCCCGGCCATCGCTAACATCATCCGCGAAGGCAAAACGCATCTGATCTACAGCGCCATAGAGACCGGCGCGAAATTCGGCATGATGCCCATGGACCGGGCGCTGTCCTTGCTGGTCATCCAGAACCAGATCTCGTTCGAAGTTGCCGTGGCCAAGGCGCACGACAAAGAAGGGCTTAAAAAGCTCTGCAATATGGTGGGCTAAAAGGACGCTTATGTCGGAAATAGAAAAACTGAAGGCCGTCGCCCTGTTCCATAATCTCTCCGAACCCATGCTGCTGGAGTTCGCCGGCTATTTCAAGCAGACGGCTTACGCCGCCGGCGACGTGGTGTTCAAGGAGAAGACGCTGGGCGACACGCTGTTCATAATAGTGGACGGCGAGATCACCATAGAAAAGGCGATGGACGAGGAAGGCCGCGAGTTCAAGGCGCTGGCCATCCTTTCGGGCGGGGATTTCTTCGGCGAGATGGCCATGATAGAGGGCAAGGCCCGCTTCGCCCAGGCGCGCGCGTCCAGGGACTCTTCGCTCTACGAGATAGAGCGCGAGAAGTTCTTCAGCTTCATCAAGGAGAACCCGGGCACCGGCATAAGCATCTTCAGCGAAATAATGCGCACGCTGCTCAAGCGCCTGCAGCACACCTCCAACGAGCTCACGATGCTGTTCGACCTGAGCCGCCAGCTGATGCTGCCGCACAAGACCCCGGCGGACTTCCTGGCCGCGGTGATGGAGGAGCTGCGGTCGTACCTGGAAGGTTCCTGGAACATCCGGGCCTACGTCTACAATATGTTCAACGAGGAGTACGAGCCCGCCTACCTGCGCGAAGCGTTCCCGCAGGACGCGGCCGCGCACCCGCTGCCTGCGCGGCCGGAGAGCGGCTGGCTGGACGATACCACCTACATGATGGCGTGCTCGGCGGATGGGCGCCGGCTGGCGGCCACGCTGTTCTCGCGGGCCGCGGCCGTTACGCCGCTGGAGAAAAACAACCTTGCCACCATATTTAATACAATATCCTCCATAATCAGCTCAGCCATGGTGAATATAGAACACCAGGCGGAAGCGGCGTTGATAGCCAAGCTGAAACAGGCGAAAATATAAAATGACACTCACAAAGAACGATTCTAAAAAAATAGCGGTCCGGGCGGCCCTCGCCGGCGATTCCAAAAAAGCCGCCCCGGTGCGGATCTTCGACCTCGGCGGCCGCTCGTCGCTGGCCGACTTCGTGGTGCTGATGACGGCGGAGTCCGCGCCGCACCTGGACGCCGTGACGGAAGAGGTGCAGAAGCGCCTGAAAGAGGACGGGATATACTGCCTTTATAGGGACGGTATGCGCTCCAAGAACTGGCAGGTGCTGGATTACGGCGGCGTGATGGTGCACGTTTTTGACGCCAA
>JAPLKJ010000062.1 GCA_026388125.1 Elusimicrobiota bacterium
TTAATGAGCTACACCCGCAAAGCACTTAAGGGCATACCGGAGCTGGACCGGGTCTCCATACAGGACCCCTCCCAGGCGGGCTTCACCGCCAAGCGCGGCTATCCCGTTGAGATCAGCCTGCGCGGCCCCGACTGGGACAAACTGGCGGAGCTGGACCAGCAGCTGATGAAGCGCATGGTGGAATCCGGCAAGATGGTGGACGTGGACACCGACTACCAGGCCGGCATGCCCGAGGTTCAGGTTATCCCGGACAGGGACAAGGCCGCGGCGCGCGGCGTCAACATCGCTTCCATAGGCGATTCCGTGAACGCCATGATAGGCGGCGTGCGCGTGGGCAAGTTCACCAAGAACGGCAAGCGCTACGACATCCGCATCCGGCTGGTGGACCGTGACCGCAAGACGCCGGCCGATATCGGCAAGATCTGGGTGCGCAACAACCGGGGGGAACTGATACGGCTTTCGGAAGTGATGAAGGTGGTCGAGAAGAACACGCTGCTCTCCATCTCGCGGCGCAACAGGGAGCGCGCCATAGGCGTGTTCGCCAATCCCGCACCGGGCGTAGCGCAGGGCGACGCGCTGGCGGAGGTGCAGAAGCTGGCCAAAGAGCTGCTGCCCGACGGCTACCGCATAGTGCTGTCCGGCAGTTCGCAGACCTTCCAGGATTCTTTCGGCAGCCTGATCTATGCCATGGTGTTCGGGATCTTCGTGGCCTACATGGTGCTGGCGTCGCAGTTCAACAGCTTCCTGCACCCTTTCACCGTGCTGATGGCGCTGCCGTTCAGCATCACCGGCGCGTTCATAGCGCTGCTGGTGGGACATCAGTCGCTGAACATCTACAGCATGATAGGCATGATACTGCTGATGGGCATCGTGAAGAAGAATTCCATCCTGCTGGTGGAGTTCACCAACACCCGGCGGCGCGACAAGGGGATGAACGTGACGGACGCGCTGCTGGAGGCCTGCCCGATAAGGCTGCGGCCCATCCTTATGACCTCTTTCGCCACCATAGCGGCGGCCATTCCGCCGGCGCTGGGCATCGGCCCCGGCGCTGAGACCCGCATCCCGATGGCGCTGGTGGTGATAGGCGGCGTGCTGTTCTCTACGTTCCTTACGCTGCTGGTGGTGCCCTGCGTCTACAGCCTGCTGGCGCCGCTGGAAAGCCGCCGCCATGAGGGCGACCTGAAGCAGGCGCTGAGGGAGCTGGGCGAACTGCCCGCCGGGCAATAAACCGGCTTTCACCCGCCCGCGGATACAGCCCGCGGCCGACCGGCATTACCGGTTTGCCGCGGGCACTTTTTTTGCTATATTTGAGCATTGTCAACCGGAGGCTTTCCTTTAATTATGAAACAACTGCCCCTTACAGCCGCTTTAACTTTTATCTGCTGCGCAGCCGCCGCCGCGGCGGACCAGCCAGCGGGGCTTGCCTTCTCCCAGCTGAGCGCCGGGGTAAAGGCCGAAGTGCCGGCCGCGCCGAACCCGGAGCAGGGGTTCGACCTTTCGGCCATCGAAGACCTTAAGAACGACGCCCGCTACTGGGTAACGGCCGCCGCCGACGACAAATACGACCGCACAGGACTGCTCAACGCGGGGCTCGACATCGTGGAAATAGAGGAGCACGCCGTCTCCGGCTTCATTGCCGGGCCGGAAATGGACCAGCTGGCGCAGAAAGGCTTTATAGTAAAGAACCGCCAGCCCATCTACGACTACGCTAAAAAACATTTGAAAGATTTTCCCGCCGCCGACGGGGTCTACCATAATTACGCGGAAACCGCGGAGGAACTGCAGAAGCTGGCCGCGGCCAATCCCGCCGAGACCTCGCTGCTCTCCATAGGGAAAAGCCTCGAGGGCAGGGACGTCTGGGGCCTGCGCGTCAACCCCGCCGAAAAAGGGGAAACCCCTTCGGCGCGGCCCGCGGCGCTGTTCATGGGCAACCACCACGCCCGCGAGCACCTTACGAACGAAGTGGCGCTGGGCCTGGCGGCCTACCTGCTGGCGCATAAAGCCGAGCCGGAGATACGCGGCTACCTGGACACGCTGGACATCTACATAGCCCCGATGACCAACCCCGACGGCGCGGAATACGACATACAGACCGGCAAATACCGGTGGCACCGCAAGAACACCCGCGTCAATTCCGACAACTCCATAGGCGTGGACCTGAACCGCAATTACGATTCGCTCTGGTGCAAGGCCGGCTCCTCGCATTCCCCTGGCAGCGACACTTACTGCGGGCCCTATGCCTTCTCCGAGCCCGAGACGCTGAACATAAAGAAGTTCGTGGAGACGCACAAGAACCTGAAGACCCTGATGAGCTACCACTCCTATTCCAGCCTGGTGCTCTATCCGTGGGCCGGCAAGGACGTGCCAGTGGAGAACGCGCGGGACCGGAAAGTTTTCGAAACCATGGGCAAGGCCATGGCGTCCTTTACCGGCTACAAACCGGAGCAGTCCAGCGATCTTTACGTGGCCACCGGCGACACCACCGACTGGGCTTACGCTACGGCGGGCGTGTTCGCGTTCACCACGGAGCTCGAGGGCGGCTCCTTCTATCCCGGCGCGGCCGCCATCGCCAAGGCCGTTACTAATAACGTAAAAGCGGCGGTCTATATGCTCGGCGTCACCGGCGACCCTTACAAATTAGCCAGGTAAACCGGCGCGCCGGAAAAAAGAAAGGCCCCGGGAAGGGGCCTTTTCTTTTGGTGTGCCCAGCATGAAACCAAGCTTGGAGGTGAAAGTCCTCCGAGGATACAGGTTGCAGAAAACTCAAGCGAAGCGCAAGGCGGTATGCCGCGAGGCATACGCTGAAAGAAGCGTGGAGCGAAAGTCCGA
>JAPLKJ010000114.1 GCA_026388125.1 Elusimicrobiota bacterium
CGTTTTCAGCTACGGTGTAAGCCAGGTGTTCTTCATCCTGGCCATGCGCGGCCTCGGGGCTTCCCGGGCCGGCGCTTTTTTCGGCGCGTACCCGTTCATGGGGGCGGCGCTGGGCGTAGCGGCGCTGGGCGAGCCCGTAACGGCCCGCCTGCTGGCCGGCGGCGCGCTGATGCTGGCGGCGTTCCTGGCGCTGGCGTATGAGCGGCACGCCCATGCGCACCGGCATCTCCCGCTGGAGCACGATCATTCCCACGACCACGGCGACGGGCACCATACCCACGTGCACCAGGACTTTTCGGCCGGCCGGCATTCGCACCCGCACCGCCACGACCCCGTGGAGCATGAGCATCCGCACCTGCCGGACGCGCATCACCGGCATGAGCATATATGACTTTGCCAGCGATAATTTTCTATACTAATGGGGCGCCGGCCGTGTCCCGTGCGGTTCGCCCCGGACTATAGGCCGCTAATTTGTTTGACGCTATGAAAAAGTCACCTTTTGTCTGCGCGGCTCTATTTCTTTCTTTGTCCCTGTCCGTCCTCGCGGGCGAATTCAAGGACAAAGGCGAAATTATCGCCGTGGATTTCCCGGCCGGCTGGGCCCAGGGCAAGAGCGACGATCCCGTCGTAACGCTCAAGCTGGAAAAAGGCAAATCCACTTTCGAGTTCGCCAAGCAGGATTCCGAGCTGAGCGACTATTATCTTAAAGCCCGCGTCAAAGAGAACGTGGATTCTTTGCGCAGCAAGGGCGCCACTTTCTCGGGGGACATAAAACCCCTGACGCTGCACGGGGTTTCTTCCGCCTATTATACCGCTTACGAGCTGATGAGCAGCCAGGCCTGCATGGCCTTTTTTACCTATAACGGCGCTTCCTATTCCGTGGCCGCCGTGAACATCGGGGAGAACGATTTCAGGAGCGTCCTTTCCAGCGTGCGCAAGCCGGGTGAAATCATAGAGCTCCCGAAGAAGCCGAAAGTGGTGCGCGTGAAGAAACCGAAGAAGGAAGAGCCGGAAGAGGACGACCTGGCGGTATATAAAACTACCGAGGCGCTCGCCAGTATCTCCAGCGCCGCCGTCACCGGCTCCAGCGAGGCCGTGGCGGCCGTGCAGCCTGTGGTTCCCGAGGGGCCTTCCGCGGCCGAATCCGTGGGCAAGGCGGCGCAGAGCATATTCGACGAATTGGCCGCAAAAACAGGCGAGAAGGGCGCCGAGCCCTATTATCCGCGCAAGCCGCTGCCGCTGCTGTTCTGGGCCGGGCTGCTGGTGGTCTGGGTGGCGGGTTCCTTCGTGGCGCGCGGCGTGGCGGCCTCCTATCAGAATCCCAGGCTCCCTCCGCCGCCGGCCGAGGTGCCGCCCGACTTCTTCTTCCCTTTCGTGGTCTCGAAAGAGTCCAGTTTTAAAGAGGTCGGCTACAGCGTGCTGACGCGGCAGAAGCAGCTGCTGATGGCGTCGTTCCCGTACGAGCACGAGCTTTACCTGGCCGGCGCGGTCTACGCCTGCATCTTCTTCCACGCCGGGTGGAGCCTGATGGAATTCGCCGGCCGCGGGCTGGTGGTGGTCGGCGCGCTGCTGTGGCTGCCGGGCGGGCGCTTCTTCGCTTCCGTGCCGGAAATATTCTTCGTCGTGCCGTTCGTCTACGGGCTGTACCTGCTGCTGACGAAGAAACGGAACATGTGCCTTTACGACGCGCAATCGAACCTGCTGCTGGAAGCCCACAAGGAAATAACCTACTGCCTGATGCGGGACGGGGCCGGCAAAGAAGTGGCGCGGCTGGTGCCCAAAGAAGGGGGCGGGCCGGGCCGCAAATGGGATTTCGTGGACACCGACAACCTGGTGATCTTCACCATCAAGGACGACTGTCCCAAGATCCGCATCCTGAGGAAGCTCTTCGGGAACCTGGGCGGGACTTTAAGGACCCGCTACGGGATCTTCGTGCAGGACCGGCGGGCCGGGTTCGTTTTCCTCGACCCGTCCTCCGCCGACCGCTTCCAGATACACCTGGATTACGCTTTCGCCCGCCTGGCCCACCCGGCCCAGATACTGGTAAGCCTGCTCTACGTGATCTCCAAGGAAAAAGACCCGTTCTATCCGTCGCCGTTCTGACGGCCAATGCGGTCCGCGAGGTTAATATGAAAATAGGTATTCTTACCGGCGGCGGCGACTGCCCCGGGCTGAACGCGGTGGTGCGCGGCGTTACCAAGTCGGCGCTGCGGCGCGGCTGGGAGGTGATAGGCTTCCGCGACGGCTATCGCGGCCTGGTGGAAAAAGACTTCCTCCTGCTGCACGACCACGACGTGTCCGGCATACTGACGCGCGGCGGCACCATACTGGGCACCTCCAATACCGCCAATCCCTTCGCCTATACCCTGCCGCCGCTGGGCTCGTGTGAAAGGCCGAAGGACCTTTCGAAGCTGGCTTTCCAGAATTTCAGGGACCTGGGCCTGGACGCGCTGGTGGCCATAGGCGGCGACGGCACGCTGACCATGGCCCAGCAGTTGTACCAAAGAGGCATGCCCGTGATAGGCGTGCCGAAAACCATAGACAACGACCTGTCCGCCACCGACGTCACCTTCGGTTTCGACTCGGCGCTGAACGTGGCCACCGAGGCCGTGGACCGCGTGCACACCACGGCGCAGTCCCACCACCGCGTGATGATAGTGGAGACCATGGGCCGCTACGCGGGCTGGATAGCCCTGCGCGCCGGCATCGCGGGCGGCGGCGATATCATACTTCTGCCGGAGATCCCCTACCGCGCCGCGGATATTGTCGGCGCGGTGCTGGAGCGCAAGCGCCGCGGCAAGAAATTCTCCATCGTGGTAGTGGCCGAGGGGGCGCGCCCCGAGAAAGGCAAGCTGACCGTGACCCGGATGGTGAAAGGCTCCCCCGACCCCATGCGGCTGGGCGGGGTTTCCTATAAGATAGCCGAGATCCTCGACGCGAGCAGCATCGGGCTGGAGAGCCGCGTGGTGGTGCTGGGCCACGTCCAGCGCGGCGGCGAGCCCACGCCCTTCGACAGGTGGCTGGCTACCGGCTTCGGCGTGAAAGCCTCCGAGCTGCTGGCTAAAAAAAGGTTCGGGCAGATGGTCTCTTTCAGGGATTACGGCTTTACCGCGGTCAGCATAGCCGAGGCGGTGGGCAAGCTCCGCCGCGTGCAGCCCGGCGCGCAGGAAGTACGGACCGCGCTGGCCTTGGGCGTCAGCTTCGGGAATTCCCGCATAACGGGCTAGCCGGCGGGCAGAGGCCCGGGAAAATTTACTATGGCCAATGAAATTCTGTTCGGAATAAACACCGCTGAAGAAATACTGAAAGCCGGCCGGCGCCGGGTCTACCGGCTGTCCATTTCGCGCAACGAAAAGAACCAGCGGGTGCAGGACCTGGCAGGGCTCGCCCGCAGCAAAGGTATTATCGTGGACTTCTGCGATCCCCGCAACCTGGAGAAAATGGCGGCGGGGGGCAACCACCAGGGCGTGATAATAGAGACCGAGCCGCTGGGGAAGATAGACATAGACGAGGCGGTGGGGCTTGAAAAGGACCTGAAGCGGGCCGTCTGGGCCGGCCTGGACGGCATAACCGACCCCATGAACCTGGGCGCCATAATAAGATCGGCGGCCTGCCTGGGTGTTTCCACGATAGTATTGCCCGAGCGCCGCTCCGCGGGCGTTACGCCTTTGGTGCAGAAAACCGCCTCGGGCGCCGTGGAGCGCGTTAACATCGTGGAGGTGGTGAACCTCAACCAGACCATTATAAAGCTGAAGGAAAAAGGTTTCTGGATCTACGGCCTGGACATGGGCGGCCACGCTCTGCCCAAGGTCGACTTCACCCTGCCGGCTTTCATCGTGATCGGCTCCGAAGGCGAAGGCCTGCACGCTAAAACGCGCGAGCATTGCGACGAGATAGTCTCCATCCCGCAGCGGGGCGGCGTGGAAAGCCTCAATGCCGGCAACGCCGCCGCCATAGTTTTCTACGAGCTCTCCAAAAAGCTCGGCCCCAAAAAATAACAACGCGGGCCTTTGCCCGCGTTGCTGTCTCCCTCAAAAGAAAGGAGCGGAAAGCAACCGTCGATAAGGTGTTCCGCTCCAAAAATAGTATAGCAGATTAATGGCGTTTGTCAAGGGGTGCGCCCTTGACATGTCAAGGGCTGTTATTTCAGGATAAGCAGGTAGAGCTCGCCGGGGGCTTTCATCGAGGAAGCTTCCGTTTCGGCCGTATCCCCCGCGCCCCAGAACAGGTCCACCCGGCCGGGCCCGCGTATGGCGGAGCCGGTGTCGTGGGTGGCTATGAAGCGGGTGAATTCCCTGAAGCCCAGGCCGCCGCCCTGCGCCACGGGCCGCTTCGACCGCAGCAGGCCGAACAGGCCCAGCGGGACATATTTCGGATCTATGGCTATGGAGCGCCCGGGGGTGAGCTGCCGGCCGATGGCCCCGTAGGGCAGGCTGTCCTTGGGCCTGCCCTGGAAAAAGATATAGCGCGGGTTAATGTCGGTCAGGCGCTCTTCCCTGTCCGGCGGCTGGGCTGACAGGTAGGAGATGAAATCCTTGAAGGACATGGAGGGGATCTCGCCGCAGTCCATCAGCGCCCTCTGCACGCTGCCGTAAGGCCAGCCGTTGGCGCCGTCGAAGCCCGCGCGCAGGTAATCGCCGCCGGCCAGGCGCAGTATGCCCGAGCCCTGTATCTGCAGCAGCATTATGTGCGAAGGATGTTCCGCCCAGGCCAGTTCCAGCCCGCGGCCGGCCAGGGCGCCCGCGTGTATTTCCTGCGTTGAATAGTATTTCACCAGCTTGCCGGCCGCGTCGTAGCGGCCGTAATCGAAGCTGACGCCCATATCCGGGGTGGTCTTTACCAGGTCGGAGGGTTTAAGATAAACGGGATAGGTATGCTTCTGGTCCCGCTCCAGCGAGATCTTTATTTCAGCCTCGTAATAGCCGGTTATCACCGTTTTGCCGGTGCCGTCGTCGGCTGAGGCGCGGTAGACGCGGAAGCGGGTTTTAATGGCCTGCAGCAGCTCCGCTTCCCCCATGGGGGAATTGAAAATGTCGATGAGCGCGGTTATGGTCCGGCGCAGGCGCGGCGCGTCGAAGGTGTCTTTGCCCAACTGTACTTTGGCGGTGTCCGGCCGCTGGTTCCAGTAGTCGAGGTCGGTCTTCAGCACTTCCAGTATCCCCGCGCGCTGCAGGTCGTCAGCGGGCAGCGGCAAAGTCCCGGCGTCAATTTCCGACACTTCTTTTACCGCGGGGGGGGAATCGGGGGCCGCTGCGTAGGTGCCGGGCCTGGGGCAGCCGGCCGGCGCGCCGGCGGGCTGGGCCGCCGCGGGAATATCCCGCTGTGCGAAAGCGCCGGCCTCCGGCCAATAAAGCTCCTGCGCGGCGCGGCCCGGCGCGGCGCAGCACAGGAGCAGAAGGGCGGCGGGCAGCAGTTTCATCTTAGCTGAATACTACAAAATAGAACGTTGCGCGGCAATATTCAAAGTTTCAGTTTCAAAGTTTCAGGGCGGCGGTTATCTCCAGCAGGTCCACTTCGCTGAGCGGGCGGTCCTGTTCCGCCAGCCATTCGGCCTTGATGGAAGGGCGCCAGGAGTGTTCTGAGGTTATCCTTCCTATAAGTATGCCGCGGCTGCGCAGCTCGTAAAAGCTCTGGCTGCCGCAAAGGCCCGTTCCCCAGTCCGGGCGCTTGTAAATGAATACCGTCTCGCCGTCCTCGCGGCACGCCTTGTAGCCGGAGCGCATCCAGTCGGTTATCTGCCACATAAGCCCTCCCGTATCCGCAGGTTACCCGCGCTAGGCCCGGGCGGGCCCGGCCAGCCGTACCTGCCGGGTTACCGCCGCCTGCCACAGGCGCAGCGAGAAGTACATTTCCGAATCCGCGCCTTCACCGAGGGTGTAAACGCGGAGGCGCGCCCCGAGCCTGCCGCCGGGCAGCCCGGCGCGCGCGCTGAATATCGAACGTCTTGGTTTGTTGGTCATGCCCATAGCATAGCAGACCAACCCGACAAAGGCGTGTCGGGTTGCAAAAAAAGAAAAATAGCGAAAAAACGGCGGAACGCGTTTGCCCGAACGGCCTATGCCGGGGTAGGCCCTAATAATCCCGCCTCATGGGCCTTTGGATATTGTGAGGCGGGAACGATTGGCTTATCATATATATACATACTATTCTTTGAGGACAACTAATGAAAAAGCTCCGCATAACCATCTTCCTCTCCGTGCTCTTCCCGCTGGCGGCCTCCGCCCAGGAAGTGGATAAGCAGGGCGAGGTAGTGTTCCCCAAGGCCGTGTTCACGAAAGAAGAAGTAAATTATTCCCGGCAGGACCCGGAATACTTCACCATCAACCCCGCTTCCGTCAATCTTATCCTTCTGGGCACCACCGACGCGCCCGATATGAGCTACGTTCAGATGAAAGAAGAGCCCCGCGACCTCGCCGGGGTACTGGTCTCGATAGATTCGATAGTGAACATCGCGGAAAAGATCTGGAAGATAATGGAGGCCAATAAGCCCGTGGTCGGCATCGACAGCAAATACGCCGTGGCCTACCCGCAGGGCATCACTTCGGCTTCGCAGCTGAATTCCTGGAGCAGGCCTAAAGTTTCCTCCTACGCGTTCTACGCGGAAAATCTTTACGGCGGGGTAATGATAAACTGCAAATATAAGGTGGCTTTTTCCTATAACGGCAGATATAAAAGCGCCGGCAGATACCTTACCGCCGTGGCCGTTATCCCCGAGGTGGCGGAAGTAGCCTGGGGTTATAAGTTCTTTATGTCCGCCGCGGTGCCGGATTCCACCATTACGAACGTGGGCACTTCCTCGGCCCCGGTGGCGGCCATGCAGCTGAAGCTGAGCTGGAAAATGTCGTCGGTGCTCAAAGAAATGGACGGTACCAGCGTGTACTACATCCAGGGCGACGGCAACATAGCCGAGATCGCCAGCCCCTGGAGAGAGCGCCCCACGGAATATGTGGAAGTCAAGGCCGTGAATCTGGAAGACCTTAAAGCGGTCGCGCCGCTGCTGGAGCCGGAAAAAGTTTTTTAGTACCTGTCCGCCCGCGCGGACAGTAATAAGGAAGGAGGACCAACAATGAAGAGACTGCTTGCGCTGACCGCAGCCCTTACCGGGCTGTTCGCCGCCCGGGTTTCGGCCGCCGAAAACCTGGACCTGAAGTATTTAACGGTGGACCCCCGCGCCACCATTATCGAAGAGCTTACGGATAAAGGGGGGACGATACCTCCTCCGGGCGGAGCGCCCACCATCCCGGCCCCGGGCGAACTGCCCAAGCCGCCGTCCGGCCCGCAGATAAACCCGCCTATCAATCCCCCGGTAAAACCTCCTGAAGGCCCCGGCGGCCCCGGCGCACCGGCCGTTAACCCGATCGACAACGTGAACAACACGGTAGCGATGCTGGATAATATAGTGAACCTGGTGGACAAAGTGATGACGATCATCGCCAAGAACCAGCCGGTGGTCAATATCAACGTGAACTACGCCAACGCGGTACCGTTCGGCACCACCCACTGGACGCAGCTGCAGGGCTGGTCCAAGCCGTCCACCAAAAAGTACGCCTTCGCGATGAAGAACGGCTACGGCAGCGAAGTTGTAAAGGTTATCTACCAGGTGCACTGGACGCACAGCGGCAATTTTCAGGGCATAGGCAAGTTCCTCACCGGCGTCACCGTGGAGCCTTTGAGCGTGACCACGGCCTGGGGCTATAACGTGGACATGACGGCCGAAGTGCCGGATTCCACCGTGGCGAACGTGGGCACCAGCACTAACCCCGTAGCCTCCATGCAGGTGCAGCTGAAATGGAAAGTGCACACCGTGCTTAAAGACATCCAGCAGAAAGTTATTTATTACGTGCAGGGCGACGGCTATATGCAGCAGATAGCCTCCCCGTTCAGCGACGGGATAAGCATCAGCGACCAGAAGAAGCTGGATGCCGTGACCGAGCAGCTGACGAACGTAAAGTTCAACTAAGGGTACCTGCGGTCCTTCTTCGGCCCCGCTGCCCTTACGACGGGCGGCGGGGCTTTTATCTTCGGCCGGGCTATTGACTTCGGATATTGTGTACACTAGACTATACTAACGGATAAGATCATGAAAACTTTCAGGCTCTTCCTTTTTCTCGCCCTTGCGCCGCTGGCGGTGGTCGCCGTTGCCGCGCGGGCCGTGGCCGACCCCGAAGAGGCGGCGCAGGAAGGCTCGGTCATGTTCGACGGGGGAAGCCGCTATGCGGCGGCCGCCTCCCCGCAGGCCACGGCGCAGGACAGGGCGCAGCTGCTGGCGGAGTTTAAAAAACATATCGAGATGGACGACCATGGCGTGCCCGCCGAAAGAGCGGCCATGGATTCGATGCTGGCCAAGATGATGGAAAGCTCTACGGCCCGGGAAATAGCCGCCAGGTTCATAAAAGAGAACGCCAGGGTGAAATTCTCCCTCGGGGAGATCCCCGGCAGCACCGTGGTTACGGTGGACGGGCAGAAGACCGTCTGGGGAACGCGGGGCTATACTCAGGTGGATAAGAACCCGCCCTGCGTGGTGATGAATAAATTGTATATGCAGGAGGGCGTGGAGCCCGGAGCGGGCACGCTGGCGCACGAGATGCTGGGGCACGCCCTGGAAAAACAGCTGGCCGGCGGCCTGAAGGACGTCTATGTCTATAACACCGACGAGGAGGAGAACGCGCGCCTTATCGGCTGGCTGGTGGGCGCCGAACTGAACTTCAAGCCGGACGACGAAACCTGGGCGTATATGCAGAACCCGGACGAGAACAGGGAATACATCAAGCTTATGTCCCCGTATTATTCCCTTACCCTTACCAGCGAGGAGATGAAGGACCCGGTGCCTTTATACAAAAAGCGGTTCGCCACCGCGGAGAAGGAGCTGAAAAAGATACCCGAGACCGAGAAGAACCGCAGGAACTGGGCGAAGATCGTGGACCATTTCGTTAATATTCACAAAATGGACGCCGCCTCTTTTCAGACCATACGGGAAAATATAAGCAACGGCCTGAAATACCTGCCCGTAGCCCGGGGGAACCTTGAGCAGATAAAAGAAGCCCTGCAGGAGCGTATAACTTTCTTCGAGAGTGAAGAAGGCAGGGCGTTCCTGGCGAAACTCGCCAAAGAGGCCGACGGCGAGTATTTCCGGCAGAAAGACGCGGTGATACTGGAGCGGCGCGAGCGGCTGGCCGCCCAGCTGGCAGGCAAGACGCAGGAATCGTTCAGGACGCCTCCGGCGGTAGGACAGGTCACCTGGGACCAGCTTGTGGAGCTTTGGAAGGGTGAGAAAAAATCCTGCGCTTCGGGAGTGCTTAAATGAACTTTTCAGCCTGCCTGTTCTTCCTTTTATTCGTGGCCGCGCCCGCCTGCGCGCCGGCCAAGGAGCAGCTCATGAAAGTAAAAGCCAGCCTGTCGGACGCGGCGAAATATGAAGTGCCTAAAGGCTGGGCGGAGGAATTCGCTCTGAACCAGGGCGATCCGCAGGCGGTGGTCGCGCGCGACCTGCACAAGATAAAGGTGCGGCTGTCCGGCGGCGCGGGGTCGCGCTATAAGAACTCCGGCGCTTTCCTGGCCGGCTTCGAAGCGCTGTCGAAAGGCGGGAAGAAGGCCGATAAGAAAGTGACGGTGGTGGTTGCGGGGCAGCGCGTGCTGCTGTACCGCAGGGAGGTGCCGGTTACCATGCCGGCCCCGGATATGGGCGGGCCCTCCACTTTTGCCACGGAGGAATTCTGCGTGGTGCCGGCCGGCAAGCTGTTCTTCGTGCTCAGCTATTCGTACGGCGACTCCATCCCGGACGCATCCTACGACGGGCTTGCCGCCTGGCGGCAGTTCCTTAAAACTTTCCGGGTCCTGAAAGCCAGATAAACTTTTCTTACTTCATTATTTCTATCTGGCCTATGGAGGGCTGGGGGACCAGGGCTTTGGAGACGGCGCTTACGCCTTCTCCCACGTAAAGGGCCGCCACCAGCACCACGCTGGCCAGCACTATTCCAACCGCTATATTGCCCTTTTGAAGTTCTTCGCCGGGGCGCATGTGCCTGCGCACCAGCTTGCCGAACAGGCGCAGCGTGACCGAAATGGTTATTACCGCCAGCAGCAGCGAAAGCCCCAGGTGGGCGGCCGTCAGCAGCGCCAGTTTGCCGAGGCCCAGGGAGTTCTCGCCGGGGGCAGAAATGTACAGCCGGAACATGCTTACCACCGAGCCCAGCCCCTTCTGAAGTATCAGCGAGGCCGCGAACAGTATGGCGGCCACCAGGATGCCCACCGCCGCGTTGCCTTTCTTGATCTCCGCCTCCATGTCGAAGTCGGTGTTGGCCTTTATAAATACCCTGTACGTAATATAGATGATGAACCCGGACATCACCACGGATAAGAAGAACTCGAAAAAACTCGTCAGCAGCCTTGGTGTGAACATTATCCCTCCCTGGACTTAATTAAAGAACGGTTCTATCTGGTAGCCTTCTCCGCCGCCGAGCAGGGCGGTAGTGGTCCTGCTGACCTGCCCCGGCTCCAGCCAGGCCGGGCCGGCCGGCTCCAGCAGCACATACTCCAGCCCTTCATGGCGCACGAACATATCTCCCTTTCCCGGCAGCCGCCTTATGGCCATAAGGTAATGGCCCGGCACGGCCACGCCCACCATCTTGGCCGTGTTCCAGTTGCCGAGTATCGCCGCCAGCAGCGCCGTCTTGGTGTCGCAGTCGCCCCAGCCGCTCAGCAGCGCCCTGGCGGGCGGCAGAAGGCCGCCCGTATGCATGCCGTTCTCTACGGCCGGCGGTATCTTGTAGCGTATGGCGGTCTGTACCAGCGACAGCACGGTGCCTATCAGTTCCTCCGAGTCGTAGCCTTTTTCCACGGCTATCTTCTGCAGGGCCAGCGCCAGGGTCTGCATAATTTTTACGTTGCGCTTCACTATTACCGGCATGTCGCATTCCACGGTATTGCCGGCGCGCAGGGCGAACCCGCGCGAAAGGAACAGCGCCCTGAGGCGGGTGTCGTAATCGGTCTCGACCGCCGCCACCGCGCGTTCGCCGGCGGCTTTTCTGTCCTCCGTTCTCCCGGGCACTGCCGTGGCGGTTTTCCAGGCGGCCGCGCGGGCCTTTTCGCGCCAGTCGCGCAGCGCGGTTATTTCTGCGTCGGTATAGCCGTAGTCCGCCAGGTACCTGTTATATTCATCGGCGGTCATGCCGAAGGTTATGCTGATGCGGTCCTTGTCGAAGTTTATGAAGTTATACCGGGCGGTAAAATTTTCCCCGGAGCGCGAGATCTTCTGCGAAACGCCGCTTTCCAAGCGGACTTCGGTGGGGGCGTAGGCCTGTTCCTCTTCCTCGTTCTCTTCCGAAGACTGGGCGCGGAAGATGTCCCGGCCGGCCGGCCTGAACTCGAGTTTCTTGTCCCATTCCAGGCAAAGGGCCGACGAAACTCCGAGGCACGCCGCCAGAAGCAGGAAGTGTGAGAGCTTTAATTCAGTTCCGCGCATAAGGTGCGAAGTTCTCTGCTGCTCCTGAAATTATAGTAAAAAACCGCGCCGGGGAGCGGCTAAGCCTGTTTTTTTAAATATTCGCTTATCCGGGCCTTAACTTCGGCTTTAAGGGTGTCCGGGGCCGTCACCGTTATCTCCGGCAGCCAGTGCAGTACAAGGGGCACCACCTCCATCCTGTGGTGGATGGTGGCCGCTACCGTTACCGCGCCGTCCGGGCCCGGTTTCGAGACCTTCTGGCGCGGCAGTATTTCCTTATTAATCATGAAATCCGCGGCCGCGCCTTCCGCGCGCAGCGTGATCTTTTCTGTTTTGCCTTCGTTCACGCCCCAGATGGTGGTGGCCGAACCGAGCACTTTTTTTACTACCTCCCGGGAGGGGGGGGTGAATTCGTCAGGCAGTACCTTAAGGGACCTGACGCGGTCCACGCGGTATTTTACGAACTTAGCGCCGTCGGCGGGACCGGGCTCGGGGATCGCCATAAGGTAGAAGAAACTTTCGCTGGTGAGTATTTTAACGGGGCAGACCACGCGCTCGCGCGCGCCGCTCGCCGAGGCGTACAGCATCTTTATCTTCTTGCGGTTCTCTATCGCGAAGACGATGTCCTCGTAGAATTTCCGCGTGAGCGGGTTGAGCGCCTTAGCGCCTATGGCGTAGAACAGCGAGTCGGCGCCCGGCGACTTGGTGGCGCGGGCGAATACTTTGTCGAAGGCGTCGGTTATGGCCCCGCCCAGGCCGGCGGCCATCTCGCGCATCAGCACCAGCACGGAAAGCTGCTCGCTGTTTAAGTTATAATTCTTCAGGGATACTCCCGGCGCGAACGCGTAAACTCCCTTCGAGGGATTGTCGAGCTGGAAGCCGGTGAGGTTTATCCGCTCGATGTCGCGCTGGATGGAACGTTCCGAAATGTTGAATTCCGCGCAGAGGTCGGCTATGCGGACGGGGCCCTCGTTCAGGCGGTTGAGGATATTGAGGACGCGGTAGTATTTTTTGTCGCCCGATTCGGTTTTTGACATGTTTCCCCCTGAGTATAAGTTGATTATATATTTTTTATGCCGGAGCGGAAATTGACTGTGGCCCCGGAAATAAATATAATTATCACACTGCGGTCAGGTACCGGATGCAAGCCGGCCGCGGGGCGCAGGCTGGCGATCTTTATAAACGCGGGCGTAGTTCAATGGTAGAACACTAGCCTTCCAAGCTTGTTATGTGGGTTCGATTCCCATCGCCCGCTTAGAATATAGTGTTTTCACGCTGGGGTAGCTCAGTCAGTAGAGCACTCCCTTGGTAAGGGAGAGGT
>JAPLKJ010000027.1 GCA_026388125.1 Elusimicrobiota bacterium
GGCACGGTGTGCCCGACCCCGCGTTTTGCCAGCCCGGCCCCCTGCCGCCCTCCGACGGAAAAAACAAACCGCCGGAAAGTTTTCCGGCGGTTTGAGGAACGAAGTGATTTTTATTTTTTCGGCAGGTAGGTGTAGCGGAACTGGAACATGCCCAGCAGGTCCCAGCCGCCTCTGAATTTAAGATAAGAAACCTCGAAATTCAGTTTGAGCAGCGTGCCCAGGTGGAAATTTATCAGCTGGGGGCTTTGCGGCGCGCCCTGCGGCAGCATTATTTCTACGCCGATCGGGGAATCTTTTTTAGGTATCCACATGAAGCCGCCGAAAAGCATGCCCGTGGGGGGTGCGGCGTTGGTATGGCCGTTGAGGCTGAGCGCCTCCTTTGAAAGGAATTCGGAGAGGCCGTAGATAACTTTCGGCATGTCGCCGTCGGAGTAGCCTACGTTCACCAGGAATTTGGGATGCAGGCGCTTCGTCACGGCCAGGTAGGCGTTGGCGTAAGTGTCGGTGTTCTTCGAATCTATCTTCTTGGAGATGGTCACCGAGCCGTTGAGCGTAGGCTGCGGGGAGTCGCGGAACTTCAATATGCCCTGAACGCCGGCCGCCATCGCGGGCCGCCAGGTCCCCTCCGTCTGTATCTGCATCTTGGTATCGGCGGAAAGCAGCCAGAGGCCTACACGGTCAAGGTAGCTTTTTTTCTCCAGCGTCCAGTGATATGAATTGTTCCCGTACAGGCGGCCGATGTAATAAGCCGCATTTATGTCCAGGCCCAGCCCTATGGCGTTCTTTCCGCGGCCGAGGTAGGCCGTCGGCATCAGAACGATGCCGCTCAGCGGCACTTTGCCGGCTTCGTAAACGGCCGGTTTCGAGGGGCCGGCTTTCTCCTGCCGGGAGGCCGCCGCGGGTACGTCGGCCGCCGCGGGCGCGGCGACAGCCGTAGTGGTGCTGGTCGTGGTCATCATCCCGATGATCTGCGCGCCTGCCGGCAAGGAAAGGAAAAAGAAAGGAATAACGGCTAAAAATAGTTTCATAGGAATATCATAACGGCCAGGCGGGTGAGGAGATTCGCCTCCAGTCCGGCCAGCACGTCATCCATAATTATACCAAAACCCCCCCCGAGCGAAGTCTCGAGTTTTTTTATGGGCCAGGGTTTAAGCGTGTCCAGCGCGCGGAATAATATGAAGGCGGCGGCCAGGTTGAAAGGCGTGCGGTCCAGGAACAGTATCGCCACCCAGTAGCCGGCTATCTCGTCTATCACTATGCGCGGATCGTCGTGGACGGCGTAGCTTTTTTCCGCCAGGCCGGCTATCCATATGGCCAGCGGCAGGAAAGCCAGCACAAAAAGCGCGAAGGAATACCGGTTCTCCGGCAGCAGCGGTACCAGCAGCAATGCCAGCAGGGTGCCGGCCATCCCCGAACCGGTGAATTTTTTGAAGCCGGTAAGATAAGCGGGGATATAACTTATGAAGCCGCCGCTGGCGAGGAACCGCACGAGGGCGTCCTTTACGGACGTTTGCGTTCGGTCCACGATTTCCTAAGCAGTTGGCGGTGGTTGTAAAGGTATAAGGCGCCGCTGAACAGCGTGAAGGCCGCCGCGATTATGGTCAGCCACCAGACGATGGCCGGCGTCAGCGCGGGCAGCAGGTCGAGCGGCGCGGGCATCGGCGTGGTCTTGGCCCAGGTGTCGATGATGAGCAGCGTCATTATGGTGAAGGCGGCTATCAGCTGTATGGTGGTCTTTATCTTTCCGCTCTGTTCGGCCTTCATCACTTCCCCGTTGAGCGCGGCCAGCACCCTGAGCGTGGAAATAGTGAGTTCGCGCAGCAGTATAAGGAAGACCGCCCACAGGGGGACACCCAGGCTCGGGATGGAGGCGAAGGCCAGGAAAACCGCCATCACCAGTATCTTGTCCGCGAACGGGTCGGCTATGGCGCCGAAAGGCGTGGTGGTCATCGTCCGCCTGGCTATGGCGCCGTCGATGCCGTCGGAGATGGAGGCGATGGTGAGCAGCACGAGGGCGGATATTTCCGCCCACAAAGACCCGGCCAGGATCAGCGCGAAGATGACCAGGCTCAGGCCCATCCGCGACATCGTTATTCGGTTTGCTAATGTCATTTTTTGCTTCTTTAGCCCTTACTTAATTCTTGAATTCCAGCACTTCCGCGCCCTTGGGCGGAGAAAAGCTGAAGATCTCCTTCGCTATGGCGGCGTTCTTCTCGACTTTCTTCAGGCGCGTGGTTATTACCGTGCTGTCCACCGCCAGTTCCGCTTCCACAGGAAAATAGTCGGCCGCCGAGAGGCGCAGCGTAAGTTCGTAGCTGCTGCCCGAGCGCGGCGTGAGGACCAGAGTTACCAGCCCGTCTTTCTCCCCTTCGGGCACGACCGCGTTATTCTTGGACGCTAGCGTGGCGTAATTGCCGAAATCCAGTATGCCTGAAAAGTTCTGGTCCTGGGTCCGGCGCCAGGCGTCCCAGGTGGTGCGCACCACCTGCTTGTCCGCCGGTTTGTAGATCCAGATATCGGTCTTGTCGGTGACCACCAGCTGGGCGGCCGGTTTCGTGTGCTCGATCCTGAGCAGGTTCGGTTTGATATACTGAAGCGTCCCTTCCACCGACTGCTTTAGTCCGGCCTCTTTGAAATTAATTTCCTGGGTGAAATCGGCCTTGAGCGTTTCCAGCTTGGCGTCCCAGGCTTCCAGGTTCGCGAGCGTTCTCTTCGCCCGTTCGGCGGCGGCGTTGACGGCCGGGGGCTGCGCGGCGGGCGCCGTTGTGGTCACGGCCACGGCGGGCGCCGCGGTGGCGACCGCTGCCGCCGCCGCTTTTTTAGCGGGCTGGGCGGCTTTTTTTACGGCCGGGGCTTTTTGGGCGGCGGCGGGCAGCGCTAAACAAAGCAGCACGGCGATAACGGACAATTTTCTCATAGGTCGGTTTCCTCCTGCACTGCTACCGGCGTGGTCGGCGCAACGGGCTGGATAGTGTCTCCCTCGTGAGCCTTAAGGTGCGATTCTATCTTATCAAAATAGATCTCCCAGCGGTTCGAGCCTTCGGGCTTCTGTATGAAGCCGTTCACTTCGAGTATGCTCAGGATGTTGGTGGCCCGCGAGGAAGACCCGAAATGCGCCTTCAGCAGGTCCTGCGAAACGCGGCGGCGGGCCAGCACCAGGCGCAGCGCGGTAAGCAGTTCTTCCGACGAGCTGCACTTGCCGGAGACCGAACCTTCCTCTTCTTCCTACAGCGGAGTGTAATGCGGCTTTCCCTGCGTTTTCAGGTACTCCACCACCGTGTTGATCTCCGCTTCGGAAACGTAAGCGCCCTGTATGCGCAGCGGCTTCGGGGAATCTTTGGTGAGATAAAGCAGGTCGCATTTGCCTTCCTCCACCACGTTCTTGGCCTGCACCATCAGGTCGGCCAACTCGTCGATAACCACTACTATATAGTATTCCTGTGGCTCGTTGTTGGCTTTGGCCCATTTGTTGTAGCCCGCGATGTTCTTTACGCGCGCCCTCTCGAATTTCTTATAGCGCTTCATCATTACCTTGGTGAGCGCTATCAGGGTCTTGGCCGCGTCCTTGGCGTCGGTTATCACCGCCACGCGGTCGGGCGTTTCCTTGGGATCGTATAGATAGGGAATGTCCTGGTAGGAGGAAAGCTCCAGGCGCTTGGGGTCGATGAAAACGAATTTCAGCTCGTCGGGGGTCCTGCGGTACATCAACGAAACGATCAGCGACTGCAGGAAAACGCTCTTGCCCGAGCCGGTGGAGCCGGCCACCAGCAGGTGGGGCATCCCCTCCAGGTCGGCCATGGCCATGGAGCCTTCGGCGTGGCGCCCTATGGCGAAAAGCAGCGGCTCTTTGCGGTCGTTGAAGTCGGAGCTTTCCAGCACTTCGCGCAGGCAGACCTTCGCCCGTTTTAAATTGGGGATCTCGAAGCCTATCGCGGATTTGCCCGGGATGGGGGCTATCACGCGTATGCCGGCGGCCTTCATGGCCAGCGCGAGGTCGTTGGACAGCGAGACGATGGAGCTTATCTTGACGCCGGGCGCGGGGGTCACCTCGTAGCGCGTTATGACCGGGCCCGGGTAGATGTCCGCCACGTAAGCGGAGATGTTGAAGCTCTTGAGCGTTTCCTCCAGCTTCTTTTTCGCGCCGGCCATTTCTTCGTCGGACGGCCCTACGAAACCCTGCT
Source organism: Elusimicrobiota bacterium (assembly GCA_026388125.1). Lineage (GTDB taxonomy): Bacteria > Elusimicrobiota > Elusimicrobia > Elusimicrobiales > UBA9959 > UBA9959. Next base: position 4,182 of record JAPLKJ010000027.1, read on the forward strand.
CCGCCACGGGATCGAGCAGGTCGGGCGTGGGCAGCTTGAAATCCTTGAAGTGAAGTTCCGGCGGGTTATGCGGGGCTTCCTTGTCCGCCGCCGCGCCGGCGGACAAGGGGACGGCGGCCTTGCGGGCCGTGTTCTCCTGCGCTTTGGAAGGGCGGACTATCTGCGTTTTTGGCGGAACGAATTCCGGGGCCGCGTCCGCGCCCGGCTTGGTCTTTATTCCCGGCGGCGGCTCGGGTATGGGCTTCACATCGTAAACCGGGCCTTCCGCCGGCTGCTTCTCCGAAATATTCTTCAGCCGGGAATTCAGCTCGCGGCGGGCGGAGGTCCAGTCGCGGTAGTCGGAGGCTACGGCGGCCGAAACCACTTTAAGCAGGCGCCGCCAGGAGATCTTGAAAAGCAGCTGTACGCCGGCGAAGAACATCACTACGGAAAAAAGAGCGGCACCTATCGGGCCGAGGATCTTTGAAAGCTGCTGCTCCAGGAAATAGCCCAGCCAGCCGCCGGCTATCTGCCAGGAGCCTTCCCACGGGCCGAACTTCGTGCTGAGCAGCTGTATGCCCTCCGAGAGGGAGCCCAGCGTGAGGAAGATGCCGGCCCCCAGCGTGAGCACCAGGGCGTAGGCGAACGGGGAGGTTTTTTTCTTCCCTTGTGCCGTAGCTCTGTTCTTTGCGAAGTCGCGCATGGTCGCTGTTATGTTCGCCCGGTTTAAATACGGCAAGAAAAGCTTCGCAGTCGAGCCCGGCTGCGCGGTCGTCCGGCAGGCTTAGTTCTTATCCGCGAGGACTACCCTGAAGTTAAGTTCCTTGGGGTAGAGTTCTATCTTCCGTTCCGCCGCCAGCCAGCCCAGCGCCATGTACAGCGCGGAGCTGGAGAGGTGGAGTTTCAGTTTCAGGTCCCAGGAGGTGGCGTCGCCGCCGGCCGCTTTGAGGGTTTCAAGTACGTTGCCGGCGGTCTGCCCCAGGGTGTCGGTGTATTTGGCGGAGTCCTGCATATTATTTCTTTACCAGGAAAAGCGCGCCGTTCGGCTCTACGGGTTTGCCGTTCTCGTGCAATACTTTTTCTATTACGAAGTTCGCCTCGGCCTTTATCTCGTTGAAGACCTTCATGGCTTCTATGACGCAGATGACCTGGCCTTCCTTTACGGTGTCCCCCTCCCGCACGTAGGGCGGGCTGGACGGAGAGGGCGCGCGGTAAAATATTCCCGACATCGGGGCTTTGATCGTTTCGCCGTCATGGGCCGCCGGGGCCTGCGCGGCCGGGGCGGCCTTGCCGGCCGGGGCGTGCGCCGACGGCGCGAAAACGGGGATCTGGTGCACGGCGTTGTTGTGTTTGCGCACCAGCTTTATATAGGTGTTGTCTTTTGAGAACTCAATGACTTCCAGTTTGTTGGAGTTCATGAACTGATAAAATTTTTGTACCTGGTCGAAAGCTGTTTCCTGAGGTTTGGCAGTTTTTTTCATCGATGGGCCTCCGGTAGATATTCCGGCCCCCGCGTCGGACGCGGGGGCCGGATCAAGCTTACTTCCTTACGGGCTGCACGGGCTGTGAACCCGGCTGCATAAGCGCACGGCGGGACAGGCGGAACTTTCCGGGGCCCTCCATGCTCAGCACTTTTACTTCTATTACCTGGCCCATCTTCAGGACGTCTTCCACGCGGTTCACCCGCTTGGTGTCGATCTCTGAAATGTGCAGGAGGGCTTCTTTGCCGGGCAGCACTTCCACGAAGGCGCCGAAGTCGACTATCGAAACTACGGTGCCCTTGTAGACTTTGCCCACCTCTATTTCCATGCTGAACTGCTCCACCATGGATTTGGCGGCTTCGAGGCTCGCCTTATCGGAGCTGGAAACGAACACTGAACCGTCGTCCTCAACTTCGATGTTGGCGCCGGTGCGCTCCTGTATGCCGCGGATGTTCTTGCCGCCGGGCCCTATGAAGGCGCCGATCTTGTCGCGGGGGATCATCAGCTTCACTATGCGGGGCGCGAACTCGGAGATGTCGGCGCGGTGCGTCGGCATGGCCTTGTCCATCAGGTCAAGGATGTGGAGGCGGCCGCGGGTGGCCTGCTCGATGGCTTCCTTCATGATATTCATGGGGATGCCGGTGGCGAGCTTCACGTCCATCTGCAGCGCGGTCACGCCTTTGCGCGTACCGGTTATCTTGAAGTCCATGTCGCCGTAGTGGTCTTCCAGGCCGGCGATGTCGGACAGCACCGCGAACTTGGAACCGTCGGTAACGAGGCCCATGGCTATGCCCGAGCAGGCGGCCTTCATGGGTACGCCGGCGTCGAACAGGCTGAGGGACCCGCCGCAGACGGTGGCCATGGACGAGGAGCCGTTGGACTCCAGGATGTCGGACACGAGGCGGATGGTGTACGGGAACGTTTCTTCAGGGGGCAGCAGCGGCAGCAGTGCGCGCTTGGCCAGATGGCCATGGCCTATCTCGCGGCGGCCGGGGCCCCTGTCGGGCTTCACTTCGCCCACGGAGTAGCTGGGGAAGTTGTAATGCAGCATGAACCGGTCGTAGGTCTTGCCTTCCAGCGCGTCCAGCATCTGCTTGTCGTCGGCGGTGCCCAGCGTGGTGATCACCAGCGCCTGGGTCTGGCCGCGGGTGAACACGGCGGAGCCGTGGGTGCGGGGCAGGAAGCCGGGGTCGATGTTGATCTCGCGGATCTCGTCGGTCTGGCGGCCGTCGGTGCGCACCTTGGTGTCCAGCGTGAGGCGGCGCCAGACTTCGGAGAGGACGTCCTCGAACACGGTCTTGGCCTGGTAGGAGGCCGTCGCGTCGGCGGGATACTTCTCGACCATGGCGGTGTAGGCTTTGACCCTGATCTCTTCGAGGGCCTTCTCCATCGCCTTCTTCTCGGGCTTTGAGGAGAGGATCCTCTCGATCTCGGCCTTCACCATCGTTTCCACGGCGGTCTTGAGATCGGCCTTTATTTCGGGAGTGGCGATGGCGGTCTTGGCTTTGCCCACCTGCGCCTTCATCTTGACCTGCAGGTTGCAGAGTTTTTCGAGTTCGGGCTTGGCGGCTTCCATGGCTCCGATCAGGTCGGAGTTAGGGAGCTCTTTACCGCCGCCTTCCACCATCAGGATGCCGTTCAGCGTGCCGCAGATGACCATTTCCATCTCCGAGGTCTCGCGCTGCTCGTTGGTGGGGTTCATTATGAACTTACCGTCCAACTTGCCCACGCGGACCGCGGCCACGGGGCCGTTCCACGGGATGTCGGAGATCATCAGGGCCGCGGAGGCCGAGTTGATGGACACCACGTCGGCGTCGTTCACGCCGTCGTAGGACATCACCATGTTGACCACCTGCGTCTCGGTGTTGAAATAATCCGGGAACAGCGGGCGCACGGCGCGGTCCGTCAGGCGGGAGGCCAGGACTTCTTTCTCGCGGGCTTTGCCCTCGCGCTTGAAGAAGCCGCCGGGGATCATGCCGGCCGCGTAGGTGCGCTCTTTGTAGTAGCAGCTGAGCGGCACGAACTGGGGCGGGGTATCCTTGGGCTTGTTGGCCTGCTGCGCGGTGGAGAGCACCATGGTGTCCCCTATGCGGATGATCACGGCGCCGCCGGCCTGTTTGGCCAGCGCTCCGGTCTCGAATGAAACGAGCTTATCCCCCACCTGTTCTTCGAGGCGGAGCGGTTTCGGGTAATTTGTCATTTGTTATTTCCTTAAGCCTAACGCTTTAATGACCTTCTTATATTCTTCCCGGTTGTTGGCTTCCAGGTAGGAAAGAAGGCGCTTGCGCTGTGAAACAAGCGTGGTAAGGCCGCGCTGTGAAGCGTGGTCCTTGGGGCTTGTGGTATGATGTTTGGAAAGATACTGTATCCGTTCGGTAAGCAGGGCCACTTGTACGGAAGCCGAGCCTGTATCGTTCGGTTTAGCGGAGAATTTCTCCACAGTTTCTCTGATTTTGTTCTTGGTTAATGCCATTTTTTCTCTCTCTTTATGTAGTTTTGTGCTTGGTCCTATTATATTAATTACGCTCCGAACAGTCAATCATAGCCGGCCTCCGGACACCCCGTTGCCGGCCGGCTTTTGACGGAAAGCGGCCCCATTGCCGGTGTCTTTAACGCCGATAAGGTTCCCGCGCAGCGGCCGGCCTTTTTGCCGGACCGGCAAATTTGTTATCATTTTCAGCACTACTAATAATCCGGCAGGGAGCACAGAACATGAGCCAGAATAAGATTTACGCCAATAAAATAGCCGCTTTCCTTAATAAGGAGCCCCGGGACTTCACCCGCGCCGACATCGTGAAGTATATCAAGGCCCACGGCATAAAGATGGTGAATTTCCGCTACGCCGCCGGGGACGGCCGCCTGAAGACGCTGAACTTCATCATCAACGATGAAAAATACCTGGACCGCATACTCACTTCCGGAGAGCGCGTGGACGGGTCCAGCCTTTTCAAAGGCATAGACGCCGGTTCCAGCGACCTCTACGTGATGCCGCGCTACCGCACGGCCTTCGTCAATCCCTTTTCCGTGACCCCCGCCATAGACAT
>JAPLKJ010000216.1 GCA_026388125.1 Elusimicrobiota bacterium
AAGTAGCACAAAAAAAGCAGCAGAAAAACGCTCAAAAAAGTTGCCGGGCAGGAGGACAAAGAGTTAGACTAGAAAACAACCTGAAAAGGGTGGGTCCGAATTGGTGGGACGATACTGGGTCCCAGTTGGTGAGACGCGACAGAAAGTACTCGTTTTTTCTTTCTTAATCTGGAATTCTATAGGTGACCATATAGAACTCGGGCATGAATACTTATTTTCGCCATCATCAACGGCAATAGTGGTATTTGCGTTCGATAAAACCGCCAACTGTCCATCTGAGGATAATAGTCGGCTTAAGCCTTCTTTTATCTCAAGCATACGCTCCTGCTGAAACACTGTTCCAGAAAAAAGTGAGAACATGTTTACAACAACAAAGTCAAAATCAGATATTGTTGGCAGTTCTTTAACATCCCAATTAACACATGTTGCGCCGCTGTATCCGGAAGCTCCGATAACAAGAATTCTTAATTTTTCTGCTGTCATATACTCCTCCACTTAAAACACAACAACACTGGCAAATCGTTCAAAACTCATGTACTTAAGGAATCAAGAGAATGCATTCAGATATATTACTGCATTCCAGCCAGCTTTTAGAGACTTTGCCCTTAAGTGCAACCATGTCCGCAAAACTGGAACCCTTGGGGATAGTAATAGGCGCATAAGGCACGCCGGCGTATTTGTCGGAGATGTATTTTATGAACAGCAAGACCAGGACGTAGTCTTTATACTGCGAGGCATCCATGCCGCCACGGAGTTCATTGCAGCTTTTCCAAAGGGAGGAGTAGAGTTCGCTTTTTTTGATTGCCATAGATTCTTTCTGTAATTTGGAGCCCAAAACTACTCTTATTCTATATTTGCCCCAGGCCTTAATTTATTCTAACTTTTACCCGCTGAGTCTTCAATTTAGTAATTATAAATAAGGCGGCGCATATGGGCCGGCTGGCCCGTATTGTAAAGCTGCAGGCTAGTTTGACCCAGGAGTTGCAGCATACTTGCCCCAAGTGTTTTATTGGGCAAGGTGGGGCAATTTTCGTTGCAACTGCAGGTTAATTCTGGTTGCAACTTTACATAGCAGGGCGGTGCTCTACGTCGCAGTCCGCTGAATTCTGATATAATTCCCTTGAGCAGCAGAGCGGCTTCGATTAACGTGGTCTATCTGTAATACTGCAAACAGCCGCAGCACTACAGATAGACCTTTATCCTTATGTTTCCTACAGATTCGGAATATGAAGGGTTCGCAATCCTGCTGCCTGCTGAGTATTAAGAATTAGTTGAATCACGGAGGAATAAAAATGCAAGTCATTTCAATATTTAACAATAAGGGGGGCGTCGGCAAAAGCACTCTAGCATTTCATACTGCCCATGCCCTTGCACTTCTAAATCATAAAACTCTCCTTCTTGATCTCGATCCGCAGTGCAATCTTACACTGTATGGCATGAGCGTTGAAGATCTCCATGCCATTTGGGAAACAGAGGAACCCTTCATAGACAGCTTTGAAATTACATCAAAATCAAAATCAAATATTGAGCTGAAGGAGATTAACTCAAAGCCAAGAACTATTCATTATCTGCTTAAACCAACAGAAGAGGGAACTGGTGAAATTGATTCTCTTCCTCCCCCTGTCACTCTTGCCAGCAACCTTGATTTGATTCCTGGAAGACTATCTCTGCATATGTTCGAAGAAGCAATCTCTGCAAGATGGAGCGAAGCCTTTCTCGGGAAACCTTTGGCAATCCGAACAATAACGAGAATTAGAAGCATTCTTCAGGATTACTGTAAATTTCACAAGTATGAAATAGTTGTAATTGATACGTCTCCGAGCTTAGGAGTACTCAATAAAGTTGTTTTGTCAATTTCTGATGGATTTATTATTCCTTGCATGCCTGATATGTTTTCGCTTTATGGGATAAGAAATATCGGTAAAGCACTATCCGGATGGAAACATCAATTCGAGCTGATCTATAGTCTGCTTTCCGACGAAAAAAGAAAGCTTTTCCCTTCCAGTTACGTTAAGTTTCTTGGGTACACGTTATATAACGCTCGAAAAGTATCTAGAACCCCTCCCGTAAACGAATATAATATTGCTCAGTCACATTACAACTATGCGCGTCAAATTCCATCTACCATAGAATCATACATTAGCGCAGACATTCGTGATAATTTATCACGTCACTTAATGGAATCCGCCATAGCAAGCAATGCTGTAATGTATTCTCATAATACTCTTCCCGGTATGGCGCAGAAGTATAAACGTCCAATGTGGGATTTGCCTAGCTTAACCACCATAGAATCCGAAGATATGACCATAATAGGCAATAGAAGTTCTTACGAAGCGACAAAGGATATGTACATGGCATTTGCGAAGGATCTTCTGCTCAGGGTTTCAACCATACCTAAGCTAACAAACCAAGGATAATATATTATGCCAAGCAAGGAAGAACTTATAGCTGCCTGTGTTCATGAATATACATCAAACCATGATAAATTTGATAGATTTCAGGAACAAGTGAAAGCTTTTTTTTCAAAGAATAGTAAGCTTAATTCACCACCCTTGCCAGTTATTCATTCTATTAAATCCAGGGTAAAAAACCCCGATCACCTCGCAGAAAAAATACAACGCAAATGGACTGATGAATCTCCACTAACAAACGAAAACCTTTTCTCCAAAATAACGGATTTGGCTGGAGTCAGAGTCCTTCATCTTCACCAACAACAGTTCTCTGTTATTCACGCTGAGATAATGAAAAACGTGAATATTGATAAAGAGTGGGTTTTTGTTGAGCCTCCTGTAGCTTATACGTGGGACCGAGAGGCTATTGATTATTATAAAAAGTTAGAATTAAAGTGCGACTTCAAAGAATCACATTACACCAGTATTCACTATATTGTAAAACCTAACATAGAAAGTAAAATTTGTTGTGAAATTCAAGTCCGCACACTCTTTGAAGAAATTTGGGGGGAAATCGATCACAGTATCAATTATCCCCATCCTACTGATAGCGTGGCGTGCAAGGAGCAACTTCGTGTTCTAGCCAAACTTGTAAATGCGGGTACGCGGTTAGGTGATTCAATATTTCGAAGCTATGAGGATCATATATCCCATAAGTAGAATCTAAACAGGTTTTTGTTTGATAAAACTGTGTCAAGAATTTGCTGAACGGACAAAATCACCATAACTATCGCAAATGTGATCTGTAGTTAACATATAGCCGTTATCGCGAGTTACTTGCAGTATAACCAAAGGTCTCCCTCGTATACGCTGCATTCTTGGGCAACACCTTCGGTTCTTAAGGGGTTGCACCGCATTCTTGGTTAAAGAGTAGTTCCTTCATTTCGTCACAGCCTTTTTCAAAGAGCTGAACCATATATTCGCTTCTAGGGGAATTCGGCCTAGTAGCTGCGATAAAATTCTTGAAAGGGTAAGTGGCAAATTCCCCAGAATGTTTTTCAGCCAACAGTTTGGTAATACCCTGGTTCAGAAGGGGAGCGGCGAGTTCAAATTCCTGAATATCCCAAAATTCAAATAGCTTTGCTGCATCACCCAAAGAGGTACGCTTCGCGATTTGATTTCTCAGAATAGCAGAAATAGGCGGGAACTGCGGAATACCGTGTTCAAGAACAAGTACTGGGAAAATACGCTTAATATGTTTTGGGTCTATATTCCCAATCTGTAGTTTGCCATTTTTAAAATTCTCAATACTTTGAGCAAGTTGAAAAGCTTTCCCCTTTTTCCCATCTTCGGTAGCAAATAGGACCTTTTCAATAGATTCATTTATGGTTTTCCAGGAAAGGGAGAGCGCCTTCATTGGTGGGACACCCGATTTTGAAATCTCATAAAATGCAAGATCGGATCCGTCACGAATCACAAAATCCGGGTGCGAACTTGTCTGACTCCTTTGATCTTCCTCGAAAAATATCCGTTCCCTGTTATCGTTCCCGAAATGAAACATGGCGAGATTGCGCACATGTTGTTCAACAATCTTTCCCCATGATTGTGAGAACATATCATATGCTTTTCTATTGTTTCGCCGAAGGCTAACACTCACTTTAGCTTCAAGCCCATAGGCGGCTTGGGCTGTGAGAAACCCTATATCGAGCGGAATGTAACAACCGTTGGCTGAGAGCATCGGATAATCAAAAACTGAATTGCATTGATATCCCGACTGGGGAGCCTTTCGTTGCCGCAGAATTTGGCGGAAGTCATTGACCGACATAGACAACATTTTCAGGACAGCATCAGCCTTGGGGCGAAAAGCGGATGAGAGTTTATCAAAATATTCTGGTCGTAACACGAAGTCAACTGGATTCGCAAAAAAACCGTCTACCATCTGCTTAGGATTTGTATATCGAGCAAATAATAAAAAGGCTGTGGCCAGATAATCCTCGGCTTTTACACCGAGTACGCTAGATATGTCAGCCTCAAAAGACGGGGGCAATGCTAGTTCTTTTGGATATCGGTGGAAGAAAGCCCAGTAGCGGCCCAACTCATGCAACGGGATATTGCGGCGGTTGAAATAATAATTTGTGAAGAAATAGCCACCAAAAGCTAACCGAGATTCCTCTGTTGCAAGGTCCCCATGTTGGCGTATCATGTCGCTGGTAGACTTCCCTTCGGAATATTCCGCACCTGCAAGGACAAGCCGCCCAAGGCCATACAGATCCTCCTGCACTAACTTCGTAGCAGTGAAATTTCCAAAGCGCAGAACAAGTTGTTGCAGAAAAAGTATCGTCCCTTGTGAGGCATATGCCGTGGCACCTTCCGAAGTAATTTGTTTTAACTTACGGAGACTCCGAGCATCATAGCAACGCTCAGGAACAACCAAGAGGTGTCCATTGCTTTTGCGATGATGATAGAGGAATGACAAATGGCTGAGCGCCACCATAAGGTCAATACCAGAAAACGTCCTTATAAGGCGGATCAATTGTCGTAAGGAAGGGGGAGGCTCTTCAAAAACGCAAGTCCAGCCACAACTTGATGACATGATCTGACGTTCAGGTTGTGACGGAGTGATTGCAGTTTGGCATACGCGTCCCGACCTTATGCAAAGGTGTTTCCCAGCTTGTCGGTGCATTCGCTCAAACCATTTTGACATTGTTATAGTTTAATTCAATCTTCTGTACGGAAAGTCAGAGAGTTGTGCACTGTTGCTGCGTTTGGCTGATTCCCCGGAGGCAAGCTTCTTCAGTTCGTTTTAGGCTTGGTCTTACCCACCAGGAAAGGCACGGCGTTCCTCATCCCTAAGCTTGCCGCGCCATAAATTACTGAGGATACTAAGAATCTTGTCGTCAACCTTATCCATCATGGCACCCAACGCATCCACCGCAATCTCGCGCTTGTTGTCGTCATACAACCAAATAATACTAAAAACAATCTTTTATAGTTTCAAGAGATGTTTTAAGATTTAGTAAATAGACCAAATCATGCCCAACTATTAATAGCCGACAGGACATCCATATAGTGTCCAATTTGGTGTCCAATAATGGCGCGAACTGGCGATAGATGCCACCAAGTAGGGATAGATACAACAAAGTCGAATCGGTATTTCCCCTATGAGAAACCAGATAGAACTAAATACGTGGGATTGTTTGGACAGAGTGTGAGGACAGCGCTCTACCGCTGAGCTAATCACCCTTTGAACCTATATTTTACAATAGAATAAAGGTGACACACAACTTAATTAGCAATTAAGTTGTGTGTCACCTTTATTCAGAAAGTTCACTACGGGGATATCCGCGCTGGAAAGATCGTATTTCGCCAGGTCGCCGGGGGCTACCCACGCTATACGGTCGTGTTCGTTGAGTTTGAACTCGCCGGAAAGGTGCGCGGCCCTGTAGACCAGCAGTTCTATCGGCAGGTGTTTATACTCGAACCGGCTCGAGCAGACGAAACCGCCTATCTTCGTATCGACGCCGAACTCTTCCATCAGCTCGCGGCGCAGGCACTGCTCCGGCGTTTCGCCCGGCTCCATTTTGCCGCCGGGGAATTCCCATTTGCCGGCCAGGACGTCCCCCCGCTTGCGTTGGGCCAGCAGGATCTTCCCGTCCTTCTCGATAACGGCGGCCGTGACTTGCCTCATAAATTATGCCCGGCGTTAAAGCTTGATAATTCCCAGGCGTTTCAATTCCCAGAAACATTTTACCGTGGCGGTAACGTCGGCGAAGGCGTTGTGCGCCTCCTCGAAGCCGGTCTGGAACAATTTAGTGTGCAGCTCGGTAAGCTTCGGCCACTTATTGCCGTACGGGCCGGGAATAGCGCAATAATCCGTAGCGCTGTTCATGGTGCAGATCTTTCTTTTGGCGGGCAGCGTGTCCGGCATCTGGTTGCGCAGGAATTCCGCGCCCACTATCTTCTCGTCGAAACTTATATTGTGCGCGATAAGGTATTCGGCCTGGTCTATGGCCGCCTGGAAGCCGCGCAGCACGCCCAACAGCTCCTGGCCTTCTTTTTCCGCCCGTTCCGTTGTGATGCCATGTATGCGCGCGGCCTCGGCGGGAATAATGAACCCGGCGGGCTTGATTATGAAATTGCCGCTGGCGAGCTCTTTGCCGCTGTCGTCGGCCAGGAGATACGCCAGTTGCACCATCCGGGGCCAGTTGGCCAGGTCGGTTACGGGCGCCTTCCAGTTCCGCGGCAGCCCTGTAGTTTCGGTATCGAAGAATAAGTACATAGGTAAATTATAGCCAAATACGGGCGCCGCTTACTTGCAACTTCGGCCGCAACAGATATAAACTCTGACTATGATCATATTGCCCCGACTCCGCTGCCCCGGTTGCGGTAAGACCATTCACGCTGTAAAAGCGCTGGTTGTTCCGCCCGCGGAAAAGTTCGAAGACTGCCTGCGCCGCTGCAATAGATGCAGAATAGGAGCTTCGAACGCCAAGAATCCCGCCAAAGTTAAATTCATACAGGGCGACCCCCTGCCGGAGCCTCCGCCCGGGCAGCCGCAATCCCCGGAGTAATTCAAAAATATTTAGACGGCCCTCAGCGCGCTTTGCGCGGGGCCTTGGGCGGCGGGATGTGCTTCAGCGTATAAAGCACCACCTCCGCCAGCTGCTCCCGGTCCTCCAGCCATTCGGCGTTGGCCTGGCAGGTGTTCTTGCTGCCCGGGTAGGCGCGGGTGGTCTTATCCCGGAACAAATGCAGCGTGGCGGGCGAGGTTTTAAGGAAAAGCGTATCGTCGCAGACCAGCGCGAACACCCGCACCATGCTGTAGACGCAGTACTCCCCCATCATAGGCCGGAACGAAACCTCAGGCACCAGCGCCAGCGCGTCCCGCAGGAATTCAATGGTTTCTTTTGAAGTGGCCATTTAAAAGTTTCAATGGAATTTAATTTTCAAGACATACGCTCGACTTGTATGCATACAATTATAGCGTTTATATTTATCGCGCAACCGCTACGCGTACTCCACCAACAGTTCAACTCTATCTAATTCGCCAGGGTTAACCACTTACTACAGTTGAACCAGTTGTTAATTGAAAGTAGGTCGCCCCCGCTCCCTCAGGAAGTCCCTGTTCGGGACCTCAAGTTCCGGCCGTAAACCCTATCTTTTTAACCGGCGGGGGATCCGCGATCAAGCTTTTAATTGCATCGAAGACCACTTTAAACTGGTAGTCGTATTTTTTCTCCATGTCCTCAAGTCTTCGCCGCAGGTCGGCATGGGTACTTAGCAGCCCGCGGAGCTTTGTAAAGGTGCGCATTATCTGAATATTTACCGCCACAGCACGCTTACTATTTAGCACACTGGAAAGCATAGCCACGCCATTTTCAGTAAAGACATATGGAGCATATTTAATGTTACCGCCCCGCTTCAAGGTGCCAGAATGGCACCTTGAAAACACGCAGGCTTCTGACTTATTCAACTTAAACATGAAATCGCCTGGGAATCTGTCCTTGTTCCGCCTGACCGCCCTGTTAAGTGCTTTTGTCTCCACTCCGTACAACACCGCCAGGTCGCGGTCCAACATCACCTTATGCCCTTTGAAAACCAGAATTTTAGATTCCAATATTTCCTGCGGAATAATTTCTTTAGACATAATCCCCCCTTGCAATACGAATAGCATAGCAGAGCAACCCGACAAAGGATTGTCGGGTTGGTGTTGTATACTATAGGCGGCTATTAGCGGTATTTAAATGACCATACGCGACCCTTCCCAGCTTGTCAGCTGGCTTTACCTGGACATGAACTCCTTCTTCGCTTCCGTCGAGCAGGAGATGAACCCCGCCCTGCGGGGCAGGCCGGTGGCGGTGGTGCCGCTGATGAGCGACAGCACCTGCTGCATAGCCGTCAGCTACGAGGGCAAGGCTTTCGGCATCAAGACCGGCACTAACGTGGGCGAGGCGAAGCGGCTCTGCCCGCAGATGAAGTTCATCGAGGGCGATCACGCCAACTACATCAGGTACCACAATAAGATAGTGGAGGCCGTAGAGTCCTGCGTGCCGGTGGAATCGGTCTGTTCCATCGACGAAATGGCGTGCCGCCTGACCGGCTACCAGCAGGACATGAAAGTGGCCGAAGCGCTGGCCGTCAAAATTAAATCTACTATTAAAACCACGGTCGGCTCTTCGCTGAAATGCTCCGTCGGGCTGGGCCCTAACCGCTACCTGGCCAAGATCGCCGGCGACATGAAAAAGCCGGACGGATTCACCGTTATCCGCCCGTGCGACCTCCCCGGTATTCTTTATCAGCTGAAGCTCCGTGACCTGCCGGGCGTTGGCGCCAGGATGGAGGAAAGGCTTAACAAAAAAGGGATCTTCACCATGGAGAAGCTAGTTTCCATGACGGCGAAGGAGCTGGAGCAGGCCTGGGGGAGCGTTTGCGGTGAGGAGATCTGGCACCTGCTGCGCGGCGAGCAGCTGCAGGAAAAGTTATCCACGCAAAGATCCATCAGCCACTCGCATGTGCTGCCGCCCGAACTGCGCAACAAGCAGGGCGCCATGCGGATATTGAAGAAGCTTACGGACAAAGCCGCCACCAGGCTGCGGCAGGAGGGGTTCTTCGCCTCCGGTATTCAGATCCATGTGCGGTTCATCGGGGCTGACAGCTGGAAAGCGCGCTGCACCCTGATGGAAACTCAGGATACGCTGGCGTTCATCCACGCCATCAAAACGCTCTGGAAGGAGCTGCCTTCGGGCCAGGTATTCGCGGTGGGCGTGGCCATGACGGGCCTGGTGCCCGAGGCGTTCCACGCCCCGTCCCTGTTCGAGGACCAGCGCAGGAGCAAGCTGATAAAAACGCTGGACCAGCTCAACGAAAAATTCGGCAAGGACGTGCTGCACTACGGCGCCACCCACGAATCCGCCGGCCTGGTGCCGCTGCGGATAGCCTTCACCAGGATCCCAGACGCCGACGAGGCCTGATCCTGATTTATACCAGTTTGGAGCCGGCGATCTTTTCCAGCGCTTTTTCTTTCTGGCGGGCGAATTCACGGGCCTCTTCCAGCGTTACCTGCACGAAATGAATGAGCTGGCCCGGCGCGTACTGCCCCAGCAGGTCTATGTCGGCGGTGATAACGTTGAAAATGCGCGGGTAGCCGCCGGTGGTCTGACGGTGGCGCAGCAATATGATGGGGCCGTCGGGCGTAAGCTGCACTGTGCCGTCGGCCACAGCGCCGGAAACCATATCGGCCGGGGCGCACTGCAGCCGCGGCTCACCGGCCAGGCGCATGCCCATCTTATCCATCTGCAGCGTGGTGCGCCAGGAATTTTCAAAGAACAGCCGCGGCTCCGCCAGCCTCCCGTATTCTGGGCCGGGCAGCACGCGGATGCGCCCGCGGGGATCAGCCCAGCCGCCAGCTCCGGAAAAAGGCGCGGCCGCGGCCGGGCGCACGGCCACATCGGCTTCCGCACCCGCCCTGAAGCATAAATAAGTGCGCAGGCCGTACTGCTTTTCGCCTAGGGTAAGGCGGTCGCCCGGGGCAACTGCATAGGCGCGGCTGTGCTCGGCCTCGCGCGCCGCGCCGCCGAAAATTATACGCGCCGCACGCCGGGCACCGGTCAGCGCGAACCGGCCGGACGTAAGGAATTCTATCTCAGGCGGCACCAGCATCTCCAGCGCCGGTGCTCCGGGCGGGTTGCCCAGCAGAAGGTTGCCGCGCCGCAGCGAAAAGCAGTCCATGGCGCCGCCGGGCGTTACAGCCACGTCCTGCCGGCCGTATACCGGCAGCCCGACAGTTTCGCAGATGCCGGGCTTGAGCAGCCGTAAATTCTCGGCCGTACACCCCGAATTCCCACCGCTGTGCGCCGTAAGCTCACGCAGCCGCACGGCCAGCGGCAGCGCTATGGGCGAATCCGAATGCACGCAGATAGTATCAGCGGGCAGCGGCCGCCATTGCGGGCCTGTCCCCCCGCCGGAAACGTCCACGCGGCCGCGTTCTATTATTTCCGCCGCCTGCGCCGCGGCCGCGGCCAGCCCGGTCAGGCAGGCGCCGGGCTTGGCGCGGTCCATAAGGCGCAAGCGCCGGGCGGCCTTATCGTATTCGTAGCGGCGTTCGGCGAAAGCTTCGCGCACAACGGCTATGCCGCGTTTCCGGGCAGAGGCGGCCAGCGCGGCGTCGTCCGGCGCAAGTATTTCAGTTATCCCGGCCGCCTTAAGCCAGCCAGCCAGCGCTTCCGCCAGCGCGGCGTCGGCGCAGACCTGGTTGTACAGGGCGCCGTGGAATTTCACGCATTTAACTCCGGGCAGCAGCGCCAGCTGCGCGGCCAGCGCCGCCAGCAGTTTCGGCATTGAGATGCGCATGGGCAGCCGGCCGAAATTCTTCCGGTCAGGATAGGAAAGATGCGCGGCCAGCCGCACACCGTGCTGTTCGGCCAGCGCGCGGAAAACTTTTACGCTGGCCTTAGTACCGGCGTGCCCGCCGCAGGCCAGGCTGGCTATATGGATAACTTCCATCAGCCGCCGGTCCTCGGCAGAGCCGGCGCCGCGCTCGCCGATATCGCAGTTTATCAGCATTCTTCGGCCAGCCTTTTGAAGATCACGGTATCACCAGGCGCGATGGGCTTCAGCAGTTCGGGGTCGGTAACTCCCAGGATATGCCAGCCGCCGGGAGATGCTTCCGGGTAAACGCCTGTCTGCTGACCGCCTATGGCCACGGCGCCGGCCGGCACTTTAAGCCGCGGCGAGGCCAGCCGCGGCACGGCCAGCGCGGGGTCGAGCCCCAGCAAATACGGGAAATGCGGGCGGAAGCCTATCATGGCCACCATATATTCAGCCGCCGTATGGCGCCTGATAACCTCTTCCTCCGTCAGGCCGGTCAGCTCGGCCACGCGCGGCAGGTCCTCCCCGCGGTAGGTCACGGGCAGGACGTGCCGGGCCGCCTGCCCGGCCAGCTCGGCTTCAGCCGCGGGCAGTGAATTAAAACAGCGGTCGACCGCCCGGCGCACCGCCGCCCAATCGCACAGCGGGCCGCCGTGGGCCGCCAGCGCGGTGTAGGAGGGCACCAGGTCGTGCACGCCAAACGCGGCCAGCTGTTTATCCGCTTTCAGCCGCCGGTAAGCGTAAAGCACCCGCAGCGAGGTCAGCTGCCCGATGGCGCCGCCCAGTTCCCAGCAAAGGCAGGCGTCGCCCAGGAAATAAGTGCGGTATGTTTTTTTCGCTGGCGGCATGTTCACTTTTTAAATAGTGCAGATTTTCAAGACAGCAACCGTTTCTTATTCTATATTTTCACATCAGAGCTGACAATTTGTATTTATTTAGAAAGCGAGGATGCCCCCACAGATATCCAGTTCGAATCCTAGTCCCGGAGGCGTAAATCGGCCCCGTTCTTTTTCCACTTTTCATCCCGGATGGAAGCCTATTTGTTTTTTGGAACCGGAGCTTTTGTCATTTTCCGGTTGACTCATACCGTTCATCAGTTGCCGGATAAGGTCGACAATGGCTTTTATTTCCATATCATGCCCGGCCAGCCTGCGTTCCAGTTCCGCAAGCTTAACAGCCAATTCTTTATGGGCGGAAACCATTTCTCTTAATCTCACAAAAGCGCGCACAACAGCTATCCCGGCCTGCGTAGCGGCCGAGGAATTCAGTATATTTGCCGCCTGTATGGCCCCGTATTCTGTAAAAGCATATGGGAGGAATTTTATATTTTGCCCGCGTTTCAAGGTCACGAACTGTGACCTTGAAAGTTCTTCAGCTTCCCGTTTCGACAGTTGGAACATGAAATCAACTGGGAATTTTTCTTTTTTCCTTTTTACGGCTTGATTTAGCACTTTTGGAACAACGCCATACAACGGCGCAAGATCACGGTCGAGCATCACCCTCTGTCCGCGAATAACAAGTATCTTGGACTCAATTAGCCCTTGCAAAACAATTTCTTTAGACATAACTCCCCCTTGCCACAAAATAGCATAGCAGACGAACCCGTCATAGGCTTGTCGGGATGGTGATAATTTCCACATCTGTCCGGGGAAATTTCCGCCATATATCACAAAATTGACGCCAACCTACCGTATTTAGGCGTATTTCCCTGCGGAAATCGGCATATTTAGCTTTTAAGGCTCTCAATTACACGCTCCACTCTTCAATTCTGGACATGATTCTGCATATCCCGTTTTTACCTTCTTACCGGACAGCACCACTAAACAAGCATTAAATCGCTTCCTCATAGGGGAGTTTCCTTATTCTCAAGCCCACCTCGGCTTATCCCTCACACCGGTTTAAAACTTTCCCCGGACAGCTGTGGATAATTTCCATCAAAGCAACCCGATAATCATATAGAGGGTCCCCTCCCGCAGTTTGTAACATTGCTTTGTCTAGAAGCGATTACAAAACAGCTAAGGAGGGGACTTGTATGAAATTATACTCGGCAATAGACCTGCATTCCAATAACAGCGTGCTGG
>JAPLKJ010000073.1 GCA_026388125.1 Elusimicrobiota bacterium
GCGGTAAGACATTTCAGGGCCGTTTTTTTCCTTTATGTTCGGTAGAGATTGTTATGACCGTGGCGCCGGCTTCCTTGGCGCAGCGCATAACGTCCGTGAGCACGCCGTAGCCGGCTTCCGCGTCCGCTTTTATCACCACCATCTTCGAAGCGCCGCTCTTCAGCGTGCTCTCCACCCCGGCCAGCAGCTCGGGCTCGGTAGCGAAGATCTTCTCGTTGACCGCGTATTTGGACCCCGGGGCGATGGTGATGGTGATCTTGTCCTTCTCCTCCCCCTCCTGCGTTTTGGCCTGGGGCAGGTTCACTTTCAGCGCCGGGTCGGAAAGCAGCGGGGCCGTGACCATGAAAATAATGACCAGCACCAGGCAGACGTCCACCAGCGGCGCCACGTTTATGCCGGCCATTATATTGTCGTCGTTCTCTACTTTGAATGACATAAATTCAGTTGCGCATCAGCGCCATCTTCAGCGCGCCGGCCTGCTTGGCTTCGTCCATCAGGCTGACCACCTGGCCCACTTTGTTCTCCGTATCGGCCTTCACTATCACGAATTTGTCCGCGCTCTTTACCAGCGCCCTGGCCACCGCCTCGGGGTATTCCTCGCGCGCCAGCTCCGTACCGTTGAGCGTAAGAATGCCGTCCTTCGTAAGCTTCACCTGCACGCTCTCCGACAGCGAGACCTTGCCCACCTGCGCGCTGGCCTTGGACTGCAGCACCTTTATGCCCGCCTGGATGGCGAACGGGGCCACCGCCATGAAAATGATAACGAGCACCAGCGACACGTCCACCAGCGGCGTAAGGTTGATGTCCGTGATCGGGTCTTCGGAACTGTTCGAGGATACGGCCATAAAAAAAGACCGGGGTTATTTATTCCCTATCATTATCACCAGCCGGGCGGAGAAGATCTCGAGCTCGCTGGAGATGACCTTGGTCTTGCGCATGAAGAAGTTATAGATTATGACGGCCGGAATGGCCACGGCCAGGCCGCCGGCGGTGGCTACCAGCGCCTCGGCTATGCCCTTGGCCACCACGGTGGGGCCGCCGGTGCCGGACAGCGCCAGGTCGCGGAAAGCTTTAATGATGCCCACCACCGTGCCGAAGAGGCCGATGAACGGGGCGATGTTCCCCATGGTCCCCAGGACCCCCAGGTTCCTTTCCAGGCCCAGGCGCTCCTCCTGCCGCTTGGTGGCCAGCAGCTCTTCCAGGTCGCGGCGCGGCATATCGCGGTGCTCCAGCGCGTAATGGAACAGGCGGGACAGCGGGGAATCTATCTTCGCGGTGAACTCAAGCGCTTTGTCTATCTCCCCCCTTTTAAGCATGCCGCTTATGTGCGCCAGGAATTCGTCCACTTTCTTCTGCCTGGCTTTGCGGAAATACCACCAGCGCTCGAAAGCGAAAGTGATGGACAGGACGGAACAGCACAGCAGGATGATCAGGGTGAAACTTTCTTTCAGGACCGCCAGGTAATTGATGTTTTCCATAGTTTCTCCAGTGCTAGCGCGCCGCTTTCGCTTTTTTTACCGCGGGCTTTTTTTTCTTCGCGGCCGGCGCTTTTTTCGAAGCCGGCGCAGGCTGGGTTTTCACAGCGGCTTTTCCTCCGGCCGGCGGCTGCACGGCCTCCGGCGCCGGGGCGGGGGCAGGTAAGGGCTGGGCGGCCGCGGCGGGCGCGGGCGCCGCTTCGGCCTGCCGGGCGGCTTCCGGGGCGGCCGCCGGGGCCGGCTCCGGCGTAGAATCCATCTCCGCCGGCGGCGGAGCGCTCTCCGGGACGGCGGATTGCGCCGGCCCGCCGGCGGCGCGGTTCATCTCGCGCAGGGCCTTCGCCCTTTCCGCGGCCGCGCTGGCGAATTCCGCCTTGCGCGAGTTGCGGGCGATATCGTCGTAAATGCGCGCGGCCTCGGCATAGTTCTTCTCGGCCTCGTAAATATCAGCCAGTTTCACCATTCCCTGCAGGCGCCAGGCGTCGGACAGCGGCTGCTGCTTGCCCAGCCGCTCCCAGTAATCCCGCGCCTCTTCGGTCTGGTTGTTGTCGCCGCTGATCTCGCCCATATAATACAGGGCTTCCAGGCCGTCTTCCTTGCCCCCCGCCTCGCCGTAGATCTGCGTAAGGGTTTTGATGGCGCCGGAGAGGTCGCCCCGCGTTTTCTGGATGTTGAAGATCTCCCAGAGCGCGCTCAGAGAATCGTCCGATTTCCCGGTAAGGCTGTAATATTTCCGGTAGGCCGCTTCGGCCTTGTCCACCGCGCCGATGGTCTTGTAGCACAGCGCCAGGTTGAACAGCGCCGGCTTTATATATTCGCTTTCCGGATACTGCGCCACCAGCTTGGAATAGGCCTGCGCGGCCTCTTCGTGCTTCTTCTGGTTGTAATAGGCGTTGCCCAGGCGGAAAAGGGCCACCGGGTGCTCCTTGGCGTCCTGGTAATTGCGCGTGAACCGCTCGAAGACCCCGGCGGCGTTGTCCATATCCCCCGACTGGAAGAACGCCTCGCCCAGGTAGAACTGCGCGTCCTTTATGTCCTGGTGGTCGATATAATCCACGCTGAACTTTTTAAGGGTGGCGATGGAAGAGGCGTAATCCTTCTTCTCGAACTGGCGGCGGCCCAGCCTGAACAGGGCCTCGCCGGAGGTCCTGTCCTGCGGGCTGCGGGCGGCCAGCCCGCCCAGCCAGGCGGTGAAATCCATGCCGGGGTTGCGGTCGAACACGGCCTCGGCCAGGTCGAACGCGTCCGTAGCCTCGGGGGCCTCCGGGTAATTGGACACCGCGAGCCTGGCCTGCTCGAGGGCCTGCGCGTCCTGGTTCAGGCTGTAGCGCACCTGCGCCATGCGCAGCCAGGCCAGCGGCAGCTGCGGGCTCTTGGGATAGCGGGTAAGGATCCGCTCGTAGGCGGCCGCCGCCTCGTTGTATTTCTGGGCGCGGAACAGGATGTCGGCTATCTGGAAATCCGCCGGCTCCGTTTCCGGGGCGTCGGGATATTTTTTAAAAATACGGCTCCAGGTATCCACGGCCTGGCTGTAATACCGCAGGCGGTACAGGGCCAGCCCGGCGCGGTAAAGCGCGGTGGCGGCGTACTGGTTCTCCGGCCGTTCGGTGGCGAAGCCGTCGTACAGCTGGAAAGCTTTCTCGTAATCCTTGTTGTTGAAGTTGCTGTCGGCCAGCGCCATGGCGTCGGAGCCGTCGGGCTGCTCGGCGTCCGGGAAGGCGGCCCGCAGGACTTTAAGCTTCTCCCTGGCCCGCGCGGCCGCCTCGGCGTCGCCGGACAGCGAGTAGCACCAGACCAGCCCCTCCTGCGCGTACAGCGTGGACACGTCGTTGGGGTAGATGCGCGCGATGGTGTTGTAGATGTTCCTGGCGTCCTCCGTCAGGTTGATGGCCATATAAGCCTCGGCCACGTACAGCAGGCTCAGCGCCCGCCACTTCGACCCCGCCGGCGGCAGGGTCTTGAAAATGAACTGGTACGACGTAAGGATGCTGTTGTAGTTGCCGCGGGCGTACTCCGCGCGCAGGATCATGTACAGGGCCTGCTCAGCCACTTCGCTGGAAGGGGCCAGGTCCACGGCGTTCTGGAAAGAGCGCAGGGCCTCCGTGGTCTTCTTTAGTTCCAGCAGCGCCAGACCGCGCAGGTAGTGGGCGTTCTTCGCCAGCGGGTTGGAGGGGTAAAGCACCAGGAAGGTGTCCAGCGCGTTGACCGTCTGCTGCTGGTCGCCCAGCAGGTACTGGCACCAGGCCGTCTTGTACTGGCTGGGGGCGGCCACCGAGGACCCGCCGTAGGAGGTGGTCACCTTGGTATAGGCGAACAGCGCGTCGCGCGTCTGCTTGTTCTCCAGGTAGGACTCCGCGATGAAGAACTGCGCCATGGGCGCGAAGAAATCGCGGGGGTCCCTGTCCATCACGGACTGGAAATTGGACCGGGCGCTGGGGTAGTCCTTCATGTTGAACTGCGAGGCCCCGATGCGGAACACGGCGGCGCTGCGCAGCTTCGAGTGCGGGTATTTCTTCAGGAAATCCTGGTACTTAGAAATGGCCCCCTCGAAATCGCGCGCGTAGAAGAAGGAGTCGGCGGTCAGCAGCTCCGCCTCCTCGCGGAAATCCAGGTCGGGGAAATCCGCCACCAGCTTCTGGAAAGTGGAGGCGGCCAGGTAGGTGCGCCCCTCGTAGAGGTAAGCCTTGCCCAGGAAGAAACGGGCTTCCGGCGTGTTCAGCTGCAGGAAAAGCTTCTGCGCGGCCGGGTAGTTCTTGCGGTTGAGCTCTATGACGGCCTTGGCGAAAAACACCGCCGGCTCGCGCGCGTAGGGCAGATAGATCTCCTCCAGCCGGAACAGCGCGGACTGCGCGGTCTGGTAGCGGCCCAGCGCGATGTTCGCGTAGACCACGCCCAGCAGGCTCTCGGGGACTATATAGCTCTTCGGATACTTGTCCTCGACTTTCAGGAATTCCTTCAGCGCCCGTTCCCAGTTACCGCTGTTGTAATAAGCTTCGCCCAGGCGGTACTGGGCCGAGGCCTCCAGGCCGCTCTTGTTCCCGTCGTCCGTCACCGCGTAGAAATCCTCCCCCGCGCCCTTAAGTTCGGCGAGCGCCGCCGCGTTGGCCCCTACCATGGCCCGCGCTTCGGAGACCAGCTTGGAATTTTTTTCCTGGCGCAGTATCTCCAGGCCTTTGGCCATGCGGGCCGAGCCCTGCATGAAGACGGCGTCGGAGTTGCGGTGGCTTTTCGGGTACTGCTTGAGGAACTTGCGGAAAGCCTCCACCACCGCCGAACGGTCGGTGGCGGTCTCGTAGAGCACGGCGAGGTTCTGGAAGACGGCCTCGTCCTCGCTCAGCTGCGAGGCCTGGAACTGCGCCCGGGCCGGCGCCGCCGAGCACAGCAGCAGAAGTATGGGGAGCAGCAGTTTTTTTTCAGGCATATATCCCGGTGAGCAGTCTCTGGGAAGTCTCCTTGCGCAGGTTCTCGATCAGTTCGGCGGTACTGATGCCGAAAAGGCTTTTCCCCCCGCGCAGGCGCAGCGAAACCGTGCCGGCTTCGCTCTCTTTATTTCCGACTATCACAAGATACGGTATTTTTTCCAGCGCGGCGTCGCGCACCTTGGCGTTGATGGTGCTGTGCCCCAGGTCCAGCGCCACGCGCAGGCCGGCGGCTTTGAGCTTCGCCGCCACAACACCCGCATAGCCCTCCTGCTCCTGCGTTATGCTCATCACCTTCACCTGCACGGGGGCCAGCCACAGCGGGAAGTTGCCGGCGTAATGCTCTATCAGCACGCCGAAGAAGCGTTCCAGCGACCCCAGCAGCGCGCGGTGCACCATGTAAGGCTGGTGCTTATGGCCGTCGGCGCCGGTGTATTCCATGCCGAAGCGCTCCGGCTCGTTGAAGTCGAACTGGATGGTGCTCATCTGCCATTCGCGGCCGATGCTGTCCTTAACCTTCAGGTCTATCTTGGGGCCGTAGAAGGCGCCGCCGCCCTCGTCGAGCTCCACCGGCACGCCTTCCTTGTCGGCGGCCGCGCGCAGGCTCTTCTGCGCCTCCTCCCAGCGGGCGGGATCGCCCACGGCGCCGGCGGGCCGGGTGGCCAGGTAAGCTTTGATATCCTTCAGGCCGAAGGTTTTCAGGATGTTCATGCTGAAGCGCAGCACCTCTATGGTCTCCGCCTCTATCTGTTCGGGCGTGCAGATGATGTGGGCGTCGTCCTGGGTGAAGCCGCGCACGCGCATCAGGCCGTGCAGCACGCCGGCTTTTTCAAAACGGTAGACGGTGCCGAGCTCGGCCCAGCGCAACGGCAGGTCGCGGTAGGAGCGGCTGCGGCTCTGGTAGATCTCTATGTGGAACGGGCAGTTCATCGGCTTGGCGTAGTACTCTATGCCGTCGATGTCCATCGGGGCGTACATGGACTCCTTGTAAAAGCCCAGGTGGCCGGAGGTCTCCCAGAGGCCCGCGCGGCCGATATGCGGCGTGTTCACCAGGTCGTAGCCGCCCTTGAAATGCTCGTCCTTCCAGTAGGTCTCTATCTCGTGGCGGATGCGCGCGCCGTTGGGGTGCCACAGCACCAGGCCGGGCCCGACGGTCTCGTTTATGCTGTACAGGTCCAGCTGACGGCCGAGCTTCCTGTGGTCGCGCTTGGCGGCCTCTTCCTGCTGCTTGAGATAGGCGTTGAGCTCGTCTGGGGTAAGGAAAGCCACGCCGTAGATGCGCTGCAGCATGGGGTTCTTCTCGCTGCCGCGCCAGTAGGCGCCGGCTATGGACATAAGCTTGAAAGCTTTCAGCTTGCCGGTGTGCTCCACGTGCGGGCCTTTGCAGAGGTCCTCGAACGGGCCGTTCTTATAAACGCTTATGACGCTGCCCTCGGGCAGGTCATTGATGAGCTCCACCTTGTATTTCTCCCCCTTGGCCGCGAAATGCGCGAGGGCCTCGGCGCGGGGCAGTTCGGAGCGTTCGAACTTCTGGGCCCCGCCCAGGATCTGCTTCATCTTTTTCTCTATCACCGGCAGGTCTTCGGGGACGAAATGATGCTCCAGGTCGAAGTCGTAGTAGAAGCCGTTCTCGATGGCCGGGCCGATGCCGAATTTCACGCCGGGAAAAAGCTCCGCCACGGCCTGCGCCATGACATGGGCCAGGGAATGCCTGACCTTCTCAAGTTGCTGCGCGTTGTTGTCTTCTGCCATATTTCCCTTTGTCCGCCCGCGTTATGTTCTGGATTTTATAAAAAAACCGTCCGCCCGGGCGGTTTCCCGCGCCTGCTGGCGGACGGCTCTGACGGGCGCTGTGGTTCCCGCATACTGTTTAAAAACTGGTGCCCAGTACAGGGATCGAACCTGTGACCTTTCCCATGTCAAGGGAACGCGCTACCGCTGCGCCAACTGGGCTTAAAATCACTTGCGGCATCTGCTACGTCATACTTTCCCAGGGTGCTACCGCTGCGCCAACTGGGCCTAATCTCATACTTGCCAAAGATGCCATCGCTGTGCAAACTGGGCCTCTTTTATAACAATAGTATTATATCAAAAACTCAAAGAAATAATTACTTTTTGTACGGATACTTCGCCTCGATCACGGAACGCAGGCCTCCGCGCGGGGTAAAGTCGGCCGTTACGGTGCAGGACCTTGGTCTCACGGCCTTCACAACGTCGTCCAGCACGCGGTTGGCGATATTCTCCATAAAGATGCCGCAGTTGCGGTACTGCAGGAAATAATATTTAAGCGACTTAAGTTCCAGGCAGAGCCGGCCGGGCACGTAATCTATGGTCACCACGCCGAAATCCGGCAGGCCGGTCTTGGGGCAGACGGAAGTGAACTCCGGGTGCACTATCCTGATAGTGTAAGCCCTTTTGTACTGGTTCTCCCACGCCTCTATTTCCGGCAGCTCGATATGCCTGACGCTCTGCGCCTGTCCGGAAGTATAACCGAATTTTGTGGAAGTATTTTTCATGGTACGGCTCCTGTTATTGAGTTAAGGACGGGGTCAGATCTTCATATTCTTCAGCCGCAGCGAGTTCATCACCACCGAGACCGAACTGAGCGCCATGGCGGCCCCAGCGAAATGCGGCGGCAGCAGCAGCCCCCACCACGGGTAAAGCACCCCGGCCGCCAGCGGGACCAGCGCCATGTTATAGATGAAGGCCCAGGCCAGGTTCTGCCAGATAACTCTGCGTATCGCCTTCGAGATCCTGATGGCGCGGACCACGGACCTGAGGTCGTTGTGCATCAGCGTGATATCGCTGGCCTCGGCGGCCACGTCGGTGCCGCTGCGCATCGCTATGCCGATATCGGCCTCGGACAGCGCCGGCGCGTCGTTGAACCCGTCCCCCACCATCACCGTTTTTTTACCCAGGGCCTTGTAGCGCATCACCAGGCGCCTTTTCTCTACGGGCAGCACTTCGGAGTGGAAGGTCTTTATCCCGGCCGCCTCGGCGGCCGCGGCCACCACCGCCTGGCGGTCGCCCGACGCCAGCACGGGCTCGATGCCCATCGCCTTAAGCTCCGCTATGATGGCGGGCACTTCAGGCCGCAGAGTATCGCCGAGCCTGGCGTAGCCTTTATATATCCCGTCCAGCGCCAGCAGCAGCATGGCGTCGCTGGCCTTCTCTATGCCGGCGCGCGCGGCCGCCGGCACTATAATGTCCAGCTCGTCGAACCATTTAAGATTGCCGGCGGCTATTTCGCCGCCGCCGGCCACGGCTTTAACGCCTTTGCCCGGAAAAGCTTCGAAAGCGGTCACGCTGCGCGGCTTCACTCCGGCGGCCTCGGCGCGCGCGCGGACGGCCTCCGCGAAAGGATGTTCGGACTTGTCCTCCACCGCCGCCAGCAGCTCCAGAAAGTTCCTTTCGTCGATCTTGTACGGTTCCAGCGCGGCCAGGCTCAGGCGCCCGTCGGTGACGGTGCCGGTCTTGTCGAAGATCACCACGTCCACCCGCGAGATGCGCTCGAGGATATCGGCGTTGCGCATAAGTATGCCCATGGAGGCCGCCCGGCCGAAGCCGACGGCCACGGCCATCGGCACGGCCAGCCCCATGGCGCAGGGGCAGGCCACGGCCAGCACCGCCGCGAACACGCTGACCGCCCTGTAGGGATCGGCGTAATACAGCCACAGCGCGGCCGCGCCCGTGGCGAGCCCGAAGACCGCGGGCACGAACCAGGCTGAAATTTTATCCACCAGGCGCTGCACCGAACTTTTAGCCGCCTGGCTCTCCTGCACCGCTTTTATGATCTTCATCAGCGCGGTGTCTTCGCCCACGCCTTCGGCCGTGAATTCCAGCGAGCCGGTGGTATTGATAGTGCCGGCGTAAACGCGCGAGCCGGCGGCCTTCTGGCTGGGCAGCGACTCGCCCGTGAGCAGGCCTTCGTCGAGCGCGGAGGCGCCGGCGGTGACCCGGCCGTCCACAGGCACCTGTTCGCCCGGCCGCAGCAGCAGTCTATCGCCCGGCTGTATATCCGTCACCGGCACCGTTTCCTCTCCGGCCGGCGTCAGGCGGCGCGCGAATTTAGGCGCTATGAGGAAAAGTTTGGCCACGGCCTCGCCGGCCTTGCTCTTCGACCGGTTCTCCAGCCAGCGGCCGAAATTTATGAAGGTGATCAGCAGCACCAGCTCGTGCCACTGCGCGCGGTGCAGCGGGCCCGCCGGGTGAGGGGCCACGGTAACGAAAACGCCGTAGAAAAAGGTCACGGTGGTGCTCAGCGACACCAGCGAATTCATGTCGGCTGACCTCGACCTGAGCGCGCGCATGAAACCGGCGTGGAAATGCCAGCCGGCCAGGCCCCAGGCGAGCCCCGCCACCGCCAGCATGGTATAGGAGGAAAGGCCCAGCGCGTAGTCCAGCAGCAGGAAACAGGCGAAGAACAAGGACAGCAGGAACCGGTAGAAGGAAACGCTGCTCTCCCTTTCGAGCTCCTTCAGCGCGGTGTTCTGCGCGGTGCCCGCCGATTCGGAAAAAGCCAGGGCCTTGTAGCCCAGCGCCTCTATCTGCGCCGCCACGGCCTTGCCGTTAAGTTTTGCCGGATCGTAGGTAAGGAAGGCGGTCTTGGAAGAAAGGTTCACCGAAATTTCAGCCACGCCCGGCACGGCCTTCAGGCCTTTTTCCAGCCGCGCCACGCAGGCCGCGCAGTGCACGCCGCCCAGCGGGACCACCGCTTTCCTTAATTTTACCGCCGGCACGGGGTTGTTCATAAGATAGTGTCGCCGCCGCGGCGCCTAGCGCTTCACTTCCAGCAGCCACGCCTGTTCCACGTCGGCCAGTTTTTTCCACGCCCCGGAGTAGGCGGAGTCGAGCGCCTGGTCCACCGGGGCGCCGTCGCGCAGTTTCGCGAGGAACAGCGAGAAATTAAACGAGCCGCCGGTCCGTATCATGAACCCGGCCACCGAGCCCACCTGCGAGTACCAGCGGTCGACGTTGAGCACCGTTTCCCGCTGCGGGGCGAGGTTCACCATCTGGGAGAAAGGGATGGGGTTGGGCGCCACGGCTTCCCTGACCTTCTGCGCGTAAAAGGCCGAGATCTCGGGGCTCGACCGGCCTTCCTCGTAAACGGCCGCGCCCTCGTTGAGCCAGCGCAGCTGCGCCGCCTGCGACAGGCCCATGAACTCGTTGAAGACCAGGTGTGTCATTTCATGCGCCGTTGCGGGCCGCAGGTTGCCGCTCTCGTAAAGCAGCAGGGCGTTGCCGTAGGCCGCGCCGCCCGACCAGTCCGGCTGCCCGGTCTTCAGGTGGTATTCCGCCGCGTCCCGGTACACGGTCACGTTGTAAGGCCGCGCCGGCACGAAAGAATAAATCCCCAGGTCCTGCATTATCCTGCCGTAGTTCTCCTCGCACATCGCCGCGTACTGCGCGGCTGACGCGGTGGTATAGGCGTTAAGCCGGAAATGCGCCGTCTCCTCGGTCTTATAACCGGGGTCCAGCCCGCGCACCGGAGCGTCCAGCGCGGCGGAGGAGGCGGCGGCCGGGCTGCCGTACCCCTCGGGCGCGGGCACGCAGCCCCCGCAGCACAGGCAGGCCGCGAGTGCGGCGGCGAGGACACTGGTATAGTAGCGCGGAAGTAAGTTCATTTTAGCTCAGTAAAACTCCAGCATCTGGCCGCGTATGCGCAGGCCGGAGATAGTGAAGCCGTAAGGATTGCCGGAAAAATCCATGCGGAAGGAAAAAAGTTTCAGCAGGTATTGCGAAACGCTTACCGGCCCGAGCGAAAAGACCACGGGCCTGATCTCTATAACGTCCGGGGCGGTCAGCGCCAGAATGAATTCGGCTTCCAGTTTGCGCCCGCGGGCCACCGCGGAAACGCCCAGCGTACGGTCGAGGGTGACCTGCAGTTCGGACAGCGAAGGGAACCGCTCCGACAGGTACTTCTCCAGGGCGTAGGAAGTGATCTTGGCCGAGGTCAGCTTCAGGCTTTTCATCCCGGCCGGCACCGGCGTCGGCGCCGCTCCGGCGAGCTGCACGCCCTCCAGCTGCAGCGTCAGGCCGTAAATATCCCCCCCGCGCAGCGCGGCGGAAGGCGCGAAGAACTCTCCTTTGGCGTAGGCCCCTGCGGCGGCGTCGAAACCCTCCACTTTCAGCGTGGCGTCGGGGATGGACAGCTCTCCGAAGGTCAGCGCGCCGAGGCTGTACGTCCCGTCCTCGAAGATCCTGCCCAGTCCGGGCACCTTAACGTAGACCTCCACCCAGGAAGCGTCCGCCAGCGCCAGCTCGGTCTTTTTCGCGAACAGCTGCGGGAACCAGGGCTGCGCCTTGACGCCCGCGAAAGCGCCCGCCCGCGGCGCCGCGGCGCCGGCCGCGCGCGTTTTAAGGATAAGCACGGAGGCGCAGGCCGGGCAGGCCGGGTCGTTCTCGAACCTGGCGTCCAGCCCCGCTTTCAAAGCGGCAAAACGCAGACTGTCGGCGTTCAGCCCGTTATCCCCGCCGTAGACCCCCACGAGGCCCGCTTTGGCCGGGGTGCCCGCTTTGATCTGAGAAATAATTTCGTCGACGCGGTAGACCTGCGAGGGCGGCAGCGGCAGGCCGCCGAAACTGTAGCGGCCCAGCGAGAACGGCGGCACCAGGCCCGACTGGTTGACGGCGCCCAGGGCCAGCACGAGAACGAACAGGTAGCGCCTCAGCGCGTGCGGCGTCATCACCGGCACGGCTATCGCGAAAGGCAGCAGCATGGCCGGATAGAGCAGCTCGGGGCGGCTGCCGCGCAGCCCCCAGGTGAGCACCAGGTAGGGCACCCAGAACAGGGCGGCGACTATTTTCTTTTTCTCGTAGGGCATGAAGACCGAGAAATACATCCAGGCCAGGGCCAGGGCGCCCAGCGTGAAAAGCGGCAGCCCGGCGGAGGCCAGCCCCGTTTTCAAACAGGCCCAGAAACCCTGGTACGCCCCGATCACCGGCAGGAACCCCGAGGCGAGCACCGCCGCGGAGAACAGGTACCAGGGCAGGTTCAACAGCAGACCGGGGAATATTCCCTTGAGCAGTTCGTCGCGGCTCAGCGGGCTGGAAAGGCCGGTAAGGATGAACGGTATCAGCGGCAGCGTATACAGCCAGAAAAAGCGGTGGGAAAAGAAGCCGAGGCTCAGGCAGAGAGCGAACCAGAAAGTCCATTTATTTCCCTGCTCGAACTCTTCCGACCGGATATAGCACGCGTACAGGGCGGCCACCAGGGCCATCAGCGCCATTTCCGGGGCCGGGCGGCGGGCCGTTTCCAGCACGAAAGGCATGGACAGGGCGAAGGCGGCGCCCAGCCAGCCGGAGCGGTTCGGCCGGGTTTTGCGCACCGCGGCGAAGACCGACAGCGCCAGCACCAGCATAAAGAAAGAATTGACGATGATCAGCGCCAGGTTCAGGTCGGAGGTGAGGTAGGAGAGCACGGGCACGTAGGCCAGGAAATAGAACGGCGGGTTCAGGCTCATGCCGGCCAGCTCGGGCTTTATCAGGGCCAGCACCCCCTGGCTCTTCAGGTAGGCCGCGTAGCGCAGCAGGCCGGTGAAGCTTTCCGCGTCGGCCTGCACGAAGAAATAACCGCGCCGCAGCACCCACTGGGCCAGCAGCAGCGAGTAGAACAGCCAGATGCCGGCGAGCACGAGCAGCCCGGTGCTCATCTTTTCTTTCTGCGGCAGCACCGACTCCCGCTCGAACAGGATGCTTTCGAAGGTCATCCTGTTCGCGAGGAATTTTTTCCGCCAGCCGGGCAGGTCGTTTTCGTCGGCCATATATATTCAGGTCCTCCTGCGGCCGCTCAGCGTCGCCCGGCCCGGCGGCCCAGGGCATTGAGCCGCGCGTTGTAGTAGGCGGCATACTGCGAGGAAAGCCCGGCGGCCTTAAGATAGAACTCTTTGGCTTTGGGCAGGTCCCCTGAGGCGGCGTAGACATCGCCCAGCAGCCCGGCGGCCTGGTAGGAATCCGGCTTGAGCTCCGCGGCCCGAAGCGCGTTCTCCAACGCCCCTTCGTAATAGCCGCTCTTGTAGAACGCCAGCGCCAGCCAGTACGCGGCCTGCGGGTCGTCCTTTTTCAGCTCGGCGCTCTTCGAAAAATCCAGCGCGGCCCCCGCGAAATCCCTGGCGGAGAACTTCAGCTTCCCGCGCTCGAACCAGGCCAGGGTGGCGGCCGGGTTCAGCTCCAGCACCGCGTCCAGGTCGGCCAGCGCCCCGGCGACATCGTCCGACCGGCGCCGGCACAGCGCCCGATGGTAAAAAGCCAGCCCGAGTTTCGGGTTAAGCTCCAGCGCTTTCGTAAGGTCGGCGTCGGCTCCGGCGCAATTCTCCATTTTGTAGTAGGACAGGCCGCGGTTGAGCAGGGCGTACGGATAATCCGGCTTCACCGCGAGGGCCTGGGAAAGATACTCGGCTGCTTCCCTGTAATTGCCCGCGTCCATCAGCAGGGCGGCCATGTTGTTATAGGCGGGCAGGTAGGAGGGATCGGTCTCGATGGCCCGTTTATAGTCGAGCCCGGCCTTCTGCCTGTCCCCCTGCCGCTCGTAGAGCATGCCGCGCGCGGTCAGCGCTTCCGGGAAGTTGCGGCGCAGGAACAGCGCCCTGTTATAATCCTCGAGGGCCTGGCCTTCCTTCCCGACGGAGAACTGGTAGTTCGCCCGTTTGAAATAAAATTCCGGCGACCTGTTGCAGCCCGCCAGCGCCGCCGCGAAGAATACGAGGTAAATAATTTTTTTCATACCATCCCCTGTTCGCGCCTCTACGCGCTCGTCTTTGCGCCGTCCGCTCTTTCCTTCATGCCCAAAGCCAGCAGCACCGCGCCGACGGTGATGGCGCTGTCGGCCACGTTAAAGACCGCGGGAAAGAAGGAAAGGTCGAAAAAGTCCACCACGAAACCGTAAACCAGCCGGTCGTAAAGATTGCCCAGCGCCCCCCCCAGCACCAGCGCCAGCCCCGCCTCCGCCGCCAGGCCGCCGGCCCTGATGCGGCGGCGGAAGAACAGCAGCACCGCTACCAGCGCCGCGCTCACGACTATGAAGAAAAGATTGTTCCCGTGGAACAGGCCGAAAGCCACGCCGGTGTTCTCGGCGTAAGTAAGGCGCAGGAAAGGCAGCACGGCCACGGAGCGCGGGAAAACATGCTCCAGCGCCCAGACCTTGGAAAGCCTGTCCAGGACGAAGATGGCCAGCACCGCGGCCGGAGAAAAGAATTTCCTCATTATTTCCCGGCGCCCTTCAATACCGCGGAACAGCGGCCGCAGAGCTCGGGAGAAGCGGCGTTCGAGCCGATGTCCCGGCGCCACTGCCAGCAGCGCGGGCACTTGGCGCCCTCCGCCTTGTTCACCCTGACTTCCAGCTCCCCCGCCGCGGGGTCAAGCTCTACGGCGGCCTCGGAGACTATCAGCACCTGGGGCCACAGCGGCAGGGCGGAGTCCAGGAAAGCCTTCATTTCCGGTTTCGCGGTGCGCAGCGTCACGCGGGCTTCCAGCGAGGAGCCCACGGCGCCCGTCTTGCGCACTTCCTCTATGGCCTTGGTGGCGGTCTCGCGCACGCCCATTATCTTCTCCCAGCGCTCCAGCAGGGCCTGGTCGGCCCAGGCCGCGGGGAATTTCGGGTAGTCGGCCAGGAACACGCTCTCCTCCAGCGCCGGGTCTATCTCCAGCCTGGCGGTCTGCCAGGCCTCCTCGGCGGTGAACGACAGCACCGGGGCCGTCATCTTGAGCACCGCGGTAAGGATGTCGTAGAGCACGGTCTGGGCGGAGCGGCGCTCCACGGAGTCGGAGCTGAAGGTGTACAGCTTGTCCTTCAGGGAGTCCAGGTAGAAGGCGGACAGGTCCAGTATGCAGAAGTCCGCCACGGCGCGCACGGCCTGGCGGAACTGGAAATTCTCGTAATGCTTTTCCACCGCCGCCGCGGTCACGGCGAGCCTCGCCCGCATGTAGCGGTCGGTCTCGAGCAGCTTGTCGTCGGCAACGCGGTGCAGCTCCGGCTTGAAGTCGCTGAGGTTCCCGAGCAGATAGCGCAGCGTGTTGCGGATCTTGCGGTAGGTGTCTATGGCCCCGG
>JAPLKJ010000182.1 GCA_026388125.1 Elusimicrobiota bacterium
AAGTAGCACAAAAAAAGCAGCAGAAAAACGCTCAAAAAAGTTGCCGGGCAGGAGGACAAAGAGTTAGACTAGAAAACAACCTGAAAAGGGTGGGTCCGAATTGGTGGGACGATACTGGGTCCCAGTTGGTGAGACGCGACAAATATGTTTAAAGGATATTTATTTCACTCCCGTATAGATACAGGGTATCATGGCGTAGTTGCGAGGGCGAGTTTCGCTACCAGTAGACCCGGTAGCTGGAGCGCCAGTGTTCCCAGAAGTAGAGGTTGTATCATTGGCCCCAGCAGGAATACCGGAATTAAGGAAAGAAACTCTGCCGCCGGAGTGCACATGGGTCTGGAATGTGTCGGACTGTTTTATACCCATACTAGGGTTAAGTGTTCCTATGGCGCGGATAAACTTCCCATTATTCATATCTGGAAGTGAGAAGTTGGCACCGGATCCACCAAACATATATCCAAGTTCGCTGAACAGGCTTGAGTATGTGATCGTAGAGATACTTGTTCCATCTGCTCTTAACCACCCGCTTCCGCAGGCGGAGGACTGACTAATCTTCCATTTAAAATCACCAGGATTCCAAAGGCCAACACCGGAGGCTATGCCAGAAAAGGTATTCTTCCCAGTGAATGTCTGGGTAGAACCTAATAAAGGAATACTTGATAGTGTGGAACCGTTGCCGTAATAGGCATTGGCACTAATATTCCCCGTAGTCGTTATCCCTGCCCCTGTGCCCGCCACATTTATTATTCCGCTGGCAATATCCAGCTTATATGTCGGGACCGTAGTCCCGATACCAACATAGCCGCCGGTTGTTGTTCTTAAAACATTAGTAACAGTGGTCGAAGTTAAATAGGTAATAATTACAATACCGGAACCGCCAGATAAACCGGCCGTATTTGTTCCGCCTGCTCCGCCGCCACCGCCTGTATTTGCAGTACCGGCTGTTTCACCGCCTGAACCAGTGTAATCTCCTCCATAACCACCTGCGCCTCCAATTGAATTACTAACATAAAAAGTTCCGCTTCCGCCGCCGCCACCGGCAAAATAATAGGTTCCACCTTCTAAATCGCCTGAAACAGAACCTGTAATAGGATTGGGAACACCGATACCTCCCACACCGCCAACACCTGCCGTATAATTTGCCCCAACCGCACCTGCGCCGCCGCCGCCTCCTCCTTCGTAAGGAGCACTGCCATCGCCATAACCGCCGTGATAACCTTGGTTTGTAGTTCCAGCGCCATAATCGCACCGGACAAGATAGTTTCCACCTCCGCCACCTGAACCCCCGAGAACCCCCTTGCATGAATTTGAATTATTTCCGCTGCTGCCTCCGCCGCCGCCTCCGACAGCATCTAATGTTGAAAAGATGGAATCACCTCCGTTTGAGCCCGCAGTGTATGCATTTGGGCCTCCGCTACCGCCACCTCCAACTGTAACGGCATATGGCTGCGCGGTGACTGCAAAAGAAGTGGAAGTAACAACGCCGCCTGCTCCTCCTCCGCCAGCGCCTGAATAGCCGCCTCCGCCGCCACCGGCAACAATTATAACTTGAATATTTCCACTGACATTTGGAGTGAAAGTTCCGCTTGAAGTGAAAGTGTGAATAGTATAACTTCCGCTATATGTTATGCTTCCGCCGGTAGCAGCGAAAATGCTTCCTGTTGATGGCACACTAATATTTAAAGTACCGCTTACATCAAGCTTTGCTGCCGGCGCCGTCGTTCCAATGCCGACATTGCCATAAGCGCCGAAAACGTTCTGATCACCGTTCTGGACATCTCCCCGGACGGTCAACGCGAACGGGACGCCAGCTATAGGAAAGCTGGATATCACTGTTAAATTAGGACTGCTTAAACGTATTATATAGTCTGCCCCCGTCAAGAATATTTTAGGGTCAGATATGTAGGTTTGGGTGGAAAAAAAACCGCTCACGTTCGGGATAAGGGCGATATCTGTTGCCGTAACGGTTTGAGTACCGGAGAGGATATCCACTTTAACGCCATAAATCGGGGCCGACGAGGTAAGCTGCCCCTGCACGGAAATGGAATTATAGCTACCGGCAAAGACGCCAGGTGTAATAGCGAATAGAATCAAGACAGCTAGTATTCGGCTTATTTTATTGTCCTCAACACGATTTTTGTCCAAAACAGCTTAATAACTATCAAATCTAGGGGCATTATCTACGATTGAGGAGTTTACAGTGGTGAATAGCTTAACTCGGATTATATTTTATACGATACTGGAAAACAATAGAAACGCTACTTATTGTAGCGATTTTTTTAAAATGACATGGTTGCGGCACTGCCGTGTCTACCGCTATAATTGTACAGGCAAGGGAGAATATACATGCAAAACTTTAACTTCAGCAATCCCGTCAAAATAATATTCGGCAAGGGGACCATAGAAAAACTCGGGGCGGAAGCGGCCAAAGCCGGCCAAAAAGCCCTGTTCGTCTACGGCGGGGGCAGCATAAAGAAGAACGGCGTCTACGAGGCCGTCCTGAAGACCCTGGCCGGGAGCGGAATTACGGCGGTGGAACATCCGGGAGTAAAGCCCAACCCCGTGCTTTCCCACGTAAGGGAAGGCGTCAAAAAGGCTAAAGCGGAGAAGTGCGACCTGGTAATAGCGGCCGGCGGCGGCTCCGTCATCGACGAAAGCAAGGCTATCGCCGCGGGCGCCCTGTACGCCGGCGACGTCTGGGATTTCTTCACCCGCAAGGCCCGCGCGCAGGAAGCGCTGCCCATCTTCACCGTGCTGACGCTGCCGGCCACCGGCTCGGAGATGAACAACGGCTGCGTGGTCACCAACGAGGAGACGAAGCAGAAATATTCCACCGGCGAGACGGTGCTTTTCCCGAAAGCCTCCATCCTCGACCCGGAAGTCACCATGAGCCTCCCCCTGGCGCAGGTGGCCAACGGGGCCGTGGACGCCATCGCCCACCTGATAGAAGGCTACTTCACCACGCCGGACCCGGACAACGCCGTTACCGACGAGATAGTGCACGCGCTGTCCCGCTCGGTGATCGCGTCCACGGAGAGGATACTGAAGGACCCGAAGGATTACAACGCGCGCGCTTCCATGATGTGGTCCGCCACGCTGGCGCTCAACGGCCTGGCCTCCTGCGGCTACGGCAGGATGAGCTTCATCAACCACGCTATCGAACATTCCCTCAGCGCCATCTACGACATCGCGCACGGCGCTGGGCTGGCCATCATCATGCCGGCCTGGTTCAAACATTACCTGGCCAACGGCGGGGAGCAGCGCCTGGCGAAATACGGCAAGGCGGTCTTCGGCTCGAAGGACGCGCAGGAGACCATCAGGGACTTTGAAGCTTTCTTCAGGAAGGCGGGCGCCCCCGTGAGGCTCTCCGAAGCCGGCATCCCGGCCAAGGATATCCCGGCCATCGCCGAGAACGCCATGGGCCTGATAGCCATGTGGGGCATAAAAGCGGACAAGCCCGAAGTGGAAAAGATACTCTCAGGAGCGAAATAAAGCATGAAAAGAACACTATCCTTCATCACCTTATCGGCGGCGCTGTACTGCTGCCTGTTCTACTTCGCCTCGGCGGAGGAAGGATTCGTAGGAAACATAATGAGGATTATCTCAAGCGCTTCCCGCATTTTGCCCTTTCCGCTGCCTGAAAAATTCGCGGAAAGTTCTCCCTTACCGGTATAATACAAAAAGTCGGCGTGTTTTTTTAAATTTTCAAAAAGCCTTCGCGCCCGGCTGTTGCGGGTGTTTTGAAAGAGGGGGGGGCGGGTTAATCGTCTGTCGGGAGCGGGTCTATACCTTCGTATAGATCAACCCGCGGGTCCAGCTGGCATTGTTCGTCCGGCGGGCCGCAAGTGTTTGCATATAACAACGCCTGAGCGACCGGCTTAAACTTCGGGAACTCCGTCGACTGGCCAAGGTGGGTTAAGAGCCTTACAAGTTCTTTGTCATTAAGTATAACAGCTACCGGCTTCATTTCTAAATGGCACTTGGGGCATTATGATAGGAAAAACCTCAAAAACCCGGGCCAGGCAACCGGCCCAGGACCTGGCTTTCTTTTTAAGTTTATCGACCTTTTCCCGCAGGGCGATCTGGTCCGTCTCTTTGGCCGCTTTCGCTACCAGCAGCGGCCGCAGCGGCGACCTGGGCGCAAGGGCGCCGT
>JAPLKJ010000300.1 GCA_026388125.1 Elusimicrobiota bacterium
GCATCTGGCCGAACTTTCGGAAGGCGAGTATTTCGGCGAGGTGTCTATTCTTACGGGGGAGATCTGCAACGCGTCGGTGGTGGCGGAAAGCGAGGTGGAGCTGTTCGCGCTCGCTCCCGATGAACTGCGCAAAGAGGTAAAGGCCAACCCGGTGCTGGCTGAAAAGATGGCCGACGCCATCGTCCGGCGCTCCGGAGTGCGGGCGCTCGGGCTTGAGCCCTCTCCCGTTTCCTCCACGCATCTGCTGGATAATATTAAGTCTTTCCTGGGTCTGGCCGCATGACATTCCGCGCAAGACTGTTCCTGTCCATTTTTATCTTTTCGTTCCTCCCGCTCGGCTACCTGTTCAATATGGGGGACAGCCTTAACCCCGCGTTCATCTACACCGCGTTCGCAATGCTGGTCTTCACGCTTATGGGGACTTTGGCCGGCGCCGTTAAAGTGGATAAGATGGTGAAAGATTCCGAAACCCGCGCCGTGCACAGCGAAGTGGAACTTTACAGCTTCAAGGAAAGAGTGTTCGACGGGGTGTTCAGCGTAGATGAGAAAGGAACGGTGCGCGATATAAATACGGCCATGGCGCAGTTCCTGCATTATGACGCCGATTTTTTAAAAGGCAAATGTCTTTGGAACTATCTGAAGTACTCCCGCGGGGCTCCGGATGAAACCATCATGCCGAGGGGGCAGGCCCGCTGCACGCTTACCATGACCGGCAGGGTGAAAACCGGCGGCACGGTGGAACTCCTGGTGGACCTTTATCTCCGCAAGTCCGAGGGGCGGTTCGACGGTTTCCGCGGCTGCGCGCGGCCCGTAGATAAAGCGCTGGTCGTCGAAAAGGTCAGAGAAAGCCTGGCCATAGATATTTTCCGGGTCCTCAAAAGCCGGGTTAAGAATTACCTGGAGGATATAGAGAAAGCGGCGGCTCCGGGTAAGACCCCGGACGCCGTATTGGCCGGCCTGACGCAGAATACCAATCAGCTGCTGTGCAGGCTGGCCGCCTGTTTCGGCCCGGAGGTCCCGCTTAAATGGGTCCCTAAACTGCGCCAGCAGGAAGTGCACCCGCGCAAACTGCTCGATTATCTGCGGCTGAAGTATTCATATTACGTCCAGACCCATTCAAAGCGGCTTAAGATCGAATGCACGGGGAGCGGTAATCCTTTCTACGGGGACCCCGATTACCTGGCCGAACTGCTGACGCAGCTGCTGGAAAACGCCCTGAAGTATACAAGCGAGGACGGGCAGATAGAGCTTACGTACCGTGAAACGGAGGAAGAACGTATTTTTACCGTTTCAGACAACGGGATAGGTGTGTCCCAGGCCGATATGGCGCGTCTTTTTACGCCGTTCTTCCGCGCCGATAACCAGGTTAACGCCGGCTTGGAGGGCCTGGGGCTTGGCCTTTGGACGGCCCAGCAGATAGCTCACGCCCACCGGGGAAGGCTTTTCGCCGAATCGGAGCTGGGCAAGGGCATGACCGTTACTTTCCTCATATTCAAGAACGCGGCGGGCCAGGAAATAAAATGGATCGATTGACGCGCCGCGGGAGTGCGCCGCGGTAAAGACCGCGTTACCCGGCCGCTGTTCTTGGACCTTCTTTCCGTACGCCTGCACGCGTTTTTTCCCGCGGGCCCGGGCCGCCACCCTTTACCCCTTGACTTTCCCCTGCCGGGAGGTAAACTATACCAGAGGGCAGGATACAGCGTATGAATATGATGAGGACGGTCTTTTGTCTTTTGCTGGCGTTTTCCGCCGCGGCTTCCGCCCAGGAAACCGTAAGCTGGAATTCGCCTGACTATGCCCGCCAGTTCAAGTATATCCAGGAACGGAATTTATACACCAGCGCCTCCTGGGCCGTTCTGCCGCCGGCGGAGCAGGCGCGTGAACTTGAAAAGTACCGCGGGCCGGCCGCTGCGCGGCAGGAGGCCGTGCGGCGTTCTTTCGCCGAAGGCATGCGCCTTTGGGGCACCGCGGCCGCGCGGCAATACATAGCCGCCGGCACGGATACCGTGAAACCGGTCTTCCTGTGGCAGGGCCGGGAGGACGCGCAGACACTTTTCCGCAAGCTCACGGTGGTGCGTTCAGCGTTCGCCAAAGCGGGGGCGCGGGGCATAGACGCGGCCGACGCCGCGGCGCTCGGACCGTACCTGACCGCCGAGGCCATTAACGCCCTTAAGGCCGCCCGCTCGCCGCGTGCAACCGGTGTGCGCCCCACGGCCGCCGGCGCTACTGCCGCCGGTTCACCTGCCGCGGGCGCGGGTACTGTGGGGGGGCTGGAACGATTCGCGGGTACGGACCATTCAAATCTTAATGCCGGTGGCCTCGCTAAATTTTACGACGGCCAGGTAGCCGCGGGCAATGATCCGGTGGCGCTTGGCGGCGGCCGCAGCCCCGCTGGCGGGCGGCCTGCCGGCGCGGCACAGCCCGTTGCGCGCCTGCAACCCCCCGTCAGGGCTGACGGCGTTCCACCGCCGGTCGAAGTAACCGCAAAAACCGAAGCCAAATCCTCGGGCATCATGCCCGACGCCTATGGCATTACCGTTTACACCCGCAGCTCCGGCCAACCCGCGGTGTTCCGCAGCGGCACCGAAGCGGAGGGCTATCTGCGCGGCCTGTCCGACGGCTCCGTCAGCCGCGTAGTTTTTTACGGTCACGGTTCTCCTGGCTTACAGACCGTGGGCAGCAATTACGATGTCGACGCAGAAAAAGCGGCCCAGCTGCTGCGCGGTAAAATGGCCGCGAACGGCGTGGTGATGTTCGAGGGCTGCAACACCGCCGGGGTGGGCACAAAAACCAGCATAAACCCGCTGTACGGACTATCGATAGTGGCCCGCCGCCTGATGTACTTCAGCCTGCCTTATTTCCAGGACCGGCTCGAAGGCCGCAGCGCGGACGATGCCCGCCGGATGTGGGAGGGTGAATGGAATAAGGACCTGGCCCGCGAGGCGAGCCAGGGCCTCAGGGGCGCCATAGTCTGCGGCAACCGCACTTTCGGCCTGGTCCCAGAGCGCCTGCCCGGCGTGGCCCAGTTGACGGGCAGGATGGAAGCCGCCAGCCCGGCCTACGTTATGGCGCGCAAAGCCTGTTACCGCAACGGTGAGGAGGTACCTGTTCCATGACCGCCACGGACCTTTCAGTTCTCTGGGAGGCGGTCATTATGATCGCCCTGCCCTTCTGCGTGGTGGCGGCGGGCGCCTTCCTGCGGCGCAGGTTCGCCAGGCCGGCGGCCGGGGCCGAAGGCGCGGCCGTGGAACCAGGCTCACGCAAAGCAGCCAGGGTGGCAGGCCAGCTTCTGTTCTGGGGCGGCATCTTCGCTATCGTCTTCACCTTCATCGTGTTCCTTAATTTCAAGGGTATACTGTAAGCAGCGGCTTTGTGTACTCAACCGGCACTTGATATCTTTAATACACCTGCTATATTATATTGCGCAGATAACGGCAATACCGACAGGCCGCGGGGGCTGGATCGCAGAGCCGGGCTGTGCGTGTTATTCCGGCGCGGCGGGGCAGTTATGAATAGATCTTACGGCCATCTGGACATCCTGCTGGTAGATGACAACGAAGACGATATCGTGATGGTTAAAAAAGTTTTTTCCGGCATGGGGACCCGCCACCACCTGGAAACGATCCTGAACGCCCGCGCCGCCCTGGATTACCTGCAATGCCGCGGGGATTATGCCGGCAGGAAGGCGGTTCTGCCGGACCTCCTGCTGCTGGACATCAATATGCCGTCGATGGACGGGTTCTCCCTGTTGCGGATCCTGAAGGCGTCCCCGGCCCTCAGGAAGATCCCGGTGATAATGCTTACCACCTCCTGCGCCCAGGGCGACATTGTCCGCAGCTATGAGAATGGCGCGGCCTCCTTCATAACCAAGCCTGACAGTTTCGAGGGGTTTAAAAGCCTGCTGGGCCGCTTCGGCGATTACTGGCTTTCGGTGCCGGCCCTGCCGCAATAAAAAAGCGCGGCCTTTTGGCCGCGCTCCCCGGAAAGTTCCCGCTATCGCTCAAATGTTCTTTCTGTCGATATCCTCGAAATTCCTATTCAGCCTTTCCAGCGCTACTTTCTTTATTCTCGCCTCGAGCGCTTTGTTGCCGCTTACTACCGCCGCCAGTTCCTGCGCGGAAAATCTGAATATCGCGCAGTGCTCCTCCGTGCGGACGGTGGCGGAGCGGTGCGAGGTGGCGAGAAAGCTCATCTCGCCGAAAAAATCGCCTTTGCCTAGCCTGCCTATCAGCTCCGGCTCCAGGGTAAGCACCTTGTGAACGGAAAGGCTGCCCGAATAGACCACGAACACGTCCGTTCCTAAGCCGCCTTCCGTTAAGACCTCCGCGCCGGGGGGATATTCGAACAGCCCCAGGGACGGGAGGCGGGAGAAAAAATCTTTAAGGGTGGTCATTTCTTCGGGGGGGCATGAAATAATTAAAGCGCAAGCCAGCCATTCCAGCTCGGCCGGGCCGATATCCAGTTTCTTGGGAGCTGTGTCCATAGCTTTAATTCTACTTAAATTTGTATCACAATGCCGATCGAGAATTGTCTTTTCCTCTTGTGGCGCCCGGCAGTAGTATTTTATTATAACCTAGTAGGGTTCCCGCGCAGGGTTCCCGCTGTCGGCTCAACTGCTTCCACCGGAGATCTAACGATGAAAGTTATTACTTACCTAAGCAGGCGCGCCAGGAGAGCGCTGTTCCTGACCGCCGCGGCGGCGCTGGCCTGCGGCCCGCTGTCCGCAGAACCCGTACCGCCTCCGGCGCCGGCCGTGCCCCAGCCCGCTGAACTGGCCAACTCGATAGGGCTTAAGTTCAGCGCCCGGGCGGCGGAGACCGGCAACATCTTCTTCTCGCCGTACGGCCTTTATTCCGCCTTTTCAATGGTCTATGACTGCGCGCGCGAGAACACGGCGGCTGAAATACGCGGGGTTTTCGGGTTTCCCGAGGACCGCGATATTCTTCGCACCGAGACGGTGCTGCTGCGGCGGGGGGCTATCAAGGCCGTAAAAGGCGCCGAGTTCGGACGTGTCAATTCCTTCTGGTACCAGAAAGGCTACGAGTTCCTGCCCGACTATGAAGCGGTGCTTAAGTCCTCGCATTCGGCCTCGGGCGAGACCGCGGATTTCAGGAGTTCGGCGGAAAGAGCCAGGTCCTCCGTGAACGCCTGGACCAAAAAACAGACGGGCGACCGGATAACGGACGTTCTGGAACAGGGTTCTGTAACGCAGCTGACCAGGCTGGCGCTGGTAAGCGCGGTATATTTCAAAGGTCAATGGAAAAGGGCTTTCGCCGCGGGCGGCACCGCGGAACAGGATTTTACCCTGCCGGGGGGCGGGACCGTGAAGGCGCAGCTGATGGCGTCCGCGGAGCCCGCGAAAATAAATTATTACGAGGACGAAGAGCTTCAGGCGGCCGGGCTGGATTACACCGGCGGGAGGCTGCGCATGCTGGTGCTGCTGCCCGCCGCGGGTCATAGCGCCGCCGCCATAGGCAAAGCCCTTACGCCGGAGAGGCTGGCCGAAATAAAGAAAGCCATGGCCGCCAGGCTGGAACCGGCGGTGGTCTATCTGCCGCGCTTTAAGTTCGCCAGCTCCTGGGACCTGGCGGCCGGGCTGTCCGCGATGGGTATGCCGCAGGCGTTCACGGACGCGGCCGACCTTTCCGGGATGACCGGGCGCAAGGGCCTTTACCTGCAGAAAGCGGTGCAGAAAGCCTGCATAGAGGTCAGCGAGGAAGGGGCCGCGGCCCCCGCCGCGCCCTCCCGGAAGAAACGCGGAAAGAAGCCGCTGGTCTTCAGGGCCGACAGGCCTTTCATTTTCCTGATTGAAGACAAGTTCACCGGCCTGATATTTTTCATAGGCCGCGTGGATGACCCGAGCCTTGCGGTTTAAAAAACAAGGCCTGACCCCGTAAAAAAACCGGCCGCAGCTGCGGCCGGTTTTCTATGTGTGCCCAGCATGAAACCAAGCCCGGAGGTGAAAGTCCTCTGAGGAAACAGGTTGCAGTAACCTCAAGCGAAACGCAAGGCGACGGGCCGTGAGGTCCGCGCTG
Source organism: Elusimicrobiota bacterium (assembly GCA_026388125.1). GTDB lineage: Bacteria > Elusimicrobiota > Elusimicrobia > Elusimicrobiales > UBA9959 > UBA9959. Next base: position 6,036 of record JAPLKJ010000300.1, read on the forward strand.
AAAGAAGCGCGTAGCTAACATCCGAGCCGACGA
>JAPLKJ010000033.1 GCA_026388125.1 Elusimicrobiota bacterium
CCTCAACGGCGGCAAGCCGGAGGACATCTGGCGCGGGGTAAGGACCGACACGGGGGGCGGGGTGCTGGGCAATTACGCGGCCTTCGACCTGGAGCACGGTTACAGGCGCATAGGCTCGATCTGCCACCTGACCGCCGACCAGGCCGTTCCGACGCACGCGGCCAATATAAAGCATGGCCTGTTCGACCTGTTCGAGACCGCCACCGGCGATTATTCGGGCACGCTGAACATCGTGTCATCCGATGCCGGCTCCAAGGAGCCTTATACCTATTATCAGGCTACACAGGACGACACGCGCCGCCAGCTCAGCTCCTGGGTAAACCCGAAGAACAACAGGCCTTACTGGGTAGAGGATCCCGACTCCGGCATTAAGCCCGGAGAAGACTCCACCTTCGGCGTGTTCGGCAGCTACGGCGCGGGAGAGGATTCTTTCGCGGTAACTCATTCCAACGCCCGGATCCAGGCTATAGTGGACGGGCAGTTCCAATCGGCCGCGCTGGCCACTTACAATGTCATCATCTCGGCCTCGAAACGGCTGCCGCCGCTGGTTTCCGACCTCGCGGCCGCAAATAACGGCGGCAGTATCGCCATTACCTTCAACGCCGGGGATAACCGCTCCGACAAGGTCACGTACCAGGCGGAGGTTTACCAGAACACCCAGTTGCTGGGATCTATCGCTACCGGCGAAGTACGGCTCGGCCGGCCCGGCGCTTATGGCCTGACCCTGGGCGGCAAGGCGGCTCTGGTCTGGGACGGGACCGTGCAGGGCAGGAAACTGCCCGCCGGGAACTACACGGTGCAGGTAAAGCTCACCGACACCGACAACAACACCACGCCCGACAGCGTGAACACGGACAAATCCCCCGTGAACGGCACGAGAGTGGACGTTTCTTTGAACTGAAGCATTTAAACCCTCATGAAAAGAACATCTCTCCATTCAGGTCGTCTGGCTGTCTTATACGCCCTCTCGCTGTTCCTGGCCGCGCCTAGCGCGGCCAGGAGCTGGGACCAGTTCGGGAAGTATATCTTCGATTCCCACACCGTGCTGACGCGGTCAGCGGCCGAAGGCGCGAACGGCGCCCTGCGCGGCACGCAGAGCGCGGCCATAGAGGCCTGGCTGAAGGAGCTGAACCAAAAGCCGGCAGCGGACGGTCTTGTTCCGAAAGATTTAGTGCTGGACATGAAAACGCTGAAAGGCGGTTTTTACCAGACGGATGAGATCAAATATTCAACGCTGTTAACTTCGAACAGGCTGCAGTTGGGAAATGTGGCGGCTGACTACCCGCAGCGTTTGACCATTCCCGGTACCTCGAAATCCGCGCTGTTCAGGTTTTACAGCCAGGTCTGGAACGAGCAGTTAGGCGTTGAGCTGGCCGAATCCACGTATGAGCACTTCAATCCGAACGGCCTCGGCATGTCCGTTCATTTCTTAAGGGCCTATACCGATACCGGCGGGACGCCCCCGGTCAAGCTCGACTCCGCGCGCCTGTCCTGCGACAAGGCGGTAAGCCTCATAGAGAAGTTCACGGAGAGCGCCTGGAAAGAATGGCTGAGAGGAACTAACGCCGCAGACAAAAGCGAAGCCCTGCGCGCTTACGAGCTGATGTATTTCGCGCTGGGTGTGGCCGCGCATACCATCGAGGATTCTTTTTCGCCGGCGCACACGCAGCGGTCGGTGGCTGATCCGCGCGTAATAGAGGACCTGTGCTATTACTACGATAACGCCCTGTTGCCGCCGGCCGAGGCGAAAGCCTGCGTTCATCTCTTCGGGTTCAACGCCGACCCGAGAGACAGCATCCATTTCAAAGGGGACGATAAATATCCCGGCACCGCCGTGCCGGCCAGGCTGGCGGCCATGGCCGCGCAGGCGTACCTGACAAGCTTCGGCGAACTGGCGCTGGACGAGTTTTCCGGCGGCAGGGCGCGCACGCTGGCCGGAGCCATGCAGGAATTCCTGGTGACCGGCAGGAACGTCGGCCAGGGTTACTTCGACTGTTCAACCCTGCCGGCTAACTAGCCGCAGATACCAAACTATCGGGAGAAAAAAATGAAACCAATAAAGATAAAGCTCGGCTGTTTAAGTTTGATGGCGCTGATCCCCCTCCTGGGGGCGAATTCCTTCGCCGCAAAAAACCTGTTTATTTCCGACATCGACGACACCATTAAATTGACCGGCATTCACAGCAATGGCGTTGTCGGCCATGCCATGGGCACCACCAATGAATTCGCCGGCATGAGCATACTCTACAACGGGCTTGCCAAAGACCTTGGCGCGTCCGGCAAAACGGAATATTTAACGGCGGCGCCCGGGGTGATAGACAATTTAGGCATAGACTTCTTGCGCGAGGCGGGCTTCCCCCCCGGCCGCGGCAGCGTGGCGGACTTTGTGGTGAGCGGCAGGGACGCGCAGGCGGAAAGCTCGGGAGAATTCAAAGCCCGCAAGCTGATAAAGATCTACGAACAGGAAAAGCCGGAATTAATGATACTGGTCGGCGATAACGGCGAGCAGGACATTGACGCCTACAGCGCTCTAATCAAATATGTCGCCGATAGTAACGGCGCTACCAGGGTCTATTCCTACATCCACCATATTTACGAATCGGCAGGGAAAGGCCGGGAGATACCTGCCGGGCACATTCCCTTTTTGACCGCCGCCGACCTGGCGGTGCAGTTCGCCGGTCACGGGTGGCTCAAAAACGAGGGCCTTACGCGCGTTCTCGGGGAAATAGAATACGACAGCGGCACAGGGCAGTTCGCGCACTTGGTGGTGCCGGCTTTTATGGAGTGCGCGTCGTTCGATGCGTGGCCTGACCTCAGCTCAAAGTTTTTGGAACAAGCTTCTAACGCTTCGGCGCTGGCCGGAAGTTACGAACAAGTTAAAGCGAACGTGAACGGCTTGTGCCGAAATGAATAAACGCAGAAGAAGCAATAGCCAGTACTCAAAAAAAGGAGAATAAAAAATGAATAAGATCAGTAAAGGCGCTTTCATTGCCACTATAGTGCTCTTGAGTTACACGAACTATGCCAAAGCTCTGGAAGTTTCATTCGATAAACCCGGAGATGATACCGGCGATCTGAGCGCCCAAGTTAACGGGACGGCGCCAGACCAGCGCCTGAACATAGGCGGGATCATCGGAGGGATAGTACACAACCTGCCGCAGGGTCACGGCGGCCCCGGCAATCCCGGCGGTCATGGCGGCTTCAACCCGAATCCCCCGGCACCTGTTAACCCGGGCGGACACGGGAATCACGGTGGTCCCGGGCCTCAACCCGGTCCCTGGCAGCCGCAGCCCGGCCCCGTTCATCACGACGGCCCCGGCCCTCAGCCCGGTCCATGGAACCCGCACCCC
>JAPLKJ010000192.1 GCA_026388125.1 Elusimicrobiota bacterium
GTCGGCTCGGACTTTCGCTCCACGCTTCTTTCAGCGTATGCCTCGCGGCATACCGCCTTGCGCTTCGCTTGAGTTTTCTGCAACCTGTATCCTCGGAGGACTTTCACCTCCAAGCTTGGTTTCATGCTGGGCACACCAAAAAAACCGGGCCCTTTTCGGGGCCCGGTCTTTTTTTTATTGCCTCTTAAGCTTTCGCTCTCAGTTGCACATACCCTGGTAAGTATTAATCTTCTGTGTCTCGGAAGCCTGGCCGAGGTAGTTGGCAAGGGTTTTCTCGCCCTGCACGAACTTGGCGTTGATGTCCCGTGTGGTGGTCTCATAGTAGAAGCGCACGTACATATTGCCGGGCCGTGTAACCCAGACGGTGCTGCAGGTGGGGGTGTACGGAACGGGGCCGTTGAACTGGCCGGGGCCTTTTACGAACTGGGGGTTGGACGCGGTGGGGATCTCCCTGGCGCTCGGGATGCTGCCGTCGAACCGGGCGATGTCCGCCGCCGCTTTTTCAACGGAGGCATCGGCGCTCTTGGCGGAGCGGCAAACCGTCTGCGGAACCTGGGTGGTGCAGTATTCCCAGCCGGTCTGCTCGGGAGACTTCTCCACTTTAGTGGCCAGGGTCCCGGTCAGGTCGAAGTTCTGCCCTAACTGCGCTGCGGTGAGCGTGAAATTCTCGCCCAGGTTTATGTTCTTGTCGAACTTCATCTTGATGACGGTAGCGGGGTTGGCGTTGGAAACCTCCATCGTCAGCTCTTTATTCTGGCCGGACTGCCCCAGGATGATCTTCGTGGGGAACTGCCCCGGGTTCAGAACGGCGGCGCCGCCCGCCCTGGATAAGTCCCATTCCACCAGCCGGGCGCCGTCAGCGGGGCCCCGCGACTGGGTAAAAGTCATTTGTTCAAGTACGTTCAGAGAACCGCCGAATTTTATTTCATCGCAGCCGGCCAGTAAGGCCATCATCGCCGCGATCCCGACACCCGCCAGTATTCTTTGCTTCATTATATATGTCTCCTGTTTTTTCCGCTTCGGTCTGGTGCAAAACGATGCTGCTCAACTGTACTTGCAAGTAAACAAAAAAACACATGAACCGATAAGCGTCTTAATACCCAGATATTCCCACCCAAAGGACCTATGCAAAATTAGGCCCTTTGGGTAATGCTTAATAAGCAGCCGTACCGCGCGTTAGTTGTTTATAATGTATAAACAGACGGTCATGGAGGATAGTTTTATGTTCCAGCTCCCGGGCTCCGGATTTTTATTCACGCTTCCCTTCCTGCTCCTTTCAGCTTCCGGCGCCCGCGCCGCTGGCGGGGTGGTAACTTTCGACCAGAAAGGCGTTCTCGCCGGGATGGCCGCGGAGCCCGGCGCCCTGCCCGCGGCCGCGCCGGGACCGGCCGGCGGCAGAGAGAGCGGCGGCTTCTGTATCTTCGACGGGACCGCCGGGACCCCGCTGGCCGGCGGGCAGGCGTTCAAAGCGGCCGTAAGCCGCGCCGACGTGGTTCTGGTCGGCGAAACCCATGACCAGCTAAAGGACCACCAGGCCCAGTTCGAGGCGCTGAAAGCCCTCAACGAGGCCCGCGGCCCCGCTATCGCGGTGGGCTTCGAGATGCTGAACCTGACGCTGCAGCCGGTGCTGGACGATTATGCCGCCGGCAGACTTACCGAAGCGGAATTCCTCGCGAAGGCCGACTGGAAGAACGAATGGGGCTTCGACTTCAGCATGTACAAGCCGCTGTTCGACCTGATCCGGGAGAAGAAACTCAGGGCCCTGGCCCTGAACCTGCCCAAGAAAGTGGTTTCAAAAATAGCCCGCGTGGGGCTGGACGCCCTGCCCGCGGAGGACAAGCAGTACCTGCCCGCCGGGCTGCAGGTAACCGCCAACGAGCGCTACATAAGCTATGTCCGGGAAAGCTTCGAAGGCCACGGCGACAGCCCCATGTCCGGCATGTTCAAATTCGAGAACTACCTGGCGGCCATGTCCGCCTGGAACGAGACCATGGGCGCGCGCATGGCCGAGTTCCTCAACGCCAGTCCCGGCTTCGCCGGGCTCGTGATAGCCGGCAGCGGCCACGTGATCTTCAACGCCGGCATCCCCGCTTCCATAGCTTCCCGGACCGCGGGGCTGCGGCAGGCCTCCTTCTACCCCCGGCCCGCGGCCGCCTGTCCCGCGTCCTTCCCCGCGGAAGACTCGGGCCTGGCCGACTTCGTCTGGTACAAGGACTACGCCGCCCGCTGAACTATCCGCCACGGCAAAAGATCAATGCTTTGTCCCTGAGCTCCAGGAGCCGTCAGCGCACTCCCCGCAAGCCTCCGCGTTTTTTTGAAGAGCTTTCCATGACCCGCGCCAGGGAGGACGATATCCTGCTGTAAAGCTTTAAGATGGCTTTCCTGTCGCCCGCAGTACGTATCTTTCTGGACATAATAGACTCCTTAGACAGCTGCTTTGCGCCTGACGCGGGCTGTATGCGTCCAGCATAACTTTCTATCTGATTTTACACAGTTGAAGGAGGCCTTCCATGAGGCGGAGGAACCGGAGCCGCCCGGTTATTCGACCCAGGAGCGGCGGCTTAATGTGGAGCACCATGGTTAAGCCTACGGCTTAACGCATACTAAAGCGCGGGAACAGGGCGGTCTTTACCTTTAAACGGCGCCGTGGCTTTGTGCGGCATGAATATTCTATTATTCCGCTTATGGCCTTTCGCCTTTACAGGCCCGCGAATGCGGCATAGCCGGAGTTATCGGAGAAAGCAAATTACCCATGAATATATTTATTACCGGGGCTACGGGCCAGCTTGGGCGGGAACTGGTACCGCGCCTGCTGGCCCGGGGCGCGCGGCTTACGCTGCTGGTGCGCGGCCTGGAGAAGGCCGCCAGGCTTTTCCCCGGTTGCGCGCTGGTCCGCGGCGACGTCACGGCCGCCGGGTTGGGCCTGGACCGGCCGCAGCGGCCGGACGCGGTCTACCACCTGGCCGGCGATATCGACCTGGGCTCGGCGCATGACGAGCGGGTCTGGGCCGTGAATTTCCAGGGCACCGCCAACGTCCTGGCTTTCTGCAGGGAGAATTCCGGTCCCGCCCTGTTCTACGCCGGTACGGCCTATACGGAAAAGGGCAGGAACATTTACGAAAAGTCCAAGAAGGCCGCGGAGCTGCTGGTAGAGGCCTGCGGCATCGGCCGGACAACTATTTTCAAGCTCGGCATCCTTGTGCCGGAAGAGAGCGGGGCAGGCGAACCTTCGGCGTCGGCCTTGTACCAGTTCGTGAACGGCATCGCCCGGGTGCTCGGCCGCCCGGGACAGAAAGAACGGGTGCTGCGTGTAAAAGGGCTGCCCGGGGCGGCGCTCAACCTGGTGCCGACCGGGCTGGCGGCGGGCTTCATGGCCGCGACTGAGAAGCCGGGCAAATTCTGGCTCACTCACCCGGATCCGGTGAAACTGGAAGAGCTCGCGCGCTGGGTGGGAGAAGCGCTGAAGGCCAGGCTGAGTTTCGAGCCGGAGTTCAGGATGACCCCCGCCGAAGCGCTGTTTCACAGAGCGGCGAAGCCTTTCCTCCCGTACCTGCAGGGAGACGATTTTCCCAGCCACCTTGCCGGCGCTCCCCGCCTGAGCGCGGAATTCATCAAGAAAAGCGTAGCAGCCAGTCTCCCGAAAACGGGTTATTTCAGCGCGGCGGACCAGCCGTAGGCGCTGTTCACCACCATGGTACGCGTGCCCTGGTCGAACGAGGCCAGGCGCGGCAGGTAATGGCAGCCTTCGCAGTTCTCCAGCAGGTATTTTTCGGACATGCGCCCGTAGCCGGCCTCCCCCCACCCGGCGCCCCAGGAATTGCGGAAGATCAGTTCGCCCGCCGCGGGGTCGTAGCCGGTGAACAGCACCACGTGGCCGTAGCAGTTCCCCTGGTCCGTAGTAAAGCATTTCCCGCGCTGCGCTTCGGTGGGGTCGCTCAGCCGCCCGCCCGCGCCTATATTGTCCATATAGAACATCATGTTCACCGCCACGGGGCGGCGTTCCTTCATGATGAAATCCTTTATCTCGGAGCGGCGCACGGCCTGCGGCGCGAAAGAATAGCCCAGCGCTTTTCCGAATATTCCCGCCGGAGGCGCGGCCACATCGGGGTCAAGCAGCGGCGGCGCCGGGGTATGGGCCGGCAGCCCGGGCAGGAACGGCCATTCGGCCTCCGGCACCACGCCGCCGCGCAGCGCGTCCACCGCCACGTAGCCGGCCAGGCCGCTCTCTTTCTTATAAACCTGGAGTTCGGGCTTGTCGGTGAACTTCAGCTTGGCGTCGTAGTAAAGGAACTCCTCGGAAAAGTCTAGTTTCCGGCCCTCCTTCTTCCACACAAGGTATTCCGCCAGCGCCGAGGCCGAAAAAACGCTGCACAGGTTGCGGTTGCCCTGGTGCCTGGCCGGGGAAAAGCCCTCGCGCAGGTCCGTTCTTACCGGCGCCGCGCCCGGAGCCGCGCGCCACACCGGCGCGGGAACAAGGGCCTCGTAGTCGTATTCCGGGTTCGCCCTGGCGCTGCCGCCGTCCGCGGATTTAGCCGGGGACGGGGCGGGTATCGCGTATGCCGGGGAGACCTTGATCAATTTTGTGCCGCGGTAAAATAAATCGAAAGTGACTTCCTGCGCGCCGCCCGCGCAGGGCAGCGCGGCCAGCAGTAAAGCTATAAACAAAGTATTACGCGTTTTCATGCTAATACTATCGCTGGTGCGGCTGTTTTGAGTAAGGGCCAAAAGGCCCAAATCCGGCCTGGGCCCTTATCCCGTGCCTTATGACCGATAGGCCCTGAAAGCGCGCTGCTCCGGCTTGTAACATATATGCAGGAGAACTTACTTTCGGCTGCGGAGAAAAAATATGAAACACTTTATTTTTCTGACCACCGCAATGCTCCTGGCTCCGCTGGCTCACGCCGCCGACCTTAGCGCCATCCGTCTTTCGGATATCAGGGCCATGGAAATGGCGGTCCCCGCGCCGGCGCCGGCCCCAGCGCCCGATAAGGCTTCCCAGACAGCGCTGGACGGCCATTACTTCTGCTACGGCAGTTCCTGCGCCATCACCACCAGCGCCACCAACGTATGCTCGGACGGCATGAGGATAGTTACGCAGGTTAACCGCAGCGGCTATACGGACAGCGACCTCAGCGGCTGGGCCGGCTATCAGCGCGGCAAGGGCAACAGCACCCGGTGGAGCGACCCCAGCCACCAGAACACTACCGCTACCGGCAAAGTGAACCCTTTCCAGACCGCTTACGTGGTGGTTCCCCGCAACCACCGCGAGCTGCTGCACAGAACCGCCACGGTCTGCGTGCTGGACACCGGCAAATGCCTCACCGCCGAAGTGCTGGAGATAGGCCCGGCGTTCGGCGAGATCTCCGTGGGCGCCATGATGCAGCTGGGCCTCAACGCGCACCCCGCGAACGGGCGCTATGACGGCAGGATCTCCTACACTTTCCCTAACTAAAACAAAGGGGACAGGCTAGAATGGCACTAACTTAAGCCCTCACATATTTACTCCGGTGTTGTATCTCATGAAATAATTTACGCGGCCGATTGAGCAATTGATACC
>JAPLKJ010000035.1 GCA_026388125.1 Elusimicrobiota bacterium
TGGGCGATTACCCCATGGCCAACATAGCGCTGACCGGGTACGCCTATTCGGGCGAGGCCAACGCCGAGACCATCGCAGAGAACCGGGTGAACTACGTGGCCACGCGCCTGACGGAAAAATATAAAATAGACCATACCCGCATGGACATCAAATCCCACGTTTCGGAAACGCCGAAGAGCACGGTGGAAATACAGATGACCGGCAACGAGTAGAGGGCCGCGGGCGGGGGCCGCCGCGCGGACCAGGAAGTTATGGCAAAATCAGAGTCGAAAAATGCGCTGGGTATCTTCATCTCCCCCAAAGAGATCTGCATAACCCAGATAAAGTCGGGCAAGGACTCCAGGCCCGAGCCCGAGCATCTTGTCAAATTTCCCACCGGCTTCGCGGTGAAGGAGGGGATGCTCCGCCCGCTTTCCCTTAACACGGAATTCTTCAGCGAGAAGGCCTCCTGGATAGCGCCGTTCACCCAGGCCATGAAGCAGGTGCACTGGGGCGCCTCGTCGGCCGTGGTCTCGCTGGCGCCGCAGTTCGGCATCCTGCGCTATTTCGTGATGCCCTGCGTGGAGCGGAAATTCTGGAGCAAGTCCATCCCGCTGGAATCCAAGAAGTACATCCCGGTCTCGTTCGACGAGGTCAGCTACGATTTCGACGTGGCCCCGCTGGACGACGGCAAGAAGCTGGGCGTGCTGTTCGGGCTGACGCAGCGCAAGAGCGTGGAATTCCTTATTAATACCCTTAAGGCGGCCGGGCTCGAGCTGGCCAGCCTGGAGATAGCCCCGGCCTCGCTGGAGCGCCTGTTCGGGTTCATCGACCCCAAGGACCACGCGTCCAAGGGCTACATCCATTTTTCCGGCAACAGCACTTACATGATGTTCCCGCACGGCGGGTTCCCGGTGCTGTACCGGGAGACCGAAAGCGACGCCTCCGGCACCATGAGCGAGCGCAAGCGCCTGGACATCAAGGGCGCGGTGCAGTTCGTGGACCGCTACGTGGGCGGCACCACCAAGTACCAGAGCATCTGCCTCAGCGGCGAAGGGGCCGACGCCTGGAAGCCGGCCGCCGAGAAGGAAGCCGAGAACATTCCCGTTACCGTCTGGGACCCCTACGCGGCCTGCGCCGTGAAGGAGCCTTCCGTCGCCTCCCTGTTCGCCATCGGGGCCGCCCTGCGCGAGCGGGCGGCGCTCAAGCCCCGGCTGGATATTTCCGGCATCAGCACCAACGCCAGGCTGGAGAAGGAAGCGCAGAACTACGTGTGGGCGCTTACGGCCGTGCTGGGCGGCATCCTGCTGCTGCTCTCCATAATCAACCAGGCGCGCCTGGCGGGCCTGAACTCGAAGCTGGCGGCCCTGCAGGCCCGGATAAGCGGCGTGCCGGAGCTGGTGGGCAGCAACGCCGACAGCATACGCCTTAAGATAGACAGCGCGCGGGTCAACGGCCAGCTGCTGCAGAAAGCGTTCTCCAATTCCGATCTTATCGCGCCTAGGCTTTCCTTCGTGGCGGACAGCATCCCCGCCGACCTCTGGCTGACCGACGTCATCGTGGCGAACCCGCTGCAGCTTACCGACAGGCAGGAGGACAGCAGGGAGTTCACGCTCAACGGCGAGACCTTCCTCACCGGCGAAAGAAAGACCAACCTGGTGGACTCGTTCTGCAAGGTGCTCAAGACCGCGCCGGAGTTCAAGACTTTCATGCCGCCCTTCGGCACGCTGGCCCCGAACATCATAGTGGAGGACTCGCGCAACATGAACCGGTCGGAAACCGAGTCGAAGACGGGCAAGTTCAGCATTCTCGGCCGCGGGAAGGGTAAATAATATGGCCGCCGACCTGAATCAACTTTTTGCCAGGGCCAAAGGCTTTTTTGTCGACGCCACCGACAATGTGATGGTCATTTACGCGGAAAAGGGCATAGAGCCTTTCAAGAAGCCGCTGATGATCTGCCTGCCGACGCTGCTGGTGCTTTACGCGGTGGTTTACAGCCCGCTGTCCGGGAAGATAGGCATGGCGTCCATGAAGGTGGCGTCCGCGGACGTGGTTTCGCAGGGGGCGGGGGATTACGAGGACGCCAAGCAGCGCCTGATGGCGTTCCAGGCCAAGCTGCCGCTGCTCAGGGACAAGGACGACTGGCTGAACTACCTGCTGATGCGCACCGCCAAGGCGCACGGCATTTCTTTCGACCAGGTAAGCGCCCAGACGGAAGAGGACGCCGGCGGGGTCATAGTGGCCTCCCGCAAGGTGGACCTTATCACCACTTACGATACGCTGGGGAAATGGCTGGCCGATATAGAGAACTCCCCTATCTTCCTGCGGATAGTGATGCTTACCGCGCAGCGCGACGCCGACAACCCTTCCCGGGTAAAGGTTTCGATGAAGCTTTCAACTCTTTTCGCCAAGCCCGACATAGCTTCCGGCCCGGGCGGCGCGGCGCCGGCGGCGCCGGCGGGGGGGGCGGCGCCATGAAAGGCCTGAACGCCCTGCTGGGATGGCTTCTTATGCTGGCCGTGCTGGCCGTGCCGTCCTTTCTTTTCTATAATTGGTGGACCAAGAACAAGACCCAGACGGCCGCGGAGGCGGTCACCGTAACTTCGGTCAAGGACGTTTTCTCGGCAGCCGACCAGCACGCCGGCGAGGCAGCGGCGGCGCAGGTGTCCGCGGCCGCCTCTATTCCCGCCCGCCCCGCGGCCCCGGCGGCAGCCCCCGCTCCGGCGGCGCAGGCCACGGCCGCGGCGCCCGTTCAGGCGGCGGCTCCCGCCCAGGCGGCAGCACCCGCCGACCAGCAGAGAGTTCCGGTCCCGGCCGCGGCGCCGCAGGCGGCGCCCGTAACGGCCGCTTCCACGCAGACGGTAAAAGGCTCTTATTACAATCCAAAGCGCAGCAGGAACCCCATGCTTTCGCCGGAGGATTACCAGCACATTAAGGAAGACGAACTGCGGCGCGCCGAGGAAGAGCGCCAGGCGCGGCTAAGCCGCAACAAGCGCGCGAAAGAGACCGGTATAGAGACCAGGATACGGCTGCAGGGCATAGTGGGCAACGCCGCCATAATCAACGGCGAGATGTATACGGCCGGCCAGAGCGTTTACGGCGGAAAACTTATTAAGATAGGCGTGGACTATATCATCGGCGAATATAAGGGCAAGAAATTTACAGTAAAGCTCAGATAGGCCGCGGCGGCGCGCGGCGGTTGAACGCGATAGTCACAGGTAACGGAGGCGGAGTTATGAATATTTTAAGGGTTTTTCTGATGTGCGCGCTGATCGCGGAACAGGTGATCTTCCCTGTTTCGCAGCTTTTCGCCCAGGGCACGGATAAATCGTTCACCCAGGACCTGCAGGGTCCGTCGGGCGACGAGGGCGGGCCCATCCTCGAGGACCAGCCCGCGGGCGGCGACGAAGCCGCTCCGCCTTCCACCATGCCGCAGGGGCAGACGCCCGGCGCTCCCATCGAGCAGGGAAGGGCCGTCGGAGACGCGCCTAAAGAGGCGACGATGTACGAGGATGTGGAATCCGCTTCCCCGCTGGACCGGAAAATAGGCCCGATACGGCTTAAAGGGGCGCCTCTGTCCACTTTCCTGGACGTGGTTTCCGCCCAGTCCAAAGTGAACTTCATCATAACGGAAGGAGTGGAGGCGAAAACCATCACCGTCTTCCTGCGCAAGACCACCGTGCGCGAAGCGCTCGAACTCCTGCTGAGGGTGAAGGGCCTGACCTACCAGCGCATCGGCAAGAGCAATACCTACGTGGTGCAGAAACGCTCCGCCGAGGCCCCTAACCTGATAACGAAGATCTATACCCTTAACTACATCCCGCTCATTCCCATCGCCTCTACCAAGGAGGAACTCAGCGCGATAACCTCGCAGGACGTGTCCTCTTCTATGACCGGCTCGGAGGGCGAGACCTCCACCCAGGGCAACCAGCAGGGCCCCCAGGGACCCGGGGCAGCCGAGAAGGACAGCCCCATAGCGATAATCAACATAGTGCGCAGCGTCCTTTCCAAGAAAAACGGGAAAATAGCCACCGACCCGCGCACCAACACCCTGATAATCACCGACGTGCCGGAAGTGTTCCCGCAGGTGGAGCAGATAATCGCCGAGCTGGACAAGAAAGCGCCGCAGATACTCAT
>JAPLKJ010000287.1 GCA_026388125.1 Elusimicrobiota bacterium
TCTCGGCACCGGCAAAGAAGAAGCGGACACCACCCGCCCTCAGCCCGTGGATTACGAACTGGCCGAAAAATTCGACATCCGGCTCTCCAGGATACAGGAAGAGCTGGAAGCCGCCCGCTGGGAGAAGAACCTCCTCCTCGAAAAAATGCGCATGAAGGAGATGGAGGAGAAAAAGAACCGCGCCCGCATTGACGACCTGGAAGCGCGCCTGAAAGGCGAACTGCGCGGCGCGCAGCTGAACGCCAGGGAGCTCGAGCAGACGCGGCATCTGACCGACCTGACCGAACGCTCCGAGACCGCTAAACAGATAGAAGAAATAAAAAGGGAAGAACTGTCGCTGGAAAAATACCTGGTCCCCGAGCGCGACAGCGAGCCCGAAGCGAAGCAGGAGCCCGCGAAAAGAACCCTTGAGCCCGGCGTAAAAACCCTTAAAAGCATAGCCCCCACCGGGTCCATAAGCCTCAAGCGCCTGGACGGGACAGCCGCCGGCGAAGAAGCCGAAGACACCGGGATGTCCAGCCGCAAGCTTAAAAGCCTCGGCCAGACCCAGGCGCCCGCGTATGTTTACCCCGGCGCGAAAAAAGAAACTCCCGCAGCTTTCAACACCCCGGCCCCGGAGCCCGCGCCCGAGCCCGCTCCCAGGCCGGCGCCTGCTGAGCCTTACGGCTCCTACCGCGAAACCCCGCTGGCCAGCCCCGAGCCCGCGCCCGCCGGAGCTTACAAAGGCTTCGAAAATATGGAGCCCCTGCCGCAGCAGGAAGCCGGCCTGGTCTATGATTTCACCGTGGTCACCGCCAAGCCCGAAGGCACCTCGCAGCAGTTCAAAATAGAGACCGGCCATCAGGAACTGCCGCATTTTCAGGCGCAGAGCCAGTCCCAGGCCCAGTCCCAGGCGCCCGCGCACACCGCGTCGCCCATGGAATTCGTGCCCGTTTCCGCTCCGCACCCCTTCTACCAGCAGCCCCAGGCCTTTAACCCCTCGATGGGCCAGGCCCAGCAGGCGCAGTCCTCTTCTTTTTCACCTTCGCCCGCCCCTTCGCCCGCCCCCTCGGCGGCGCCTTTCGCCGCGGAATATAAGCCGGGCGAACCGCATAAAGATATCGGCGCTTCCGAAGAGTCGCCCGATAAAACACAGCGGCTTTCCGCCGAGATGGCCGCGAAGACGGCGGTAAAGACGGCAGTGGCGATGAAGGACTCCGGCAAAGCCGGGGCCGCGCAGCCCGGGCCGAAGAAAAAGGGCGGCAAGATGGCTTTTGTGGTGGTTATCCTGATATTCGGGTTCATAGCGGCCGGCGGCCTCGGCTATTTCTTCCTGGGCGAGGGCGTAAGTTTTTCCGAGTTCTCGATGATGAATTTCGGCAGCAAGAAAACTGCCGGCGCCGCCGCTAAACAGGAAAGCGCCGCCGCCCAGCAGGAAGGCGCCGCCGCCCCGGCCGCGGCACCGGAGCAGGCCCCGGCCCAGCCGGCCGCCGATGCCGGCGCGCAGCAGCAGCAGCCGGCTCCCGGGTCACAGCCGGCCGGGGCCGAGCAGCAGGCGCCGCAGGCCGCCGTTGAAAAACCCTCCGAAAATATCCGCCGGGCGCTGGATATAGTAAAAACGTACA
>JAPLKJ010000045.1 GCA_026388125.1 Elusimicrobiota bacterium
ACTCGGTGCACGGCCGGTTCGGGGGGGAAGTAAAAGCCACCGCCGACGACGAAATAACCGTGAACGGCGGCAAAATAAAAGTTTTCAAGGAAACCGACCCCTCCAACATCCCGTGGAAAAGCCTGGGCGTGGAGATCGTCGTGGAGTCCACCGGCCTGTTCACTATAAAGACTGACGGCGTGAACAAGAAAGGCAAGACCGTGAAAGGCGCCGAGAACCATATAACCAAGGGCGGCGCCAAGAAAGTTATCATCTCGGCCCCCGCGCAGGGCGAGGACATCACCATAGTGATGGGCGTGAACGACGATAAGTACGACGCCAAGAACCACAACGTGGTGTCCAACGCTTCCTGCACCACCAACTGCCTGGCGCCTTTCGCCAAAGTGCTCCAGGACAACTGGGGCATCGAGAAAGGCCTGATGACCACCATCCACGCCTACACCAACGACCAGAAGATCCACGACATGGCCCACTCCGACCTTCGGCGCGCCCGCGCGGCCTGCCTGTCCATGATCCCCACCTCCACCGGCGCCGCCAAGGCCATCTCCCTGGTGATGCCCGAGCTGAAGGGGAAGCTGGACGGCTTCGCCATTCGCGTGCCCACGCCCAACGTCTCCGTGGTGGACCTGACCGTGACGCTGGCCAAGCCCGCCACGGCGGAAGAGATCAACGCCGCCATCAAGAAGGCCGCCGAAGGCCCGATGAAGGGCATCATGGAATACGTAGCCGAGCCGCTCGTGAGCATCGACTTCAACCACTCCCCGCTGAGCTCCAGCGTGGACGGCCTGAGCACCAAGGTGATCGGCGGGAACATGGCCAAGGTCCTGGCCTGGTACGACAACGAATGGGGCTATTCCAACCGCGTCGTCGACCTCGCCCTGCTGATGATAAAAAAAGGTCTGTAATTTGGCCTGGGGGTCGGGTCCCCGCTCAGCGGGGACCCTAAGACGCCCGGCTTGTTCGTGAGCGATAGGAGAGCAACAATGGTTAAGAAAAGAGTGCTGATCATGGGAGCCGCCGGCCGCGACTTCCATAACTTCAACGTGTTTTACCGCAACAACCCGGCCTACGAAGTGGTGGCGTTCACCGCTTACCAGATCCCCAACATAGCGGGCCGCAAGTATCCCAAGGAACTTTCCGGCAAGCTGTACCCGAAGGGCATAAATATCTACGAGGAAAAGGACCTGCCCGGGCTGATCAAGAAACTTAAAGTCGACGAAGTGGAGTTCGCCTACTCCGACGTGTCTTTCCAGACCATCATGGCCAAGGCCTCCCTGGTGCTGGCCTGCGGCGCGGACTTCAAGCTGCTCAGCGGCGAACATACCTATATAACGTCCAAGAAGCCCGTGATCTCCGTCTGCGCCGTGCGCACCGGCTGCGGCAAGAGCCAGACCACGCGCTACATCGCGGACATCCTCAAGGGGCTGGGCCTGAAAGTGGTGGCCATACGCCATCCCATGCCTTACGGCGACCTCGTCAAGCAGACCTGGCAGCGCTACGAGACCCTGGCGGACCTCAAGACGCACAAGTGCACCATCGAGGAGATGGAAGAGTACGAGCCGCACATAGCCGCCGGGCACATCATCTATTCCGGCGTGGACTACGGCGAAATACTCAAGCGCGCCGAGAAGGAAGCCGACGTGATCCTGTGGGACGGCGGCAATAACGATATGTCCTTCTACAAGCCCGACCTCCAGATAGTGGTCACCGACCCCCTGCGGGCCGGCAACGAGGCCAGCTACCACCCCGGCGCCGTGAACCTGCGCATGGCCGACGTTATCGTGATCAATAAAT
>JAPLKJ010000102.1 GCA_026388125.1 Elusimicrobiota bacterium
CAAAGTAACGCCGACCACGAGCAGCAGCGGCAGCCGGCCGGCCCAGGTCCCGGGCACGGCGGCGCGCTGCTTAAATTCAGTCTTCCTCATCCGGCCCGTCCGCCACCACTTTTTTTCTGCCGGAGGCTGCCCAGGTAAGGAAAGAGTGCATGAACGCGTCCAGGTCGCCGTCCATCACGGCCTGGATCTGCGAGGTCTCCTCGCCGGTGCGCAGGTCTTTTACCAGCTGGTAAGGCATGAAAACGTAGGAGCGTATCTGGTGGCCCCAGCCTATGGCGCCCTTGGCGTCGTAGCGGCGCTCCATCTCGGAGCGCTTCTTGTCCATCTCCACTTCATAGAGCCGGGCCTTGAGCATCTTCATGGCGGTCTCGCGGTTCTGGTGCTGGCTGCGCTCTATCTGGCAGGCCACCACTATGCCCGACGGGATATGCGTCAGGCGCACCGCGGTCTCCACCTTGTTGACGTTCTGCCCGCCCGCGCCGCCGGAGCGGAACGTGTCGAGCTTGATGTCCTTGTCCTCCACCTTTATCTCTATCTCGTCGTCGATATCGGCCAGCACGTCGATGGAGGCGAAGGAGGTGTGCCGGCGCTTGTTGGAATCGAAAGGCGAGATGCGCACCAGGCGGTGCACGCCGATCTCGCTCCTGAGGTAGCCGTAGGCGTACTTGCCTTTTATGAAGGCCGTCACGCCGCGCACGCCGGCCTCTTCGCCCTGCAGCATGTCGGTAATGGAAAAAGTAAAACCTTTGGACTGCGCCCAGCGGGTGTACATGCGCAGCAGCATCTGCGCCCAGTCGCAGGCCTCGGTGCCGCCGGCGCCGGCGTGGATGCTTATGATGGCATCACACTTGTCCAGCTCGCCGGAAAGCTTGAGCTCGAAATCCAGAACGGTCAGTTTTTTCGACACCTCTTCCAGGCCCGCCATTATCAGCGGCAGCTCCGAGGCGTCCCCGGCGTCGCGGGCCAGTTCGAAATGCACCTTGAAATCCTCCAGCTCGGAGGCCACGGAATCCAGCATTTCCACGCTTTTCTTCAGGTCGTTAAGGTCCTTCAGATGCGTCTGCGCTTTCTGCGTGTCCTCCCAGAAACCGTCGGCGCCGGACAGCGCCTCTTTTTCCCGGAGCGAGGCGCGCTTGGCTTCAAGGCCGAACAGCCGGGCCGAGTCGGAGAAAAAAGTCTCCAGCTCCGCGAGTTTATTGGCTACGTCCTTAAGTTCCAGTGTTCCGGCCATAGCGTTATTTTACAATACTTGCGCGGGCGCCGTAAGCGCCCGTGCCCGCGGGCAGGTTTTATTACCGCCCGTATTTTAATAGAATTCTATAATGAAGGCATCCGCGCTGGCTAAAATACGCAAAAAGATAGACGCGCTGGACAGGCGCGTGGCGGGCCTGCTGGCGCGGCGTTTCGAGCTGGCGCTCGTCATCACCCGCAAAGGCCTCAAGAAAAAATTCACGGACCCCGCCCGGGAAAGACGCGTGCTCGGCAACGCGGCCGCCGCCGCAGGCTCGCCCGAGTTCGGCCGGGCCGCTCGGGCTATTTTCGCCGAGGTCATCCGCCAGACTAAAAAAGTACAAAAATGCTGATACGCTTCGAAGGCTCCGTCTCCCGCGAGTGGAAAGCCGCGCTGAACAAGCGGCTGGCCGGCCTGCTGCCCGGCGCGAAAGCCCGGCCCTGCGCCGGCGGGCTGCTGCTTTCCGGCTTTGACCCCGCGCTGGCGGCGGACGCGGTGCCGCTGCTGGAGAACCTGCCCGGCGTGCTCGAGGTGAAACTGGCCCTAGAAGAACTGTGCCCGCTGGCCTGCGCCGCCGGGACCAGGAAGCCCCTTGCCAGGCCGCTGGATTTCAGGCGCGGTTTTGTTTTTATCGCCGGCCCCTGCGCCGTGGAGGAGGAAGCCTCCTACCTGGCCTCCGCGCTGGCCCTGAAAGCCGCCGGCGCGCACGCGCTGCGCGCGGCCCTGTTCAAGCCCCGCTCTTCCCCTTACGCCTTCCAGGGCGTCGGCTTCGCCGGGCTGAAGATAATAGCCAAAGCTAAAAAGCTCACCGGCCTGCCGCTGGTGACCGAAGCCACCGACACCCGGCAGATAGCGAAACTTTCGGCCGTCTGCGACGTGCTGCAGATGGGCGCGCGCAACATGCGCAACTACGAGCTGCTGAAGGAGGCCGCGCGCTCCGGCCGCGCGGTGCTGCTAAAGCGGGCCATGCGCGCCACGCTCAAAGAATGGCTGCTGTCGGCGGAATACCTGCTCAAGCACGGCGCGAAGAACCTGATGCTCTGCGAGCGCGGCGACGCCGTTTTCTCTTCGGACAGCCCGGGCCTGGATTTCGCCCTGCTGCGCGAGGCGAAAAGAACGACCGGCCTGCCGGTGCTGGCCGACCCCAGCCACTCCACCCGCGACCGCGCGCTGGCCTGCGCCATGGCGCTCAAAGCGGCGCGCGCCGGCGCTGACGGCCTGCTGATAGAGGCCAGCGCCGAACCGCAGACCGCCAAGGTGGACGGCCGGCAGACGCTGACCGTGGAATCTTTTTCCGGACTTACCGGCGCCATCCTGTGCAAAAAGAAACGCTGAGAGCCGGCCTTTTCGGCCGCCCCCTGTCCCGCTCCCTCTCGCCGGAGGTCTTCGGCATCTTCGCGCGCCTTACCGGCGCGGCTATAAGCTACGAACTGCGGGAGACCGAAGCTTCCGGCCTGGCCGCCGCGATAGAGGCGGCGCAGGCGGAAGGCTGGCGCGGTTTCAACGTTACCTTCCCCCACAAACGCGCCGTGCTGGACCTGCTGAACCTGGCCGACCCCGCGGCGCGCGCGGCGGGCGCCGTTAACGCGGTGCGCTTCGGCAGGGCCGGCCTGGAAGGGCTGAACACCGACGCCCGCGCGCTGCTGCAGGCTTTCGAGGCGCACGGCGTTGCGGTGCAGGGCAGGACCGCGGCCGTTTTCGGCGCCGGCGGCGCGGCCGGGGCCGCGGGCTGGGCGCTGGGCAGGAGCAGGGCGGCAACGGTCGCTATCCTGGCGCGGGACAACGCGCGGGCCGCGGCTCTCGCGGCGCGCCTGGCCGAATGCTTCCCTGGAACAGTTTTTTCGGCCGCGCCGTTCGAGCCCCCGGCGGACACGCCGCACATAGCGGTCAACGCCACGCCCATAGGCATGTACGCGGCCGGCGCGCTGCCCTTCGCGTCGGGGCCGGAATGCGTGCGCGCGGATTTCGCCTACTCCCCGGGCGGCACCGATTTCAGCCGCGCGGCGGGGCCGGTCAGCATCGACGGGCTGGAACTGCTGGTGGCGCAGGCTGCGCTGGCGCTTAAATTCTGGGCCGGCCTGCCGGCGGGAGATATTGTAAAATTTAGCGGGGAGGCGCTGGGCCTCCTGCGCGCCAGGCTGGCAAAGGGGCAATAACATATGCTGCGCTATTTA
>JAPLKJ010000241.1 GCA_026388125.1 Elusimicrobiota bacterium
GGTGCTGGCCGCCGCCGCCGTGGCTGAAGCCGAAGCTGGCCGGTACTATGTCCGGGTGTACCGAGACCGGCAGCACCATGCGCATCAGGCGCTCGATGTTGCGCACGTCCCTGCCCTGGTCGGGCGAGGCGAAGGTTATGGCGCGGCCCGGCTGCCCGGCGCGGCCGGTGCGGCCGATGCGGTGGATATAGTTCTCGTCCTCGTCGGGCAGGTCGAAGTTCACCACCAGCTCTATGCCGGTCACGTCTATGCCGCGGGCGGCTATGTCGGTGGCCACCAGGATGCGGTAGCGGCCGGCCTTGAACCCCTCCAGCGCTTCGCGGCGCTGCGCCAGCGAGCGGTTGGAGTGGATCTCGGCGGCGCTGTGCTTCATGTCGCGCAGTTCCTTGGCTATTTTTTTCGCGTTGTGCTTGGTGCGTACGAACAGCAGCACGCTGCCCCAGTATTTCTCGAGGATTTTGGAGAGCAGCGGCAGTTTGTCCCCGCGGCTGACTATGAAAAGTTCCTGGTCCACTTTGTCCGCTACGGTGCCGGAGCGGGCCACCTCTATGCGGGTGGGCAGCTTCATGTGCGCGGCGGCCAGCTTCATTATAGCGTCGGGCATAGTGGCCGAGAACAGCATGGTCTGCCGTTCCCTGGGCAGCGTGGCTATGATCTTGTTGATCTGCGGCGCGAAGCCCATGTCGAACATGCGGTCGGCCTCGTCGAGCACCAGCACGCGAACGTCGGACATGATCACGTTTCGCTGGCCGATATGGTCTATCATGCGGCCGGGAGTGGCGATTATTATGCGCGGCCTGCGGCGGAGGTCCTGCAGCTGGCGGCCCACGCTTTCGCCGCCGATTATCACGGCGGTCTGCATGCCCATCAGCGGGGCGAACTGCTTGTACACTTCGGCTACCTGCTGCGCCAGTTCGCGCGTAGGCACCAGCACAAGGCCCTTGCCCTCGCAGGCGGCAAGCCGCTGTATCATGGGGATGGCGAACGCTATGGTCTTGCCGGTGCCGGTCTGGGCTATGCCCACCATGTCCTTGCCTTCCGCGGCGATGGGGATGGCTTTCAGCTGTATGGGGGTGGGCACCAGGAACTTGAGTTTATCCAGGGCTTCGAGTAATTTTGGGGCTATCCCGAGGCCGTAGAAGCCGGCGGCCGGTGTGGTGGTTGTGTCAGTCATATACCATTATCCCATATCTGGGGTTAAAAGCCCAGCGCGGCGGCCCCGGCCGCGCGCCGCTTTTAGGTATAATTACTGGATGAAAGCGCTGCTTTTCTTTTTACTCGCCGCGGCCGTCTCGGCCTCCGTGCCGCCGGCCACCGGGAAAAGGCTTACCGGCCTTGAAAAGCGCGTGACCAACGTGGAGCATCGCGTGACGGTGCTGGAAAAGGGCGGCACGGCCTCCCCCGCCCCCGCGCCCGCAGCGGTCAGGCCGGCGCAGCCCGCAAACCCCATAGCCGTGTATTTTGTTAAAAAGAAACAGTTCGTCACCAGCGACAGGATGGGCGTAACCCTTTACCTGGAATTCGAGAACACCACCCGGCGCCGGTACAGCGCCTTCAGCGGGCTGCTTATTTTTAAGGACGGCGCGGGGGCCCTTATCTGGTCGAAGCCTTACGGGTACAGCGACCCCGTGGGGCCGGAGGAACGGATAAAGGTGGAGATCCCGGTGCTGAGCCTGCAGGCCAAAGAATACCTGAAATTCCTCAAAGCCCGCGAGATCACGGTCTCTTTCGAGAAGCAGGAATATTACGGGAGCGATTAGGGGTCAGGCGACCGCTATCTTTTTGAGCAGGGCGGGCGTTACTTTCAGGCGGTACCAGTGCACGGTGGTGAGATCGCAGTTGTGGTTCTCCGGGCAGATCTTCTCGAAGCCGAAAGCCAGGTGGCAGCAGATGGTGACCAGGTTGCCGTCGTCGCAGGCGTACCAGACCTCTTTCGCGCCGTTGGCGATGGCGTGGCGCAGGCGCGCTTTGGTGAGCAGCTTGCCGATGCCCATCTGGCGGAACTCCGGTTTTACCCGCAGCCCGGTCATTATCCAGCGGCCTTTTTCAAAATACACCACGCAGTGCCCCGCAAGCACGCCGCCGGCGTAAGCCGCGAAATAGGCGTGCGCCTGCCGGGGCGCGAGCTTCTTAACGTCGCAGTCGGCGTAGAACTCCCTGAAGCTGGCTTTCCAGCCGGCGTCCTCGCTGGTTATCTGCTTAACTTTTATCACAGGCCCCTTCGGCATACCATTCATTATACTGAAATCCGCACAAGTTGACATCAGCCTAAAGCCCCAGAAACGCATAGGTCCAATAAACCGGCCGCGGGGGCCCAATGCTTCTTACGGGGCGCCGCCTTTGCTGGTATATTTTATATATCTACAGTAATGAGGTGCGCATGAAAAACATTCTTAATCCCCTGGTCCTGCTGCTGCTGACGGTTTTCCCGGTCCTTTCCCATAGCTCGGCCGCCCTGCGAACATTGAATTCGGCCTACCCCCTCCCCGCCCCCGTCCCCGCGGCGTCCCCCGCTACCCCGCTGAACTCCGGAAAAGGCGCTTATGATTGGTCCGGCCTGCCGGCTTATATTTTCACCGAAGAGGAGCGCGTCAGCCCGCCGCTGGTGAACGCCATAGACAGGACGAAGGCCACGCTGGACGTGGCCCTGTACAACCTGCAGTTCGAGGACACCATCCAGGCCATGCTGCGCGCCCGCGCCCGCGGCGTGAAAGTGCGCATGATCTTCGATTACGACCATGTCTATCCGAAGGCCGGTAAAGAGATACAGGAAGTGATAGATTCCGGCATAGAGACCCGCGTGATGAAAGGCCGCGCCTGCTCGGGCTCCATGCACTGCAAGTACGCTATCTTCGACGGGACCGCGCTGGAGACCGGCTCGGCCAACTGGAGCACCCTCGCCGAACAGTCCAGCTACGAGAACCTGATGTTCGTGGCGGACGGCAATATCGTGCGCGGCTACGCCGCCGATTATGAATGGATGTGGCAGCAGGCGAAGCCCGCCGGGCAGCCGGAGGCGGCGGCGGCCAAGCCCACCGCCCCGCCCGCCGACCCGAAGCCCTCCGTGAATTTCAACGGCGCCGTTCTGCCGAACTATATCTTCTCCCCCCGCGCCGGCACTACCGCGGCCATGGCCAAAGCTATAGACGCCGCTCGAGCGGAGGTCGACGTGGCCATGTTCTCCTTCACTTCAAGGCCCCTGATGGACGCGCTCAACCGCGCGGCCGGGCGCGGCGTGAAGGTAAAACTGCTGCTTTACGTGAAATCCGCTTTCCCGTTCAAAGAGGAGGCCAAGCGGAACAACATCGTGGTCCGCTACAAGGCCGGGCGCACCGAGTTCGGGATCATGCACAATAAATTCGCCGTGCTGGACGACGCGCTGCTGATAAACGGCTCGT
>JAPLKJ010000036.1 GCA_026388125.1 Elusimicrobiota bacterium
GCAGGTGCGCGTTGGTCTTGGAGTCCGTGAGATCGTTTATGGCGACCAGCTCGAGCTGACCGTCGGTGCGGGCCAATATGGCGCGCGCCACCAGCCTGCCTATCCTGCCGAAACCGTTGATCCCTATTTTAACAGCCATTGTGTTTGCCTCCGTTGGAAGTATTTTTGAAATTCTTTATAGAGCACTGTTCGGGAATAATTATAACAAATAAGCCGGAGCCGCCGCACTTTCGGCGATCCGGCCGGCCGTATCGGATAAATGACCAAATCTTGTACAATTCCTTATAATATGGAATTTCCGGACATCTCCGCGGCCCCGGCGGAAAGCGTTATCTTATGGGCGGCGCCGGCTTTCTTCTGCGTCTTCCTCCTGGTCGTCCTGGCCGCCAGGCTGGCCTCCGGAAAGAATTGCACCGCCCGCCTCCACAGGACGAACCTGCTGTTCTTTATTCCCTACGCGCTGGCCTCGCTGCTCTTTCCCGCGGCTACGGGCCGGCTGAGCCGTTCCCTGCTGCCCGCCTTCGCGGCGGGCTGCTTTATTTATTTCAGCCTGCATCATATCTATCTCATGGCCTTTATCGGTCTGGCTAAAAAAAGCTTTTCCGTCAATATCCTCTCCGACATACGGACGCTGGGCGGCGGCCGCGGCGCGGCGGCCCTTACGGCCCTGCTGGCCCACGAGAGCGCGAAGACCGCCTTCGTAAGGCAGGACCGCCTGAACCAGATGACGGTGCTGGGCATGGCCGAGCTGCGCGGGTCCGAATACCGCATCACCCCGCGCGGCCGCTTCCTTAACGGGCTCGGCAACGCCATGCTGAAACTGTGGAACCTGAGGCGCCTGTGACCATGTACGCCACCCTTACGCTCTCGGTCTCGTTCTTTACGGCCGCTGTCGCCGCGCACCTGGTAATTTGCCGGGCTACCGGCACGGGCAGGTTCATGCTGAAAGGCCTGCTGACGGGCTTCGTTTGTTTCGCCTGCGCGGCGGCCTGGGAATACAGCGCGGGCGCGCCGGACCTTGTTTCCCTTTACCTGGTGCTGACCCTTTGGCTGACCTACATGGTGTTCTTCATAAACCTGCTGAACTCGGTAACACTAAAAATGCTGGCCCGCCTGGCGGAAGAACCTTCGGGAACGCTGACCGAAGCCGCCTTTCAGGATATTTTCAACGAGGAATCCGCCATAAAAATACGCCTGCAGGACATGCGCGTGAACGGTTTTATAAAGCTGGAAGGCGGGAACCTGGGCCTGACCGGAAAAGCGGACGCGCTGCTGAAGATAGTTTTTCTGGTAAGGAGAGCGTTCTCCATTGATTTCGTGGGCTGACCCCCCCGTCTGCAGCAGGGACCGACGGTATGAAAAAATATACGCTGGACGAACTTATATTCTTCGGGCTGGGGCTGTTCGCCTGCTCCGTGATCTTTTCCGTGACCGCGGTAGAGGCCGCGCTGTTCCTGGTGCTCGCCCTGCTGCTGCTCCGGAAATACAGGGAGGGGTCGCTTACGGAAATACGCCCGGCGCTGACCGGCCACGCGCTCTTTGTTCCCTGGGCGCTGTATCTCGGCGTCTGCCTGCTTACGGCGCTTACCGCCTATTATCCCGCCAAGGGCCTCGGCCAGGTGAACTCCGACCTGATCAAATACGTCTGCCTGGCCACGCTGCTGCTGGCCGTCAAGAAGGAGCACCTGCCGCGGCTTTCCGCCGTCTACACGGCGGCGGCGGCCGTCTCCGCGCTGTTCGGGATCCTGGAAGTGGCGCGCTCGGTGCTGGCCGGGGACGCCGTCCTAGCTAGAGCCGGCGTTTTCATGAACGCCGTGCGCTACGGCGAGGCTATGACCATCGCCTTCCTGCTGGCGCTGAGCCGCCTGCTGCTCCCCGCAAAAGAAAGCTTCAGGCGGGAGCGGCTGTTCTACGCGCTGGCGGCGGTGGCGGTTTTCTCGGCCCTGATACTTACCCAGACCCGCGGCGCCTACCTGGGCGCCGCAACCGGCGTGCTCGCGATCTTTTTTTTCGCCGCCCCCGCCAGGAGGAAGCTGGCCGTTTACGCCGGGGTGATGCTCGCCGCGGCCGTTGTGCTGGCGGCGGCGGCTCCCGCCGTCAGGGACCGGGTGGCGGCCATGCTGACGGTCAGGCGCGGGGACTTTTCAGGGAACTCCGCCAGCACCGGGATCAATGTCCGCATCGAGCTCTGGAAAGTGGGCTATAAAATGTTCAGGGCCCACCCCGTGGTGGGCGTGGGGCCGGACAATATAAGGAAAGTTTTCAAGGAATTCCACCCGGAGCCTTTTCCGGAGGAAGGCGTTTACGGCACGCTGAACAACCTCTACGTGCACCAGGCGGCCGAGCGCGGCAGCCTGGGCCTGGCGGCGCTGCTGCTGCTGTTCGGGGCGCTGTTCCTGTTCGCGCTCAAGCGCTTCCGGGCGGCGCTAAGCCCGTACGCTCTGTGGGCGCTGTGCGCCCTGCCGGCGTTCTATGCAGTGAACCTGACGGAGATCTCTTTCCAGCACGTGCACACGTCTTTCGCCATTTTCCTGGCGCTGGCCTTCGCTGCGGCGGCGGACAAAGAGGAAATTTAAACCGGCTGCGCCGTTCTTTTTACCATCCCGGCGTCTTTCTGGAACACCCTGCGGAAAGTCCTGAGAATAATACCCAGGTCCAGCGCCAGCGACATGTTCTTCACGTAATACAGGTCGTAATGCAGCTTCTCCACCGATTCCGCCTCGCTGGAAGTGGCGTGGAAGTTTATCTGCGCCCAGCCGGTAACGCCGGGCTTGATGAGGTGGCGCAGATGGTAATGCGGCACGCTGCGCTCCAGGATGCGCACCTCGCGCGTCCACTCCGGCCTGGGCCCCACCAGCGACATGTCGCCTTTGAGCACGTTCCACAGCTGCGGCACCTCGTCGAGGCGCGCGCTGCGCAGGAACTTCCCCAGGCCGGTAATGCGGGTATCCGCGGACGCCGTCCTATAAAGCGGGCCGGCTTTATCGGCGCCCACCACCATGGTGCGGAATTTCCAGATGACGAAACGGCGCCCCAGGTGTCCGACGCGCTTCTGGAAGAAGAAGGCCGGCGAAGTAAATCCGTCGGACAGTTTAAGGGCCGCGTAGACCGCAGCGGTGAACGGCAGCGTCAGGATAAGGCCCGCGGCGGCCGTCAGCACGTCGAGCAGGCGCTTCAGCGCGCCGTAGAACTGTTTACTCTGGTGCAGCACGTTGCTCAGCAGCCAGCTGGACCTGGCCGCGTGATCCGGCGGGATCTTGCCGTACAGGTCCTCGTAAAAATCCAGGTGGGTGATTATCGGGATCTCTTCCATCACCGCCGTGGACAGCAGCAGGCCTTCCATGGCCGGGGTTTTTTCGGCGTCGTCGGCGTCCACCACCAGCAGGTCCACCTTGGCCGCCATCTCTCCGCCGCGCCGGCCGTTAGGCCGCCAGTAGCCCTCCGCCGCCGTGTCGGTCTTTATTTCCGGCAGCGGTACCACGAAAAAGCCCAGGTGCGGGCTGTTGCGCAGGTCTTTCTTTATCTCCTCCACCAGCGGGTTGTCGCCCAGGAAAGCCACTTTCTGCACCAGCAGCTTCGCCAGCACCACCCGCGTCCAGACGCGGCGCCACACCGTGGCCAGGATATGCAGGAAAACGATGGTCAGGAACAGGTGGGTTTTAGGCGTAAGGCCGAGCTGCAGGTAAAAAGCGTAGAACAGCGCGCTGGCGGCCGCCAGGTTCACTAAGAAGGAGATGAGGCTGGCGTTGATGAGGTTAACGAGCTTGTTTATGCGGCGCAGGTCGTAAAAACCGACAACATAGAAAACCGCGGCCCAGACGGGCACGAAAACAGAAAACACTTTAACGTGCTGCAGGTAGAAGTCCAGCGGCACCAGCGAGAACCGGCGCGCCATGAGCGCCAGCGCGAGCGCCAGGTAGAACAGCGCCGCGTCGCCCAGAAACAGAAAGAACCTGCGCCACCGGAATATAAACATCGTTAAATTATAAACTATTTCGCGCCGCCGCCGGTCACAATAGCGCGCATGCCCGCGGTTATCTTCTCCCGGTCGTAGTCCTTCTCGAGCAGCCGCCGGGCGTTTTCGGCGAAGCCGGCGAGCCCCTCCCCTTTCAGGGCATAGAATTCCAGGAAGCCGCGGCTTACGGCCTCCGGGCTGTCGGGGTCGGCGCACAGACCGGTCCTGTATTTCTCCACCAGCGCGCGCACCTCGCCGTTCATCACGCAGAGAACGGGCTTGTGGAAGGCCAGGTAGGCCTGGAACTTGGCCGGCACCGTCAGGTTCAGGCCCGGGGTATTGTTCAGGGAAACCACCATCACGTCGCTGGCCCTGAAAAAAGCCGGCATGTCCCCGCTTTTGCGCCGCCCCCAGAAAGTAACGCCCGGGATGTTCTCGGCGCGCGCTATCTTCTTCAAAGTTTCCAGATGCGAGCCGTCCCCCACGATGTTAAGCCTCAGCGCGGGCTGCACCTTAGCCGCAAGGCCGAAGCCGCGCAGCACGTTCTCCAGGTTCTGCAGCTTGCCCACGTTGCCGGCGAAGGTGAAATTGAACCCGTCCGGCAGGCCCGCTTTTTCCGCGCTGCCGTCGGGCGCGACCGTGGGCCAGTTGGGGAAATGTTTTATTTCCCTGCCGGGCGCGTAGCCGGCCAGGCGCGGCGCGAAGCCTTCGCAGGACACCAGGATGTTGGCGCAGTTGCGGTAGATGAAGCCTATGAAAGCGTCCAGGCACCAGGCCAGCAGCCTGGTCTTTTTAAAGCCGTAGGCGTAGACCATGTCCGGCCAGAGGTCCTGTGTCCAGATGGTGACGGGGATGCCGTACAGTTTGCCCGCCAGCACGGCGGGCAGGGCCAGCGTCAGCGGCCCGGTCTGGTAGACGAAGAGCCGGTTATAAGAGCGCGCTTTGAACAGCGCCGCTACGGTGCCGGTGACGGCGAAGCTGAAATAGTTCAGCAGCTTGAAAAAAAGCGACTCCCTGTAGCCGGTAACGGTGAAGAACCGGAAAATATTCATGCTTCGCCAGCGCCCCTGGGAGAAGAGGGCGTTGGAGTAGCCGCTGAAGACCTTGCCGAAAGGATAGCTGGGCGCCTGGGTGAGCACGTCTACCCGAACGCCCCCCTCCGCCCACGCTACGGCCAGGTCGTTGATAATGAATTCCTCCGGATAGAAACGTTCGGTTATTATTAAGACCTTGAGTCGTCCCGGCATAGGCTGTTTCGTCAGACGGAGCGGCGCCAGACGGTGCGGTTGATGTAATCCGTATAGCTGAGTATGATGCGCAGCACCTTTTTGGAAACGTTGCCGGTGTCGTAGTCCTGCACCAGGCGGAAGCGCCGCTCTGCGGAGGAATGCTGCTTGACCACCACGGCCACCGATTCCAGCACGCGCTTGGTTTCAAGGCCGCACATGATCAGCGTGCCTTCATCCATGCCCTCGGGCCTTTCGTGGGCCTGGCGGATGGTGACGGCGGGCACGTTAAGGATGGTGGACTCCTCGGTGATGGTGCCGCTGTCCGACACCACGCAGAAGGCGTTGAGCTGGAGCTTGACGTAATCGTAGAAGCCCAGCGGCTTGAGGAAACTGATGCGCTTGTCCAGGCCTTTGAGGCCCAGCTCCTCCAGCTTCAGACGCGTGCGGGGGTGCGTGGATACTATCACCGGCATGGCGTATTTTTTCGCCAGGGCATTGAGCGAGCCCAGCAGGTTCTTGAAGTTCTCGGGGCTGTCCACGTTCTCCTCGCGGTGGGTGCTGACCACGAAATAGGCGTTCTCCTTCAGCTTCAGGCGCTTGAGCACGTCCGACTTAAGGATGCTGGGCATATAATGCGCCAGCACTTCCTTCATCGGCGAGCCCGTCTTGATGACGGTCTCGGGCCGGATGCCTTCGGCCAGGAGGTAGCGCCGGGCGTGCTCGGTGAGCGTCATGTTTATGTCGCTCAGGTGGTCCACCACCTTGCGGTTGAGCTCCTCGGGCACGCGCTGGTCGAAGGAGCGGTTGCCGGCCTCCATGTGGAACACGGGGATCTTGCGGCGCTTGGCGGGCATCACGGACAGGCAGCTGTTGGTGTCCCCGTAGAGCAGGATGCAGTCCGGCTTCTCTTTGGCCATCACCTCGTCGGCCTTAGCGATGATGTTGCCGATGGTGGCGGCCAGGGTATCGCCCACGGAGTTCAGAAAATAGTCAGGCTTGCGGATGCCCAGCTCCTTGAAAAATATCTCGTTGAGCTCGTAGTCGTAATTCTGGCCGGTGTGAACGATGACCAGCTCGAGGTGCTCCTCCAGCTCCGCCATCACGCGGCTGAGCTTGATTATTTCCGGCCTGGTGCCGACTATCGTCATTACTTTCAAAGGCATAAGTTCTCCGGGACTATTTCAATTCCGCCGCCACTTCGGGCAGCTTCAAAAGCATTTCCTTCACCTGACCCACGTTCAGGCGCTCGGTATTGTGCGAGGTATAGTCGGCCAGCAGCGCCTCCTTCTTGTCCCCCTCGGTGAAATATTTATTATAGTTCAGGTCGCGCCCGTCCATGCTCACCCTGAAATAGTCGCCCATGTCCTCGGCGCGGCGCAGCTCCTCCATGGTGGCCAGGGTCTCGTAGATCTTCTCGCCGTGGCGGATGCCGATGCTCTTCACCGGCACGTCGGACCGGAACAGCTCTTTCAGCGCGGCCGCCAGGTCCCCCACGGTGCAGGCCGGGGCCTTTTTAATGAAGATATCGCCCTGCTTCGCGTTCTTGAAAGCGAACAGCACCAGCTTTATGGCGTCGGGCAGCGGCAGCAGGAACCGGGTCATGCCGGCGTCGGTGACCGTGATGGGTTTCTTCTCCCTGATCTGTTTGATGAACAGCGGGATCACGGAGCCGCGCGAGCACATCACGTTGCCGTACCGCACGCAGGAGATGCGCGTGTCCTTTTCGGTAAGGCCGCGGCAGGCGGCCTGGCTGACCTTCTCCATCAGGGCCTTGGTCATGCCCATGGCGTTGACGGGGTAAACGGCTTTATCGGTGCCCAGGCACACCACGCTCTCTATTTTATGCTGCACGGCGGATTCTACCACGTTGTGGCTGCCCAGGATGTTCGTCATCACGGCCTGGATAGGGAAAAATTCGCAGGAAGGGACCTGCTTGAGAGCTGCCGCGTGGAACACCAGGTCCACGCCCGTCATGGCCTGGTCCACGCTGTCGCGGTCGCGCACGTCGCCGATATAGAACTTCACTTTCGGGTTGTTGAGCTGGATGCGCATGTGCTCCTGCTTAAGCTCGTCGCGGCTGAAAATGCGCACCTCTTTGAAGTCCTTGTCCATTATGGTATCGAGCAGCTCGTGCCCGAACGAGCCGGTGCCCCCGGTGATAAGGATAGTTTTGTTCTTAAGGTTCAGCATAGGGTCACAGTTCCTTTTCTTAAGCGAATACGGGGAGCTAGTTCCGCCAGCCGCTGTACGGCGTTGTGTCCGCGGCCATCTCGGCCATCAGCTGCCGCCACGGCGGGCAGACGAAGCCGGCGGCTTTCTCGAACCTGCCGCCGTTCAGGTCGCGCCGGCACGCGAAACCATCGTCGGGCTCTATCTCGACGTCCAGCCGGTAGGCCTCTTTCATCAGGCACAGCAGCTCGTACTTCGAGACCGTCTCGCTGGAAACGTGGTAAAGCCCGTTCAGGGCCGGCTGCTGCCCGATAAGCCCGCCTACCAGCTCGGCCAGCTTGTTGGTGGTCAGGCCGGTGAACAGCGCCCTGGTGAAACCCTTTATCTTTTTCCCCTTCTGCGCCAGGAACCATTCCAGCAGTTCGGTGCCGCCGAAGATCTCCCGGCCGATGAACGAGGAGCGCAGCGTCAGCGCGAAGGGCGCAGAAACGTCGCCCAGCGCCTTGGTGGCGCCGTAAAGGTCGCGCGCGTCCGGCGGGCTGTCTTCGTCGTAGCCGCCGGCCTTCCCGTCGAAAACGCAGACCGTGCTGAAATGTATGAGCCTGGAACCGCTGCGGGAGCACCACTCGGCCAGCCGGTGCGGCAGCAGGGCGTTTATTGAAATGGCGGAATTCCTGTCCAGGGCCTCTTTGCTGCGCAGCGTAACCCCGGCGCAGTTCACTATTACGGAGGGCTTAACTTCAGTCAGCACGGAAGTAAGGCGGCCGAAATCCCTGAGGTCGAGGCGGTCCAGCACATTAGGCCCCGTAAAAAGCCCGCACTTGGCGTAAAATTCCTTATTCTTGCGGATGGAAACAAAGGTGCCCGGAAATTTAGCTGGAAGGTACTGCCAGAGTTTATGCCCCAGCGTTCCGCCACCGCCCAGTATAAGTATGCGTTCTTTGTTGTTCACGATTTAGCCGGTTACTGGTCCTTATCTTAAATTGTAGTAAAAATGAGGCAGGGGGTTAATCCATTATTCCCGCCGGTTCCCAGCTAAAATCGCCTTAAGCTGATCGGCCTGCCAGTTTCTC
>JAPLKJ010000238.1 GCA_026388125.1 Elusimicrobiota bacterium
CGTCGGCTCGGATGTTAGCTACGCGCTTCTTTCAGCGCGGACCTCACGGCCCGTCGCCTTGCGTTTCGCTTGAGGTTACTGCAACCTGTTTCCTCAGAGGACTTTCACCTCCGGGCTTGGTTTCATGCTGGGCACACATAAGAAACCCTTTGGCTTACTTGCCAAAGGGTTCTTTTGAACTTGTTCGAAGTGATTACGGGCCGGGTACGAACTTCCTGCAGCGAGGCATAATTTTCCTCTAGCTGCCCCGAAGCCTCAAGTTCACTAACTTACGCGGAACAATTACCTTATATTCGTCTCCGAGGCGGAGGCAACCCGGGAGGTGGTATCCTTTCCAAGGATCCTTACCGAGGCGCTGGCCGTTCTGGTGTAGGTCACCACTACCGAGCAGAACGCGCCGTCCTTGGCCGCCAGAGTGTTGTAAGCCCCGGGGGTGCTGCTTTTGGGATCTACCAGTATCCGCACCACGGTGAATTCAGCGTCGCTGCCCGTCACCTTCCCGCATATTTCGGCGAGCCGGGTGCTCGATTCGATCATATTGAACGAGGTGATGTTCACCGCAAGCTCTCCGGCCGCCGCTACAGCCCCCGCCGGAGAAGGAACGGCGTCCGTTTTATTAACATCAGTTACGGCCGCAGCACCGCTCAACTGCGTAATAGCCGCTGCCTTACCCTGTACCGTCTCAGCCCATACCGTCCTGCCCAGGGTTGCGGCAAGAGCCAGCAGCCCGACTACAAGCGTTACTATGCCAAGTTTTTTCATATGTTTTTCCTTTTGAGCCTCTCTAAGAGGGGCGCCATATCTCTCTCTGGATCCCCGGGTCTAACTACTCGGCCCGGTAACAGGAGCTCTTGTTGTTCAGTTGAAGCTTTTTCTCAACCCCTTAAAAGTATTTTAGCAAAAGAGATAAGGTATCAGGAGATCTTTTGTGCGCCGCTGTCTGCCCGCGGCCGCCCATAGCTTTAAGGAACTATCGCCGCCATTGGTCAAGGACCGCCTATCAGGACAAAGGACCCGTTCTGAACGGGTCCTTGTGCCGCGGATCACCTGCGCTTCACTAAGGGTTTACAGTCCGCACTTGGTCGCCAACTCGCGATGAGCCGGGACATAATTCGCGTTCCGCATCGCGGCCATTTCCAGCCTGACGGCTTCGCATTCATCCGCAATACCGATAACATGGGTCATTTCATGTATAAGTATCTGAGCGGTCAACATTGTATCGTCCATCTCAACAAGTTTCCGGCACATAAAAACATGAAGGTCCCCTGTTCTCGCGGAGGCAAGGCCGGACGGGTGCACCAGACAGTCGCTGAAATCCTGTCCCGCTTCGGGCTCATGGACGTTAACTTTCAAATAAGCCGCTCTGATCTTTTTAAATACCTTCGAATCCGGGCCGCTCGCGGCATTAACGTCCAGGATGTCATAGATCAGAACGCGCAGCGCGGCGTTGCCGGAGAAAGAGCTCTTGTTAGAACCCGCCGGCCGGTCGTTCGTAACGGGCGCAGCTCTCTGCGAACTACGGGGCGCTATCTCCATAAGAAGGGACATTTCCCCGCTGTAGCTTGCAGCCTTCTGCGGCTCGGGCGCTACTCGTTCAATCCTCCCGGAAGCCTTTAGCTGCTCCAGCGGTCCTGCGTAAATAACGCCGCTGAGCGCGAACATCACCGCCGCCGCACCAAGTGCTTTTTTGAGATGTTTCATAATATCCTTTATCCGCCGCTCATTATCCCGCGTTAATTCAGCATGCTCTCCGTTTGCCCCTTGTTTTCTCTTAAGTCCGGGGGGGTACTCCGCAGCCTGCTCGTCATCCAACTCTCACCGTCTCCTGGTATAGTTTACCCCGTTCGCAGCTCGCTTAGCTGAGGCCTAGGAACCAAAGAAGCCCGATCATCCGGCCTATGATCGCCTGTATACTTAAACCGCTTTTCGTTATACATCCTGTTAACTAAAAACTGCAGTTGTAACTTTCCGGTCATTCCCCCGATACCCATTGCCTGTTAAACCGGATATGGGCGATGCTCGTGCGATAGTTGGTATAGGTTATATGGTAAGCGCCGTCAGAGGTGCGGATCATGGCCGGGTAAGAGAATTCCGCGCCGGGGGTTGCGGTATCCGCGGCGAAATCGCGTACTTCCCTGAATTTTTTCCCGTCTTCGCTGACGGCCATGCGCAATGTCGAACGCGAGGTGGGGTTGTATGCCAGAATTATCGAGCCATCGCCCGTGTCGAGCGCTTCAACGGAGGAATCGGGATTAGGCAGCCCGATGGGCACAGGCGCGCTCCAGGTTTTACGGTCCAGGTCAAATTCTGAAAAAAGTATCCCTTTTCCCGTGACCTCCCGCATATAAGCGAAGATACTGTTGCCGCGCACTACGAGGGCGGGCTGCAAATGCCCCGTCCCGGGAATACTGTAACAAGTTTTTCCGGCGATCTTTCCTTTCTCAAGCGTAAGAATACAGGTATAGCTCTGCTTATCGAGAAACTCGTAATACAGCGGCACCATAATGCGATTCCCTCCCAGTGAAACCGGCTTGGTGCGCGTGAGACGCCCCAACGGGCCATCAAGCCTTTTGGAGTCGCTCCATGTTTTGCCTAGGTCGGCGGATGTTTTATAGTCCACCCTTGCTCCGGCCCAGCCGCCGACGCCCACAGAGCTGTAAAATAGCCAAAGAATATTTTCGCCATCCAGATAGAGCGCGGGATTGCCGAGAGATTTATTGGAAAAAATGGAAGCCTCGGCCCGCTCCTGCGCGGCTACCACAACGCGCGGCTTGTCCCAGGAAGCGCCTGAAAGGTCGGAATTACTGCAATAGATCTGCACGTCCCGGGCCATTTCGCGGCTCCCGGCGTACCAGCAGGCGATAAGTTTGCCCCCCGGAAGTTCCGCCAGGGCCGACCCGTGATTGGACGTGAACTCACCCACCGGAGTAACAAAACTGCGCGCGGCATTCGGGTTGGTTCCATCGGCGCGGGCCGGAACGGCCGCGGGTGCGTCGGCCCCGGCTGCGCGCGCCGGCGTGGACACCGCCGCAACCGCGCCATTTGCCACGGTAAGGCCAAGCTGGGCCGAAGCGCTGTTGTTCGCCGCGTACGCTCCGCCGGTCATGCCTATCATTGCTGCCGCTATAAGAATTCTTTTCATACTATTTCCTCCCAAGTCCGCTATTTTTGCGTCCGCTGCTCGTCATGCATTACTCACCGTCTCTTGGTATAGTTTATCCCGTCCGCCGTGCTCTTACCTGAGGCTGAAGAACCCAAAAGATCCGCTTATTTGACCCATAAGCGCCGGTATAACTAAAACGCTTTTCGTTATACATATTGTTTAGCTAATTCAATATGCTAACCGCATGACCTGCACAAAAACCTCGGCAGCGTACTGACCAAGAGCGGAGCGGGATGGGGCACGGGCAGTGAATTGATAGTATGGCGCCTCGCGCGAACATTCACCTGAGCCGAAAGGCCGTTGCCGCCAATTAACAGGTCAGTATGGTCATGTCCTGCGGGCCCGCCTCCGTGGCTCAGTCGAAGCGGACCGGTATTGCCGGCAGCCCCTCAACCACGCCCCGCAGTATGCCCGGGTCCGCGTCTACCGCTTTTTCCGCGGCTCCGCCGCCGGCCTCTTCTCCCGGCAGCGGCGGAATGTCGGCCGCCGCAAGCGAAACCTTGGTGACGGACTCGCCGGTGCCACCTGCCTGAGCGTAAGTGGCCATGGTCACGCAGGTCCTGAGCGTATTTTTTGAAGCCGCCGCGGATTCGCGATCGGCGAAGTCTTCGGCACCGCGCACCAGCACGCCTTCTATCTTCCCTGTACCGGCATTGAACACGGGCGAGCCGGAATTACCGTGGAAGGTGTCCAGGTCGGCACTAAAAAACCCGCCCGGGGAGTAGTCGCGTACGGTAGCGCCGCCCGCCACCTTCAGCGGCAGTCCCAGCGGGTGGCCTATCACGAAAACGCCATCCCCTTCCTTAAGGTCCGCCCCCCTGCTGATGGACAGGGGCTGGTGGCCGGTTACCGGGCGGTTCAGCCGCAGCAGGGCAAAATCGGCGTCTGTCTTGGTGAAAACGCGGCGAACTATACCGGCGCAGTTGTAAACCTCGCCGGCCGGCAGGGTGGTAGCCGCACCGCCACCCTCCGTTTTTATGGCATAGCCGAACGCCATTTTCGTATCCTTACAGTCCGCTTCGCTGGTTACGCAGTGGCCGGCCGTCAGCACCAGGTCCGGCCCCACCAGCGCGCCCGAACAAAAAGGCCCTTTGGGCTGCGCCAAGAACCGCGTGTCGGAGCAGAAGTTCAGGCTGTACTCTAATTTGTACGTCAGCAGCCGGACCTTTCCTGCGCCGAGTTTTTTCACATCCCCGCTTTGCCACAAAGAGACCACGGAGTCGGCCAGAACCCGCATCTCCGCCGGCGCGGCATAATAATCCAGCCGGTTGTCTTCGCCGTATATGCTCTTGTCTCCGGCTGACGAGAATAAAGGCAGCGCCAGCAGTACCGCGGCCGCGCTCAATGTTGTTTTAAGGGTTTTCATATTTTTCTCGCAGTTTTCAATAACAAACTTCTGTCGCTGGACGCCCTGCTGTTTTAAAAGCGCGCCGCCGGTCCGGGGCCCTCGGCGCGCTGTTCGGGCAGGTCAGCGCTGTTGATTTACCGCCCGGCTGACAGGCATCCCGGGGGGTCGCTGTGAGGAAGCAGTACTCCCAGAACCGTTGTATGCGTGTGGGCACAGTAGCCGGGGTCCGTTCTTTCGATGACGAACATCCTGAAATTCCAGTCCAGGCGGTCATTTAAGGGGGCGATCATAGTTTCAAGCTCGGCACGGCTCATCTGTTTTCCCAGCACAACGGTCCAGCGAATGCGTCCGGGCACAATAAACTTCTCAGCCTCTACTGACTTTATGCCTGGCAATCGCAGCAGCGCGGTTTTGATCTCGGCTATAAGATCGTCCTCTTTCTGCGCTACCTTCCAAGCAGCAACGCCGGTGAATTCTTTGCGCGACAAGAATTTAACTATTACGGGAGCCGCGTCGGCCCCGGCTACGCGCGCCGGTACGGACACTGCCGCTACCGCGCCGTTCGCCGCGGGGATCCCGAGCTGGGCGGCGGCGCTGTTGTTCTCCGCGTACGCTCCGCCGGTCATGCCTATCATCGCTATCGCTATCAGAATGTTTTTCATACTATTTCCTCCTAAGTCCGCGAATTTTTCACCTGCTGCCCGTCATGCATCACTCACCGTCTCTTGTTATAGTTTACCCCGTCCGCCGGGCACTTGCCTGAGGCTGAAGAACCAGAAAAGTCCGCTTATTTGACCTATGATCGCTTATATAGTTAAAACGCCCTTCGTTATACATCTTGTTCAGCAGAGCGGAAACTTGCAGGCCGCCTGAGGCGCAGAGATCTGCGCCTCGCCGCTTTATATTTTTACACTTCCCGGCTTAGAGCGGGAAAACGGCCGCTTCAACTTCCTCCGGCGTGGAGATCACGCCTATGCGCGAGAAACCGATTGAAACGCCGTAGTTGCTGCCGGCCGGGACCTGTCCCAGAGGAAAGGTCAGCCGGTAATCGGAGGCGGCGGGCAGCTCAAGCTGCAACTCTGCCACCTGGCGGCGGTAGACTGCGGGCGCCTGATCCCAGGCCTGAGCATCGGGGTAACTGGTTACGGTCTCAAACACCCTGGCAGTGAACCTGACCTTTTC
Organism: Elusimicrobiota bacterium; assembly: GCA_026388125.1. Taxonomy (GTDB): domain Bacteria; phylum Elusimicrobiota; class Elusimicrobia; order Elusimicrobiales; family UBA9959; genus UBA9959. The sequence continues at coordinate 5,694 of JAPLKJ010000238.1, forward strand.
TCCGGCGTAATAAGAAGCCCATTTGTCAAAGGCGGAGAAGGTGTAAACGCCGGCCTGGCCGGCCTTAAACTCAGTCATCTTTATGCCTTCCGGGTCCGGGCCTATAGGCAGCTTCTTCACGGCGGCCAGTTCATAGGCGGCGCTCTGCGCGCTGTCCTCAAGCGGAGTTACCGCAGATACAAGCCTGTACTGATTTGCGCCTGAAACAACACTGAAGTTCAGCTCGGAACCCAGCGCGCACACAGAGAAAGACTCCTTTTCCCAGGGGTACACGCGGGAGGCTGAGCGAGTTATGGAAACCCGGGAAACAAAGCTCCCGGTCTTATAAGGAACTATCCTGACCGCGGAGTTGCCCTGGTCTTCTGCGGGGATCAACTCGGTCCTGTCCGTGTACCGGACACTGACCAGGTCTTTAGCCGCGAAACTTTCGCTCGCCGCCAGCATTATGGTTTCGCAGGTCTTCCCGTAATAAGAGACTTCTGTGTTCACCCGCAGGTCCCCCGCCTGCTTCACGAAAGCGCTCAGATCCGCGCCCCGGTCAAAGTCCAGCGCCTGTACTGCGCCGACCGCTGCAAATAATACCGCCGCCGCTGCCGTTAGTTTTTTCATTTTGTTTTCTCCTTATTTTCTTATCTATCTTAGGGATGCCGCTCGTAGTGCATCCCGCACTATCTTGTTATAGTTTACCCAAGTTCTCCGAACATCCGCCTGAGGCCGGGGAACCAGAAAAGCCGGATTATTCGGCCTATGACCGCCTATATAGTTAAACGACTTTCGTTATACATCTTGTTCAGCAGATCTGATACACTCGCCCGGGCGCCCGCGGCCGGAAGCGGCCGTACTATCGATCAAAGCGGATCTTACGCAGCATACTGTCCGCCCAGTCACGTATCCGGCCCGGATCCACGTCTACCGGTTTCCCTTTTGCAGCCCCTGCGCCCGCCTCTTCTCCCGGCAGCAGCGGGATGTCCGCCGCTACCAGCGAAACCTTGGTAACGGACTCGCCGTCGCCCCCGGTCTGGGAGTAGGCGGCCATGGTCACGCAGTTTATGCTGCCGTCAAGGCTGGCGAAGAATTCCTCGTCGGTCATTCTCTTGGGCTTAGCGGAAGCCGCGGGGAAGTCGCGCTCGTCTAGATCGGCGTCCCCGCGCACCAGGATGCCCTCTATCTTCCCGGTTCCGGCGTTGAACACCGGGGAGCCTGAATTGCCGGCAAAAGTGTCCAGGTCGGCCTTAAAAAACGCGGGCTTGGAGTAGTCGCGCACGGTGGCGCCGCCGGCTACTTTCAGCGGCAGGCCCAGCGGGTGGCCTATCACGAAAACGCCATCCCCCTTCTTAAGGTCCGCCCCCCTGCTTACGCGCAGGGGCTTGTGGCCGGTTACCTTGCGGTCCAACTGCAGCAGGGCGTAATCGGCGCCTTCCGGCTCGAAGAGGCGTTTAACGATCCTGGCGCAGCCGTAAACCTCGCCGGCCGGCAGGATGGTCTCGGCTTTACCCCCCGCTCTCTTCACGGCATAGCCGAACGCTATTTTCATATCCCGGCAGTCCGCTTCGGTCTCTGCGCAGTGGGCGGCGGTCAGCACCAGGTCCGGACCTACCAGCGAGCCGGAACAATTGGCCCCGATGGGCTGCTCTTTGAACCGCGTGTCGGCGCAGAAATTCGCAACGCGCCCTAATTCAGCGGTTTTCAACTGGACTTTTCCCGAGGCGAGGCTTTTTATGTGCCTGCCTTTCCATAAGGAAACCACGGAATCGGCAAGGGTCTGCATCTCCCGGGGCGCGGCGTAATAATCCAGGCGGTTGTCTTCGCCGTAGATCCCCTTGTTTTTGGCGAAGGTCAGCAAAGGCAGCGCCAGCAGTACCGCGGCCGCGCTCAGTATGGTTTTAATGGTTTTCATAATTATCTCCAACCGCACCTTTTTCAGCCAACCGCAGGGAATAAGCCGGAACGGACCTGAACATGGGCCTTAAAACAGCCGGCGTTCCACAACTTCACCGCGCAAGGCGGAACCCGATGTAGCTGCGGCCGTCGGGGTTATGGATATTGCGGCGGTCGGCCCGCAGGTCAAGGGCGGTATCCAGAAAGAAGGAGCCGCCGCGCATAACCCGGGCGGAACCCTCCCCCTCTACCGCGCCGCCGTCGATAGGCGCGCCTTCGTACGAATTCCGGTACCGGTCCTGCACCCACTGCCACACGTTCCCCGCCATATCACATAACTGCTCACCGGCCGCAAGGCCGTTTATTTTAGTGTTCCCGGCAGGCCTGGAACACACCGGCATTGTGCCTTCCGCGCGGCAGCCGGACATCACGGCCTTGTCGCAGGCCGGCGCCTCTTTGCCCCACGGGTAGAGCCAGCCTTCCCGGCCGGCGCTCTTGGCCGCGTACTCCCATTCGGACTCGCTGGGCAGCCTGGCGCCTTTGAACCCGGCATACTGCTGCGCCTGGTCCCAGTCCACGCAGTTTACCGGATGAAGTTCCCGGCCCGCCGCGCCCCAGTTACAATTACCGCCGGTAGCCGGCGCTTTGCATTTGTGCCGGGCCACGCACTCCGCGTATTGCGCCACTGTCACCAGGGTTCTGGACATCTCGAAAGTTTCTATATAAACCACATGCCGCGGCGAGGCGTCTTCTGAACCGGCGTATCTGTCGGAGGTCCCCATCATGAACCTCCCGCCGGGAATGCGGATGAATTCTACCGGGCCGCCCTGCTCCGCGGCATAGCCCCCCGCTGACGGGGCGGCGGCAACGGGCCCTTCCACGGCCAGCGCTTTCAATCCGGCGGCCGTCACCCCCGGTAGCGTAAAATCGTCCGCATACGCTGCTCCAGTCAGGCCCAGCATTGCTGCCGCTATTAAAATTTTCTTCATATTATTTTCTCCCGCGTCCGCGCTCATCTTTTGCTTGCTGCCCGCAGCGCACACCTCACCGTCTCTTGTTATAGTTTACCCCGGCCGCCGGGCACTTGCCTGAGGCCGAGGGACCAGAAAAGCCGGTTTATCCGGCCTATGACCGCTTATATAGTTTAAACGTTCTTCGTTATACATCTTGTTCAGTAGGCGGGAGCAGACCGCCGCGAACCTGACGCCGGACCAATCGAAATTATTCGCCCACGATAGGACAACGTTTATCTGCCATATCTTCATGGTCAGCACCACGGGGTGGGTCACGCTGCGGGAATTGACGGAAGCCACCGGGTTCAAGCCGGCGGCGCTAAAGAAGACGCTAAAAACCATGGCCGCCGGAGACCTGGCCGAACTTGCCTACTGCCTTATGGATAACCCGGTGCATTTTCTGGCCGTGCCTGAAATGGAAGATCCTTTATCCGACTCTCTTAAATGCGCGCAATGCTGGCGAAACCCCCGGAAGCCTGGGGATGGTCCAGCGCAGCGGTTCATTGCCGGGGCGGCAACGGGGATTTTGATCTTAAGAGTATGCCGGTGCGAAGCGGCAGGATCGGCGGGTTTTTTATTGGAGGAGGAAAGCACAGCGGCTATTTCTGATATCCGCGCTTATACTCATACTGAAAGGCCGCTGAAAAGCGGGCTTTTGCGAAAAGATTGAATAAATAAACAGGCGTCTGTCCCTGCTTACCTGCCTTTTTTATATTATAAAGGCAGCGGTCTATTGAATTTATGATACGTCTGATCATTGTTTCCTGGCTTTGGGCTTTTTCTTTCGGGATCAATAAGCATTGGGTGGCCGGGGCGGACCCGGTGCTTGTTACGTTCATACGGCTGGGGCTGGCGCTGTTGGTTATGCTGCCCTGGCTGCGGCTGCCGCGTTGCGGCAAGTCTGGCGTGCCGGCGCTGATGGGGATTGGGGCGGTGCAGTTCGGATTGATGTACGTAGCGCTGAACTATTGTTTTATTGTGCTGCAGGCTTACCAGGTGGCTCTTTTCACCGTAATTACGCCGCTCTATGTGGCCGCCATACACGCGTACAGGCGCAGGCGCATGTCCGCGGGGCTGTTCGCCGGGGCCGCGGCGGCGCTGTTCGGCGCGGCGCTGGTGGAGCGCTGGCAGGTGGATAAACGCACTTTCTGGGCAGCATTCGCGGTTATGCAGGTTTCCAACGCGGCTTTTGCCTGGGGGCAGGTTGCTTATAAGGACTGGCGGCGCGCGCACCCGGCCGAGACGGACGCTTCTGTTTTCGGCTGGCTTTACCTTGGGGGCGCGCTGGTTTCGCTGGCGTGGGCTATTTTCGGCTGTAACTGGGGCGAACTGCTTACTTACACGCCGCAGCGCTGGGGAGCGCTGGTATATCTTGGTCTGGTGGCTTCCGGCGCGGGCTTCTTTCTATGGAACACGGGCGCCACAAAAGTTAAGCCCGGCGAACTGGCGGTGTTGAACAATCTTAAGAGTCCGCTGGCGGTGGTGGTTTCCGTGCTGTTCTGGGGCGCCTACGCCGCAATGCTGCCGCGCGACTGGTTCTTCCTGGCTGCCGGCACCATGAGCATAGCCGCAGCCGCGATAGCAGCCCGCCGCGCGGGCGAACCGGCCTGACCCGCTTAGATGAACGAGTAGCCTAATGAGATATTGAACCATCTGCCGGGGGCTGCGGCGCCGGGTATTTCCTCGTAGCGTGTGTTCAGAATATTCGTAACCCCGGCGGCCATCTCCATAGCCCCGTATTTTTTGCTGAACTCCGTATCCGCCAGAACATAGCCCTTTTCGTTCACCCTGCGTACCGCCGAGACGTTCAACTCAAGAATGCCGGCGCGGGGCATGGCGTATTTCAACCCCAGGTCCGCCTTGTGCCTGGCGTAGCGCAGCGCGTATTTGGAAATATACGACGCACTCGGGTTTTGCTTGTATATGTAGGAATATTTAAGCGACGCGCACAGCGCTCCTATGCCGCTTTCCATTGCCTCTTCGAAGCCCCATACCCGAACTTTGCCGATATTGTTCGCCGCCCACGGCGCGGCGGGAGTTTGCTTTGTCCAGTCAATAAGGTTAGACTCGTAGCGCCGGTACACCGCGGCGCGTACGCCGAGCGTTTTGGATAGTCTCCAATCAAGGCCGGTTTCGTAAGATTCGCTTTTCTCCGGCTTAAGCCCGGCATTGCCTATATTCCCCGGGTCTTTGTAATACAGCTCCGTAAATGAGGGCGCGCGAAAAGAGCGCCCCGCCATGGCCCACAGCTTGGCTTCAGGCGACAGCGTATAGCCCAGCCTTAGGCCGGGAGAGGCCTGCCAGCCCCAGGACGAGTGACTGTCCTCGCGCAGGCTCGCATCCAGGGCCACTCCCGGAGCAGGTGAAACCGCGTATTGGGCGAAGACCGCTCTGCTTACGGCCTCATGCCCGCCGATATTGCTGCTGTTTATCTTTTCTTCGGAGTATTCCCCTCCCGCGGACACGACGCCAAGGCCGCCCAGTTCCCTTTTAATGCGCAGTTCGCCTCCGGCTGCGTCGGTGATATGCGTATTGGCGTAATGCACGGAATTATAGAGATAGCTGAACTTATCATCGTGCCTGCGGAAATATAGTTTGGGCTCCAGCGTTAGCGAGCCTCCGGCGCCGAAGCCGGCGGAGAGGCCGGCGAACCTGGTTCGCGTATGCTCCCTTTCCTCTTTGGTAGCCGCGCTGTAAAATTGTGAGGCGCCGAAATCCTTGTCCAGGTAACCCAGCGAAAGGTTTAATTCGCCGCCCGGCAGGGCCAGGCTTGATTTGGAAAACATATTCTCTGTTACATAATCTGTCCCCGGCCGGAATCCCCCGGAAGCGCTTTTTGACAGCGAGGCAGTTTGCCCCAATTTTTCCCATTTCCTGTCGCAGGAAACAAGGGCCGACCAGGTTGAGAATTCCGCCAGCGCCAAACGGGCGGAAACCCTGTCACGGTCCGGCTTCCTGGTAATTATATTCACAGCGCCGGCAAAGGCGTCCGGCCCGTAAACGGAGGAGTAAGGCCCGCGCAGCACGTCCATCTTTTCAATATCATAGGCTGTAAGCGGAAGGTCAAGGTTATGGTGGGCCGTCTGCGGATCGTTCATCCTCATGCCGTCTATCAGCACCAGGTTCTGCTGGAACGAGGAGCCTCTTATCGAGATATCCCCCTGCGCCCCCGGAGCGCCCCGCCGCTGCACATCCACTCCGGCGGCGGAGCCGAGGGCCGCCCCTATGGCCGCGCCGTCCTTTTTCGCGTCCGGCGCTACCGCCTCGGAATAGTCGGGGCCGTACGGGAACATAGCGGCTTTTTTCTCCGGGGCGGCCGGGGCCGATATTTCCAGAGATATTTCGGAAGCCCCGGCGCAGGGCGCGGCGAACAGGATCATGGCGGGAACAAGGTTTCGGACTTTCATTTTCCCTCCCGGGAACAAGATAAGATCAGAGGGGGTCTATCTGGAAGACTTAAATATGCTGCCCCGTTACTCCGGCGGGGGCCCCAGCCCCCCGCCACCTGCCCGAGCATGTAGTAGTGATGCATTTCACCCGACGGATCTCCACCTAGAGGTAGACCCGCATGTCGCCGCAGGGCAGGTTCCTGACCCGGCGCACATTGCTGTCGTAGGTCGCATGGTTTACCTCCCCGCAGCCGCCGCAGACCATCTTTATGCCGGTGCGCTTTAGCGTTACCGTACGAGCTTTCTGGTCGCCAAAGATGCCGTGGACCGTGGGCACAGGCCTAAAACCGGGGAAGCGATACGTGTCTTCTAACTTGAGCTTTTTACGCATCCCAAGATTCTGCCAGATTTAAAAGAGCTAAAAGAGCCCGATTCACTACGACGACAACTGCGCTATCCCCTATGATTTACCCACTCGAAACGGAGAAGACCCATAAAAGATTTATACTGGTTAGCGGAACCAACAGGCGGGCCGGCTTCCTTCAAGGTATGTGCCGCCGTTACAAGTGCCGCTAGTATGGTCAGTATCGCTGACCTCTTCATTCCAGCTTTTGTCGCACAAGGCGCCTGCGAAGTAAGTATCAAGCCTGCACTGCAGGTTCGGATGCGTGTCAACTGTGGCGGGGGTTATGTAGCTGTCAGGAGTAAGAAGGCCGGGGAATCTGTCGAAATTCGAATCCGCCAAACTGTATAGAGTGCTCATACCGGCCATTACGGATCTCTTACATACGGCGGTTTCCGTATCCCTTCCCTGGTATGTTCTTTCACATTGCTCTTTTGCGTAGGGATCAACCGGTTTCGCTGCCATTATGGCGATATTGTCGTCTTTCTCCACGAATTTTCTGAAGCACTTTAAAGCGGCCCAATAATCGCTCTGGCCTTCATTCGACAGATTGTCGCTCATTTGACCCTTCATGAACTTTGGAAAGCCGCCGATCAGATGTCCCAGCTCATGACAGACAATAAGCGCGTATCCATCTTCGGTGATAATTGGGGAACGGGCCATGGCGCCGTATAACGTTAACCGGTAAACATTGCCAAAATGTACGGCTGCCGCCATATCCTGACTGGTCTTCCACGCTCTAATGATGCGAAGTTCTCCCTGTTTTTCCCTGATCACCGGAGTGAAAATCTCTTCCAGGCGGTCAATCACCGAGTTGAATTGCTCTTCGGTCAAACCGTTTTTATCGTACCACACAGCATTAAGCGCCAAGTCGCCGGAGGCCAAAACATATGGGGTGAAGCCTACCTGATATTGTACGCGTCCATTTTGGAATACATGAAGGACCTTACCGATGTTGTTGCCGGGATCCGTAACCAGGCGCCCGGAGCTGAATCCGCGAAAGTCCGTGACTTCACCATAGGCCGCTGTTGTTACATGCAGCGCACTGGCAAAAGCGAATTGGACTCTGCCATCTTCAAAAACATGAATGGCGGCACCGATATGATCATCAGGATCAATGATCAGATCCCGGGCTTTTATGCCGTTTATTTCCGGGACTTCAACCCGAAGTTCGTCCAGCTTCGCACTATAAACAGCGGAACGGCTTTTATAGCTGACCGTGTTTTCGTCAGAAAAACCCAAGACCTGCCCGACATAGTTATTATTATCGACCACAAAACTTCCGACACGAATTATCCCTTTGCAGGCCTGTTTGCCGGCCATGGCCGCCCCGGAAGGGGCCGGCGGCGGCGCAACTGGCACACCGCTAACGGCCGCCTCTGCGCCAAGGCCGCCTAAAGCGCTAGCCCCGGCATACCCGCTGCTTGAAACCGCTATCATCGCCGCTACCGCCAGAATAATATTTTTCATAGTATTTATTTTTCCGAATAGGTAATGACCAGCATGGCGGAAAGCCCGTCCGCGGCGACCGCGGCCCTGTAAGGTCTGGTCCCCGCGTTTATGTAAGAGGCGAAGGCGTTGGCCGTTTCGGCCGCGGTCTGGCCCGGCTTAAGCGCCAGCATTATATTCCAGCCCGCCACGTGGTTAACGGTGCCGTCCGGGCGCTTAAAGCGAAAAATAGAAAGCCAGAGGTTTATGGTGCCGTCTATGTCGCCGCCGCTGCGGCCCGTGGCCACGCCGGTGATCTCCACCCTGCCCGGAGCGCCCCCCACGGCAACCTTGCCGGCCGACACCGCGATCCCCTGCGTTCTATCGTAAGAAGCCGCCGTCAGGTCCGCGCCCATGGAACGGTTCCCGGAGCCGTAGAAGCAGGAGGCGAAGTTGCCGTCCCCTGCAAACGCTGCGCCGGTCATGCCCAGCATTGCTATCGCTATCAGAATTCTCTTCATACTATTTTCTCCCAGGTCCGCGATCTTCTTCCGCATGCTGCCCGTAGGACATTTCTCACCGTTTCCGCCGCGGTTCCCGGTTTATAGTCTTATTGCTCCGGCAGCGGACCGGGCGCGGCTTACGCGCGCGCCCGGCTTGTTCCCCGTGAAACCGGCTTACTTCGCCAGGCGGAACCCGATAAAGCCGAAGCTGCCGCTGCGAAGGAAGCCGGCGCGGAAATCGGCCCGCAGATGCATAGCGGTATCGTTGCCGTAGGAGCCGCCGCGCAGTACCCTGTAGGGGAAAACTTCCGCGCCCGCACCTGTACCTTCATACGCACTGCCGTCGGCAGTCGCAACTTTATATGTACCCTGGTACTGATCCTGCACCCACTGATAAACATTTCCAGCCATATCGCATAACTGCTCATCGGCCGGAAGCCCGTCTATCTGAGTATTTCCCGCAGGTTTAGTACACACCGGCATCGTGCCGTTTATACCGCAACCGAAACCACTGCCGTCTTTCATCACGGCCTTGTCGCAGGCCGGCTTATCATCCCCCCAGGGGTATGCCTGGCTCTTACCGCCGCTCTTCGCCGCATACTCCCACTCGGACTCGCTGGGCAGCCTGGCGCCGCCGCCTATGAACTTGGCGTACTGGTTAGCCTGGTCCCAATCAACGCAGTTGACCGGATGAAGCTGTTTGCCGGTCTTGCCCCAATTGCAGGAATCACCGCGGCCCGGCTCCGTACACGCGCCGTTAGCCACGCACTCCGCATATTGCTCTACCGTCACCGCCGTTTTAGACATATAAAAGTCCTTAATAGAGACCTCATGGCTCGGCTTTGAATCTTCAGCACCTTGTTCTGCATCGGTGGTCCCCATTATGAACTTCCCGCCATTAAGGAAACTCCACTTTATTGGTACGGCAGGCCCCACGGGTTCAATACGGCCTTTGGAAATAGCCGGAACATTAATCCCTCCCACCAAGGCTTTTATATCGGAAGGGTTCACCGCCAGATCGCCGAAGTCAAAGGCGTGCGCTCCGCCCGCCAGGCCCAACATCATTACAACCATCATCGTTTTCTTCATTTTCTTTTCTCCTTATTTTTTTATCTATCTTCCGGCTGGCGCCCGTCGCTCATCCCTCACCGGCTCTTGTTATAGTTTACTCCGTTCGCAGCTCGCTTACCTGAGGCTGAATAACCAGAACCGTCCGATTTTTTGACCTATGAGCGCCTATATAACCAAAACGCCTTTCGTTATACACCTTATTTAATGAGCAGGCCGCCAGGCTGCTGCTTAACAGTGAAACGGAGCACTGGGAGAGTTGGAGAGCACTTAACGTAAGCCATCTCAGGTGGTCCCAGCTCTCGCTATTGAACTTGTCGGAATTTGACGCTTTTGTGGTTTTGCTGAACCGCTGGACCGGGCTTGTGGAGGAGGCGGCTTGCGTTCCCGCCGTACGGGCGGCCCTGAGCGGGACCATGCGTTTCTATATGGATTCCGACAATTCCAGACGGGAACTGTCTCTTTACGGTGATCTGAGCGGCTTTATCCGGATCTACACCGACAGCGTCCCCGCCGGACATCCCCGGGCGGGTGAATTGAAAGCGGCCGGCAGAGAGCTGTTGACTTTCCTTGAAACACGGCTGATCATGAACAATATCGCTTTCGGCAAAAATGAGGCCGGTCGAAGCATGGCGGACGCGCACGGCCTGTCCATACATCTTCCTGCTTTGCGGGGCGACAGGGAGGCGGCTGAAAAATATCTCGGCGGGAAATACACCTATCTCTCATTCATCAAAAACAGCCGCTGGTACGAATTCGTGAACTACCTGTGGGCCAGCATGCCGCCGCCGCCGGGTGCTGGACAACCTTCAAAAATAACCGCCCCGGCATAAAGAAAACCGCGCGCCGGCCTAAGCCGGCGCGCGGTTTTAAACTTTCGGCTAAAAGATCAGAACCCCACCTTCAGCGGCACGCTGTCCGCCCCGTCCTGTTTCCCGCTGAAAGGCACGCCGACGGCTTTTCCTTCGGTTTTCTTATCCGCTTTTTCGCCGGGCAGCGCGGGGATATACTTCGAAAGAACGGAGATCTTGGTCACGTCCTCGCCGCGGCCTTCGTTCTGCGCCCGGACCGCCATGGTCATACACGCGCCTTCGTCGCCGCTATCAGGGGCGGGGCCGTTCTCGAAAGATATCGCTTTGAGCGTAACGCCGGGAGCCGCCTTGGCCCTGCCGCGGACGGGTACGGTATCCTCGTCGCCGCGCACCAGGATGCCCTCTATTTTCCCGGTCCTGGCGTTGAACACCGGGGAACCGGAATTGGCCATGGAAGTATCCAGGTCGGCCCTGAAAAAACCGTCGGGAGAGAAGTCGCGCACGGCGGCGCCGCCGGCTATCTTCACCGGCATTCCCAGCGGGTAGCCTATCACGAAGATACCGTCGCCATTTTTAAGGTCGGTCCCCCTGTTAACGGGCAGGGGCCTGTGGCCGGTCACTTTGCGGTCCAGCTTCAGCAGGGCGTAGTCGGGGCCGCCCGGGTCATCCGGGTCGAAGTAGCGTTTTACGATCCCGGCGCAGCTATACACCTCGGCGGCCGGCACGGTGGTAGCCGCCGGGGCCCCGGCTTTCTTTACGGCAAAACCGAACACGATCTTCCTGTGCCGGCAGTCGCCTATCGTCCCTACGCTTACGCAGTGGCCGGCGGTCATCACCAGGTCCGGCCCCACCAGCGCGCCGGAGCAGCTGGCGCCCGCAGGCTGCTCGCTGAAGCGTTCTCCGGGGCAGAAATTCTCGGCCACGCCGAGTTTTCTGGTGCGGAGCCTGACCTGAAGGCCGAGGTCCTCTACCCGGTCGTCGTTCCAGAAAGAGACCACGGAACCGGCCAGCGCCCGCATAACCCCGGACGCGGCATAATAATCCAGGCGGTCGTCTTCGCCGTAGATGCCCTTATCCTTGGCGGACGCGAGAAAAGGCAGCGCCAGCAGTACCGCGGCCGCGCCAAGCGTTGTTTTAAGATGTTTCATATAGCCGTTATCCGCCGCCCGCTGCTCCGGTAACTATTCTCAGCCGCGCTCTCCACGCTGTATAGTATAGCTCCTCGCGCGTACATCCGCCAGTGCCATAAATCCTTCTTACACCGCGCCTAAAGACCCGTATTCAAAACTGGTCTTCGTTATACATCTTGTTCAGTGATTTGATATACTAGCGGCATGACCATCACAAAAGCTTTCGGCAACGTACTTACCAGGATCAGAAAAGAGCAGGGCTACTCCAGCGCGCATCATTTTTTTAAAAGCATCAGCGGCAACAAGAACCTGGGGCTTACTTTCATGAGCTACTGGTATCTGGAGCAGGGAAAGCGGCTGCCTAAAAGCTGGCGCCTTGAGGCCCTCATGGCCGCCCTGCGGATCGAACAGGATTCCCCCAAAGCCAGGGAACTGGTGAAGGCCTATTTCAAGTCGCTGTCCGGTTCCGACAAGCTCGTAGAGATATTGGCGGTCCCGCCGCCCGCCGGCGCCGATGTGCCCGGCCGGGACCTGGCCGAACTGGCCACCCGCAGAGCACTGGAGCAGCTTGCCGTGAACCTGACGCTGGACCAATGGAGAGTACTCGCCCGCGACCGCACAGCGCTTATCTGCCATATCTTCATGGTCAGCACCACGGGGTGGGTCACGGTCCGGGAACTGGCGGAGGCCACCCGGTTCAAGCCGGCGGCGCTCAAGCAGACGCTCAAAACCATGGCCGCCGGGGGCCTGGCCGAACTGGACGGGGATAAAATCCGCAGCCCGTTCGATAAAAAAATGATCGCTTCGCTGGCGACGCTCCCGGAGACGGCCGCTATCAAGGCCGCGGTCCGCGATCATTTGAATTCATGGCTGGCCGATTCCAAGCGCCTTGACTCGAAGAAGATCACCGTGCGGATGACGAAGGCCAACCTGGACCAATACCGCCAGCACGTGAAAAAAACCCTGGACCTGGCCCAGATCTTCAGCAACACCGAGGAAAACAGGCAGGAGTCGGCGGTCTACCTTATCGACGCGAGCATCTTCCAGATGTTTCCCAGGGACTGACCTCACGCAATAACAAAAGAGAATATTGCCGGCCTTGGTCAGGACCGCCTATCAGGACAGAGGCCCCGTTCATAACGGGGCCTCTTACCGCGTATCCAATACGCTTTAATTGCGGTCAGAACCCGATCCTGAACGGCAGGCTGACCTCTCCGGCCTGCGTGCCGCTGAAGTATACGCCGACTGCTTTCTCCGCGGCTTTCCCATCCGTTTTTTCGCCGGGGAGCACGGGGATGTACTCCAGAAGTTCGGAGATCTTGGTCACGTCCTCGCCGCGGCCGCGGTTCTGCGCGTTTACCGCCACCACCATACAGGCTCCCTCGCCGCCGCTATCCGGGGCGGGGCCGTCGTGGAAAGTTATTGCTTTGACCGGAACTCCGGGGACCGTCTTAGCCCTTCCGCGGTCGGGAACGGTGTCAACATCGCCGCGCACCAGGACGCCTTCTATCTTCCTGGTCCTGGCATTGAACACCGGCGAGCCGGAATTGCCCTTGAAAGAGTCCAGATCGGTCACGAAGTACCCATCCTGTGAGAAATCGCGCACGGTAGCGCCGCCGGCGATCTTCACCGGCATTCCCTGCGGGTAGCCTATCACGAACACCCCGTCCCCTTTCTTAAGATCCGCACCCCTGTTGACGGGCAGGGGACGGTGGCCGGTCACTTTGCGGTCCAGTTTCAGCAGGGCGAAGTCGGGACCGCCCTCATCGTTCGGGTTGAAGTAGCGCTTAACGATCCCGGCGCAGCTGTATACCTCGTTGGCCGGCAGGATGGTCTCGGCCGGGACCCCGGCTTCTTTCACGGCATAACCGAACACTATCTTCCTGTGCCGGCAGTCGGCCAACGTCCTTACGCAGTGGCCGGCGGTCAGCACCAGGTCGGGGCCTACCAGCGCGCCCGAGCAGCCGGCGCCTTCAGGCTGCTCGCGGAAGCGTTCGCCGGGGCAGAGGTCCTCTACCTCGCCGAGTTTTCTGGTGAGCAGCCTTACCTGAAGAACGCGGTCCTCCACCTGGTAGTCGTCCCAGAGGGAGACCACGGAATCGGCAAGCGCCTTCATAGCCTCGGGCGCGGCATAATGATCCAGGCGGTCGTCCCTGCCGTAGATGCCTTTTTCCCAGGCGAAAGAAAGAAAAGGCAGCGCCAGCAGTAGCGCGGCCGCGCCAAGCGTTGTTCTAAGATTTTTCATAATTATCCTTTGTCCGTACTCGCTGCTCCGCACCGATCCGGAGTATCCGCGTTCACTCCGGGATCTCCTTGGTAAGGCAGTGTATAGCGCCGTAATCCCTGCCGGCGCCGCCGGAGTTGACCGGTACCACCCTGTAGCCCTCGGCTTCGAACACGGCTTTCGCCTGCTCCATCTGTGCCCTGAGCTCGTCGATGTACATCAGGAACACCGTATCGTTGACTATCAGCACGTTCGCCAGCGACAGGTGGATATCGTCCGGGACCATCCGGATCCGGGTGTAGCCCGCCGCGCGCAGCGCCGGCACGAACTCGGACTTATTGGTAACCACCGTGTCGTTCTTCAGGAACGTCACGTACTCGTCAGCGTGGCAGACAATGGAGCGGCACGGCAGGGTCACCGTTTTGCTGCATTTAAAAGTGTTCTCGTACAGCGGATGCCTGAAGCCCGCCGAGAAGCAGCGGCCGGCCGCGTCCATCAGGATATTGCCGCCGCGCAGCTGCCCGCCGGTCTCGGTCACGTCCAGGCTGCCCAGCGTGGCCATGCCGTAGCGCTGCCGCGCCAGGCCCAGCAGGTCGTCCAGCGGCTTGCCTTCGATGGTCATGCTGATGTTGTCCCACTTGCCGGTCCGCAGGTCCTTTACTGGCAGCAGGCCGTAGTCCCTGAACCAGGAATGGTTCAGGTGATAGTCCGCTTTCTCGAAAACCTCGACGTAGCGCATATCGGCGCCCAGCCTGCGTATACTGGCCAGGGAAGCGCGCATCTCGGGGCCGGGGTTGCCTACCAGTATCGCTTTCACTTTCATCCGGCTGAGCTCGGCGGCCGTCTGGTTTATGGCCGCCATAATGTTGTTTTCGGTCATAAAGCCGTAGGATTTATTGGCGTCCCTGGTGGGGTCTATCGGCGCCAGGAATACGGCCTGTACGCGGTCAAGCGCCGGGATATAAGGCCTGTAGCTGCCGCGGTTCGGCGTCTGCAGGACCACCGGTCTTTCAACATACTCAGGGGCGTACGGGACCTCTATCCTCAGCGCCTTCCCGGGGGCGGCAATATTCAGGTTCGGGAACAGAGCCCTGAGGGCGTCCGCGTTCAGGGAGCCGAACTCGGCGCCCACGCCCAGCACCGGGCCCGACATAAGAAGCAGAGCTGCGAAATATATTTGTTTCATAAAGTTCTCCTTAACCGACCGTTGTTACGG
>JAPLKJ010000291.1 GCA_026388125.1 Elusimicrobiota bacterium
CTGGAATTTCCTTAACAACTTCGACTACCGCGGGCTGGGCCCGGTGCAGCTGCGCTGGATGTTCACCACTTTCCTGGGCGGGCCGTACCAGCCGCTCACCTGGCTGAGCTTCGGCCTGGACTATACGCTGTGGGGCATGGACCCCGCCCGCTATCACCTTACCAGCCTGCTGCTGCACGCCGTAAACGCCGGGCTTTTTTACGCGCTGGCCCTGCGGCTGCTGCGCCTCGCCCTGCCGCAGGACGCGGAAGAAAGCCTGCTCAAGCGGGGCGCGGTGTTCGCGGCGCTGAGCTTCGCGGTGCATCCGCTGCGCGTGGAATCCGTGGCCTGGATCACCGAGCGGCGCGACGTGCTTTCCGGCGCTTTCTACCTGGCGGCCGTGCTTTCCTATCTGCGGGCCTGCGGCAGCGGACCCGCGCAGCGCGCGCGCCTGGGGCCCGCCCTGGCGCTTTACTGCGCGGCCCTGCTGTCCAAAGCCATCGGGGTGGGGCTGGCGTTCGTGCTGCTGGCGCTGGATATCTACCCGCTCAGGCGGCTGCAGCTTTCGCCGAGAACCTGGTTCTCGCCGGAGTCGCGCCCCGTGCTGGCGGAGAAACTGCCTTTTCTGGCGCTGGGCCTGGCGGCCGGGCTTGTCGGGCTTTTCGGCCAGCAGAGTTCGGCCGTGGTGCTGGGGCTGGAGCAGTTCGGCCTGGCCCGGCGTACGGCGCAGGCGGCCTACGGCCTGGTGTTTTACGTCTGGAAGACGCTGGTTCCGGCGCGGCTGCTGCCTATCTACGAGGTGCCGGCGTCCTTCGCCCCGGCGGCCTGGCCTTTCCTGCTCTGTGGGGCCGCGGTGCTGGCCGCCGCCGTCCTGGTCTATAAATTCCGCAGCCGTTGGCCGGGCCTGCTGACCGCCGCCGTGGTTTACCTGGCTTTCCTCGCGCCCGTACTGGGCTTCGTGAAGATGGGCTCGCATTTCGCCGCCGACCGGTATTCGTACCTGGCCTGCGGCGGCTGGGCGGTGCTGGCCGGCTGGGCGCTGATCAGGTTCATGGGCGGCGGCCGGAGCGCGCGGGCCCTGGCGGCCCCGGCGGCGGTACTGCTGATAGCGGTGTTCGCCCGGCTTACCTGGCAGCAGGCGCAGCGCTGGGAAAGTTCGGCCGCGCTCTGGACTTACGTGGTGCCGCTGGCCCCGGGATCCGCGCTGGCGCTGAATAACCTGGGCGACGTGTATTTCAAGGCTAAGCGGTTCACGGAGTCCGAAGCCGCCTACAGCAAGGCGCTGGCGCTCAGGCCGGATTACGCGTTCATCTCCTATAACCTGGCCAGCACGCTGGCCGGCCGGAAAAAATGGGAGCAGGCCGAGCGCCAGTACCGGCATACGCTGCGCATCATGCCGGCTTTCCCTGCGGCGCACGGCGGCCTGGGCAACCTGCTCTCCGACCTGGGCCGCTACGCCGAGGCGGAGGCCGAGTACCGCGAGGCCATCAGGCTCGAGCCCGCCAACGCCGACTTCCATTACTGGCTGGGCGACGCTTTCCTTTATAAGGAGCGCCTGCCGCAGGCGCAGGCGGAATACGAGAAAGCCCTGCGGCTGAACCCGCGCCGTGCCGCGGCCGCCGCCAACCTGGCGCTGACGCTTTATAAGCAGCGGAAACTGGAACAGTCCGAGCATTGGTATCTCGAGGCCATCCGCCTGGCGCCGGGGCTGGCCATCGCGCATGACAATTACGGGAATCTGCTGCAGGACCTGAACCGGTACGCGGAGGCCGCGGCCGAGTACGGCACGGCGCTGGGCCTGGACGCGTCCCGCCCGGAAACCTACAACAATATCGGCGCCGTCCTGGTCAGGCAGGGCAGGGCCGCCGAAGCGGTGCCGTATTTCAGGCGCGCGCTGGAGCTGAAGCCGGACATGACCATGGCCGGCCGCGGCCTGGCCGAGGCGCTTAAACTTAAAGGAAAGACCCCATGAAGAACATCGACTGGATAAAAGGCGCGGTGATCTACCAGATCTACCCGGACAGCTTCGCGAAGGCGGACGCCGCCGGGACCGGCGGGGTGTTCGAAAAATGGGACGCTCCGGAAACGCAGCACGGCTTCAAGGGAGGGAACCTGAAAGGGGTGGAGGAAAAACTCGACTACCTGCGCGGCCTGGGCGTGAACGTCCTTTATTTCAATCCTGTCTTCACGTCGGCGGCCAACCACCGCTACCACACGCACGATTATTTCACGGTGGACCCCCTGCTGGGCGGGAACGAAGCCTTCGACGCGCTGCTGGCCGCGGCGCATGAACGCGGGATGAAGGTCATCCTCGACGGCGTGTTCAACCACGCCAGCCGCGGCTTCTTCCAGTTCAACCATCTGCTGGAGAACGGCAAGGCGTCGCCGTACAGGAACTGGTGGCGCGTGAACGCTTACCCGGTGAACGCGTACAACCAGGCCGGCGAAAAACCCAACTACCACTGCTGGTGGGACCTGCCCGCCCTGCCCAAGTTCAACACCAGGAACCCGGCGGTGCGCAGGTTCATCCTGGACGTGGCCGCTTTCTGGCTTAAGCGCGGCATAGACGGCTGGCGGCTGGACGTGCCCTATGAAATAAACGACGACGCTTTCTGGCGGGAATTCCGGCGGGTATGCAAAAAAATAAACCCGGGCTGCTATATAACCGGCGAGATCTGGGGCGAGGCCCGGCGCTGGCTCAAGGGCGACCAGTTCGACGCGGTGATGAATTACCAGCTCAGCGCCGCCTGCATTTCTTATTTCGGCGGGGAGAAACTGAAACTTTCCCAGCCTTACGCGGGCCGCAGGCTGGCCCCCATGGACCAGAAAACGTTTGTGAAGACCATAGAGAAACTTCTCGGCCAGTATAAGTGGGAGACCACGCTGGCGCAGATGAACATGCTGTCCAGCCACGATACGGACCGCATGGCGGATACTTACGGCGGGGATAAGCAGCGGGTGAAGCTGGCCGTGGTGTTCAGCTTCCTGTTCCCGGGCGCCGTCAACCTGTATTACGGCGAGGAGCTGGGCCTTTCCGGCACGCTGGACCACGGCACGAGACGCGGCATGCCCTGGAATAATAAAAAGTTATGGGACACGGACCTGCTCGGGCTCTATAAACAGCTGGCCGCGCTGCGCCGGGATGGTCAGGTGCTAAAGACCGGTAAATTCGCTTTCCTGAAAAAATACTGCGACGGCCGGACGCTGGCGTTCCGGCGTTATCTGCCCGGCGGCCGGCAGCTGGTCTGCCTGCTGAACAACAGCGGCGAACAGAAAGAACTTGCGCTCGAACCGGCGCTGTTCGAAAAAAAACCGCGCATAGCGGTGAACGGCGGGGTGAAAATAACCGCGGGCGGCGGCAAACTTACGGCGTCGCTGCCGCCCCGCTCCTTCGCCGTTCTTGCCTGACCCGCGGCCGGCCGGCGCCGACTTAAGAGTTTGTATAATAAACAGGTAAATGGAACCCGAGCGCGAAAGACCAGAAATGCAGCCGATGCCTGCGCCGTCCCCCGGCGAACGCGCCCCCATGCCTGCCGGGCCGGGCAGCGGGCGGCGCCCGGCCGGTGAAAAGAGCGGCAGCCGCATAGGCCTGGCGGCCGCGGCGGCGATACTGACGGCCGGGCTGGCGGCCGCCCTGGTCTTCAAGGGGGAACCGCGCCAGGCGCAGCAGGCGGCGCAGCAGGCCGCGCCGGAGCCGCCGGCGGCGGTGCAGGTAGTCGTTCCGGAGCCCCTGTCCAAAGCGCCGCCCGAGCCGGCTTCTTTCGTGCTGCCGGGAAGCCTGCCCGCGGAAGCGGTTAAACCCGCGCCAGACAGCTTCTCCAGCCCGCTGCCCTTTTTCAGCTCCGGCGACTCCGCGGCCGTCCCTAAAGTCTCCGCTCTGCAGCCCCTGCAGCCGGCCCGGGACCTGGAACCCGCTCAGCGGACCGCTGCCGCCCGTACCGTGCTGCCGGCCGCCGGCCGGCTTACCCCGCGCCTGCAGCCGGCGGCGGGCGGCCAGGCCGGAGTTGCGCGCGGGTTTGCCGGCATTCCGCGCGGGCTTGCCGCGGCGGCGGCCGCCGGGCAGCCGTGCACCGCCTGCGATAAAGGCGCTGTTACGGGCGCCAGGACGCGCGCCACGCTTCAGGGCGGCGAGGGAAAGATGCAGCGCGAGATCTCCACGGTATACGCGGGCGTCTGCGAGGGGAAGTACGTCTACGAATACACGAACCTTACCTCCAATAAAACGATAGGGATGAAAGTGGTCACCAGCGGCGGCGAGACCTGGACCTTCACGCTGAGGCCGGGCGAGAAGACGAGCCTTAAAAGTTCCACCGAGTTCAACAGCGGCACTTTCGAAACCTACAGGCTGAGCGAAGTGATGAACTGATATGAGCGCCGAACCGGAAAAAGAGACCGCCGCCCCGAAGAACGAAACCTCCGCCGCCCCGGCGCCGGCGCCCGCGCCTTTCTTCGGCGGGAAGCCTGAGCGGAAAGGGCCGGGGCCGTCGGGCCCGGGCGAGCCCTATACGCCGCTGCCGGACCTCTCCCGCCCCGCCCGCCCGCGCTGGGTGTACGCGCTGGCCGCTTTATTGCTGGCGCTGGCCGCGGCGGCCGGGCTGCTTTTTATGCGCGAACGCGCTGCCGCGCCGGCAGCTCAGCCGGCGGCCACGGAAGCTCCCGCCGCTCCCGGGCCGCAGGCCGGGAACTAAGATGAAAATGAACCCGTTATTCATGCTGATGGTCGTGCTGGGCATAGTTACCGGCATGTATTCCGTCTACGGCATTTTCCCGGTCAGCATGCCGGTGATCTTCGTGGGCAGCCTGGCCGGCTTCTTCATACGGCTCAACCAGGTCCTGCAGGAGAGAAAGAAGCAGACCGACGCCGCGGCCGCCATCGACTTCGCGCTGCTGCGCGCCAAACAGTTCACCCCCTATGCCGGCTGGATCAAAGAGAACGTGCGCGGCCATGACGCCGTTACGGACCATATCGTGAACCATATACAGCAGGGACTGGCCGTGGCCGCGCCTGGCCAGGTGCTGGGAGCTTTCCTGCTGCCCGGGCCCACCGGCACCGGCAAGACCTTCCTGGCCGAGATGGTGGCCAAGGCGCTGTACAAGGACAGCGAGCCGCTGCTGCTGGCCATGAGCCAGTACAAGGCGGCGCAGGACGTGTTCACCCTGATCGGCCCGCCGCCGGGCTACCAGGGCTACGAGATAGGCGGCTCACTGACGCGCCCGGTGCTGGAGAACCCGTACAGGGTGATAATCCTCGACGAATTCGAAAAGGCGCATCTGGACGTGCAGCACTGCTTCTACGACATCCTGGACTGCGGGCAGTGCTATGAGAAAAGTTCCGGCAAGAAGGTTCATTTCGGCGCCTGCGTCTTCTTCGCCACCTGCAACTGCGGGGTGGACGCCCTGCGTACGATCTGGAGCGGGACTTCCGATCCGGCCCTGCGCAGCGGGCGCGCCCGCGAGGCTATGGCCCGCGAGGGTTTCGAGCGGCCGCTGCTGGCCCGGTTCACGGATATCCTGCTGATGGACCAGCTTAAGCCGGTGGAGATAGCCGAGGTGGCCTGCCTGCAGATAGCCAAGCACTGGCGCCAGTACGGCATTGAAGTAGAATACACTTCCCCCGAGGTGCTGGTGGAGGCCATCAGGCGCAACGTGGAGTTCCAGGACTACGGCGTGCGGCAGCTGGCCGGCCTGATACGGGAAATAACCACTCCGTCGATAGAGGAAGCCCGCCGGACCGGCGCCACCCGGGTGCGGCTGGAGCTGGACCAGAAGACCGGCGAAGTGACGGTGAGCGTATGAGCGCCGATCCCAAACAATCAGTGCTTGAAGACGTCTGGATACAGGTCTTCGCCCTGCTGCTTATAATTTCCGGCATCTTCTCGCTGCATTATATGCTGCGTCCGGCCCAGGCCCTGCCGCAGGCGGCGCTGCCTGCCGCCGCCGCGCCCGCGCAGGCCCGCGGGACGCCGATAGCGGAAGCCCTGCCGGCGCTGGCGCAGGAAACGGCCGCCGCGGCGCGGGCGCAGGAAGCTCCCGCCGGAAAACCGGCCGCGCCCGCGGCGCCGGGCCGCTGGGTGGTAAGCGGCGCCGGCGGCCCCGGCGTGAACTGCACGTCGCTGGGCGAAGCGGTCTCCCGCGCGGCCGAGGGCGACACCATAGTGCTGCGCCCCGGCACCTACGAGGTAAGCGTGCTCACCTCCAAGCCGCTGACCATCTCCGGCGGCGGAAGTTCGCCGGAAGAGGTGAAGCTGACCAATTCTTTGAACCCTACGTTCGCCATCGACGGCGGCCGCATGGTGATGGAGAACCTCACCATCGTCAACACCAGCCAGGTGGACTACTGGGCGCTGTCCGTTACGCGGGCCGGGCTGGTGCTGCGCAACGTCAATATTAAATCCTCGGGCAAGGGCGTGAAGGTGCAGGACGCCGACCTGGAGGCGTCGGACTGCGAGTTCGAGGCCGGCGCCGCGCTGTCCGTGGCCGGCAAATCCAAGGCGAAGCTCACCGGCGTTTCCATGACGGGCAGCGTGCTGGGCGTCAGCGTGCAGGACTCCCTGGCCGACCTGCAGCTGGACGGCTGCCACATCTCCGGCGGCGGCGGCGCCGGCCTCAGGGTTTCGGACGGCGCTTGGGCCCGGGTCAACGGCACCACTATCTCCGGCAACCGCTACGCCGGCATAATGGTAGGTTCCGGCGCGGAGGTCCGCGTGTCCAAGTCGCAGCTGACGGGCAACGGCGAATGCGGCGCTTACATAGAGGAGAACGGCAAGCTGGTGCTGGAAAAAGTCACTTTGACGCGCAATAAGTGCGGCGTAGGCTTCGCCGGCGCGGGCTCCCTGGAAGCGCGCGGCAGCAAGTTCGCCGACAATACGCTGGGCGCGGTGGCGGTTAGCCCGCTGGAGGGCGACAGGGCCCAGATAACCGGTTACGGCAACTCCGGGCTGCTGGTGCCCGGCGAAAAGCGCCCGGCCGCGAAAAAGCGCGCCCCCGCGGCGGCCGCGGAAGAAGAGGACGCGGGAGCCGGGGAGTAAAGGGAATATTATGAGCGACCTTAATAAAATGACGGACTGGGAGAAGCTGCGCGCGCTGGTCAGCGACTCCAAGCTGGAGAGCAAGAGCCGCACCGTCGACGAGAAACTGCTGCTGGAATTCCTGCAGGCGCGCATCAAGGGCCAGGACGAGATAATCGCCGACGTCGCCCGGGTGATACGGCTCAGCTGGGAGAAGCAGCAGCGCACGCGCCCCATCTGCAGCCTGCTGCTGCTGGGCCCCACCGGCACCGGCAAGACCGAGCTGGCCAAGGTGCTGGCCGAATACCTTTACGGCGACGCGAAGGACATGCTCCGCTTCGACTGCTCCGAGCTGAGCAACCCGGATATGGCCAAGAGCCGCCTGACCGGCTCATCCTCGGGGTACAAGGACTCGGAGTCCGGCGGCCAGCTGACGCGCCCGATCATGGCCAACCCGCGCCGGCTGATCCTTTTCGACGAAATAGAGAAGGCGCACCCGCTGGTGTTCGACCTGCTGCTGCAGCTGATGGGCGACGGGCGCCTGACCGAGCAGAGCACCGGCCGCACCGCGGATTTCACGCAGAGCATCGTGGTGCTGACCAGCAACGCCCTGGCCGACGAAGTGGGCAAGGCCACGGAGGGGATGACCGATTACCGCGAGATCCTCAACGCCATCAAGACCCTGCTTTCCGAGTCCGGGGTCTTCCGGGCGGAGATCATGGGCCGCATCGACAAGGTCTACCTGTTCAAGCCGCTCACCGGGATGATAGTGGCGGAGATCGCGCTGCTCAAGATAGCCGCGCTGGGGAAGGATTACGGGATGACCGTGGAATTCGTGGCGCCGGAGCTGCTGCTGAAGGCGCTGGAGGCGAACCTGAAGGTGAGCCGCTTCGGCATCCGCGAGCTGGAGCGCATTATTTTCGACTTCTTCGCCGAGCAGCTGGTGGCGATGCGCGACAGAAAAGTGAAGACCGTCTCGTTCCGTCTCGACCCGGACGGCAAGATAGTCTGCTATCCCGCAGAAAAGCCCGAGCAGTCCCAGGCCGGCAACTAAAGCCGGCCTCCGCCGCGCCGCGTGCCGCGTGCCGCGCGCGGCGGGCGGCCGAAAGCTATGCCCAACGAGGACAATAACCCTGAATACGGGGCCCCGCCGCCGGCCGGCGGCAGCCTGACGGAGCCGCGGGGCGCTGCGCCCCGCGCTGCGCCGGGGCTGCGCCTGGCGGTGTGTCTGCTGCTGGGCGCGGCCGCCCTATACCTGTTCCGGCCGGCCGGCCTCCCGCCGGGCACTGCGGCCGTGCGCGTGCCGCCGCCCGGAGAAGGCTCCGCCCCCGGAGTCCAGGTGCCGCCCGGCGCTCCGGAGCGGGCGGCCCCGCTGGCCGCGGGCGGAATTCAGGCGGAAAGCCTGACCCCGCCCCGAGGCGTTCCGCCGGAGGAGAACTTCGCGCCGCCGGCCGCCGGGCTATTGGTGCCCCTGCGCCCGTTCGATCCGGGCGCGCTGCTGGAGAAGCCCGCCGAAACCTATCAGCTCGCCGCGCTGGCCAAAGAAACCGCCGAGGACAGGGCCGGCTGCAAAGCCGGCGACATGTTCAAATGCCTGCGGCTGGGGGGGCGGTATTACGCGGGCCACGGCGTGGCGAAGGACGACGAGCGCGCTTTTTCCCTGATCAACAAAGCCTGCGCCGGCGGGGTGGCGGAGGCCTGTACCACGCAGGGCTTCATGCAGACGCTAGGTCACGGCACCGCGCAGGACGTGCCCGCCGGCATAGCGCTGTACGAAAAGGCCTGCAGCGCCGGAGACATGTTCGGCTGCTCCCTGCTGGGCAGCGTCTACCTGGAAGGCAGGTTCGCGCCTGCCGATCCTCCACGCGCCGTCGGGCTCTTCCGCAAGGCCTGCGGCGCTAAAGTGGCGGTGGCCTGCTCCGTACTGGGGATGCTCTATTCCGAGGGCCGGGGCGTGCCCCGTGACCCCGCCGAGGCTGAGCGGCTGCTGGGTATAGCCTGCGAACTGAACGACAAGAACTCCTGCCAGCTGCGCGAGCAGCTGGTAAATAGCCGCGCTGCCGCCGGGGAACGGCGCTGACGCGCCGATGCCGGCTGCGGTCCGGTGCCGCGGGTAAAAAATACTAGAATAGTGGCGGGGAAATCCCCTTGAATAAGGCGGTTAAAATGAAGAGATACGCCCTTGCTGTCCTTTTTATTCTTGCAGGCTGTTTCCCGGCGCAGGCCGGGCTGCCCAAAGTGCTGGTGCTGGCTACCGGCGGCACCATAGCCGGCACCGGCGCCACCGCCACGCAGACCGCGGGCTATAAAGCGGCGGTGCTGCCGGTGGAAAGCCTGCTGGCCGCGGTGCCGCAGGCGGGCGAACTGGCGGCGCTGACCGGCGAGCAGCTGGCGCAGGTGGACAGCAAGAACATGACGCCAGCTATCTGGCTGAAGCTGGCGGCCAGGATAAACAAAGCTTTCGCCGCCGGCGAGGCCGACGCCGTGGTGGTGACGCACGGCACGGACACCATGGAAGAGACCGCCTATTTTCTGAACCTTACGGTAAAAAGTTCCAACACGGTGGTGCTTACCGGCGCCATGCGCCCGTCCACCGCCCTGAGCGCCGACGGCGCCATGAATATTTATAACGCTGTGGCCGTGGCCGCGGACAGTTCCTCCCGCGGCCGGGGCGTGCTGGTGTGCCTTAACGACCAGATAAACGGCGCGCGCGACGTCGCCAAGACCAATACCTCTACCCCCGACACCTTCCGCTCAGGGGAAACCGGCCTGCTGGGCTACGTGCAGGGCGGCAAGCCGGTCTATTATAAAGCCACGGCGCGCGCGCACACCGCGCGGACGGAGTTCGACGTTTCGGTCTCCACCGCGCTGCCCCGGGTGGAAATACTTTACGGCTACGCCGGCGTAAGCCCGGCGGCCGCGGAAGCGCTCGCCGCCGCGGGCGCGGAAGGCATAGTTTACGCCGGCGTGGGCAACGGCAGCGTTTACGAAGAGCTGCTGCCCGCGCTGAAGAAGGCCGCCGCGGCCGGCGCGGCCGTGGTGCGCGCCTCGCGCACGGGCAGCGGGCCCGTTACGCGCAACGGCGAAGAGAACGACGATCGGGACGGCTTCGTAGCGGCGGACAACCTTTCGCCCCAGAAAGCCCGCGTGCTGCTTATGCTGGCCCTTACGCGGACGCGCAGCCCGGAACTGCTGCAGGAAATGTTCTACAAATACTGACGCGCGCGCCGCGGACGACCCATGAAAAAAAACACGCCCGAAGATTTTTCAGCTTTCCCGGAAGCGTACGCCGCGGCGCTGCGGCGCCTGGATACGCCGCGCAAGGTACAGGCTTTCCTTGACCGCGGGCTTGCCTTCAACGACGAGGAGCCCGGCACCTGTCTGTCCCCTTTAGAAGTGCTGCGGCTGCGCAAAGCGCATTGCCTGGAGGGCGCGATGCTGGCCGCGGCGGCTTTCCGCTTCCACGGCCGGCGCTCCCTGCTGCTTGACCTGCGGGCCAACAGCCGCGACGACGACCATGTGATAGCGCCGTTCCTGGAGAACGGGCGCTGGGGCGCGGTGGCCAAGTCGCATTTCTGCGGCCTGCGCTACCGCGAGCCGGTCTACCGTACTTACGCCGAACTGGCGCGCAGCTACTTCGAGTTCTATTATAACGGCCGCGGCGAGAAGACGCTGCGCCAATATTCAGTTCCGCTGGATACCGCCGCGCTCAGGCCCGACTGGCTGTATTCCGGGAAGAACGTTTTTTTCGTCAGCCGGCGTCTGGACGCGGCCAGGCATTACGGCATACTGGGAAAATATCCGGAAAAGGAACTGGCCCGGGCCGACGCGCTGCTTTACGAGGCCGAGGTCCTGGGCGCCGGAAAGGTGCCGCTTACCCGCCGCCGGCCGCCGCCGTATTCAAGTTTTAAGACTGCGCGGCGCGGGCGGGAAATGGTTTAATATGCAGATGGATTTCGTGGAAACGCATTCGCATCTTAACGACGACGCTTTCAAGGCCGACAGGGCCGCCGTTGTCGAGAAGGCCTTTAAGGCCGGAGTGGGGAAAGTGGTGGAGATAGCCTGCGCGCCCGGCGAGTGGGCGCAGGGGGAGCAGCTGGCCGCCGCCTATCCCGGGAAAATAGTCTGCGCTTTCGGCGCGCATCCCGAATACACCAGAACGCTGCCGCCCGGCCTGATGCGGGAGCTCGAGCTCTTCATGGCCAAGCCCTGCGCCGCAGCCCTGGGCGAGGTGGGCGTGGATTACTGGTGGGACGTGGGAACCAAAGAGGAACAGCTGGCTTTGCTGGAAACCCAGCTGCCGCTGTGCGCCCGATTCTCGAAGCCGGCCGTCTTTCACGCGCGCAACGGCCGCCAGCCCGGGCAGAACGCCTACGCCGACCTGCTGGAGGCCCTTAAGCGCAACTGGAGCTACCGGCCCGCCCGGAAATTCCGCGGCGTGCTGCATTGTTTTTCGGGCGGCTGGACCGACGCCCGGGCGGGCCTGGACCTGGGGCTGCTGCTGGGAGTGAACGGCACCTTTACGTATAAAAAGAACGACGACCTGCGGTTCACCGTAAAAAAAGCCGGGCTGGAGAATATCGTGCTGGAAACGGACTGTCCATACCTGCCGCCGCAGAGCGCCCGCGGCCAGCGCAACGACCCTTCCTTCATCCCGGAAATAGCCGCCATGGTGGCCGCCCACCTCGGCGTCAGCACAGGGCAGACGGCGGAAAGGACCACCGCCAACGCTTTCGAGCTGTTCGGGAAATTCTAACCCATTAGGATACATTATGGCTTCCAACGATGAAATAAAAAAACTGCTGGCCGAGAGGATCCCCGTTTTTGACGGCGCCATGGGCACTTACCTGCAGGGTTTCGGCCTTAAAGAGGCCGACTATGCCGGCCACGAAGGGCTTAACGAGATGCTTTCGCTGTCCAGGCCCGACGTGGTGACCAGGGTGCACGAGGACTACCTGGCCGCCGGCGCCGACTTTATAGAGACCAACACTTTCGGCGCCAACGCGGCCGTGCTGGCCGAATACGGCCTGGCCGCGCGCGTGCGCGAGTTCAACCTGGCCTCGGCGCGGCTGGCCAAAGCCGCGGCGCAGAAATTCTCCTCCGGCGGCCGGCTCCGCTACGTGGCAGCTTCGGTGGGCCCTACCAACAAAGCCCTGTTCGTTGCCGGCGGCCTCAGCTTCGACGAACTGCGCGACATCTACCTCGAACAGCTGTCCGCCCTTATGGACGGCGGCGTGGACCTGCTGCTGCTGGAGACCGCGCACGACGTGCTTAACCTCAAGGCCGGGCTGGCCGCCGTAAGGCTGGCTTTTAAGAAGGCCGGCAGGGAGCTGCCCGTAATAGTATCGGCCACCATGGACGCGCGCAATAAGCTGCTGTCCGGCCACGACACCGAGGCCTTTTACGCCGCCGTGGAACATTTTCCGCTGGCCGCCATAGGCTTCAACTGCTCCACCGGGCCCGAAGGCCTGGGCCTGCGCCTCGAGCGCCTGGCCGCCCGCGCGCAGTACCCGGTGTTCGCCATGCCCAACGCCGGTCTGCCCGACGAGAACGGCCGCTACCTGCAAAGCCCGGAACTGTTCTCTAAAGTGATGGCCGGGTACGCGCGCAAAGGGCTGCTCAACGCGGCCGGCGGCTGCTGCGGCACCAGCCCCGCCCATATAAAAGCCCTGGCCGAAAGCATGAAAGGCCTGAAGCCGCGCGTTCCGCGCGCCGCCGCGCCCTGGGTGGTCTCGGGCGTGGAAGCGCTGTTCTACGACGAGATAGAGCCGCCGGTAATGGCCGGCGAGCGCAATAATTCCATAGGCTCCAAGAAATTCCGCGACATGGTGGCTGTCAACGACTGGGACGGGGCTTTGCTGCTGGCGAAAGCGCAGGCCGCCGCCGGCGCGCATATCCTGGACGTCTGCCTGGCCAATCCCGAGCGCAACGAGCTGGCCGACGTCAAAACTTTCATGCCGAAGCTCGCGCGCGCGGTGCGCCTGCCGGTGATGACCGACACCACCGACCTGGCCGTGATGGAAGAGGTGCTCAAGACCGTGCCTGGCAAGGCCCTGCTCAACTCCGTCAATTTCGAGTTCGGCCCGGATAAGCCGCGCGCCGCGGCGGAACTGGTGAAGACCTACGGCGCCAAGCTGGTGTTCGGCTGTATAGACGAGGACAAGGTGCACGGCCTGCCGCTGGACGCGGCGCGCAAAGTAGCCATAGCCCGCCGGGCCTACGCTTTCCTTACCGGCGAATGCGGGCTCAAGGCGGAGGATATAATTTTCGATACGCTGGTGTTCCCCGTGGCCGTGGGCGGCGAGCATACAAAGACCGCGCACGAGACTATAAAGGCCATAGCCGGGATAAAGAAGGAATTCCCCGGCGTCAAGACCGTGCTGGGCGTCAGCAACGTTTCCTTCGGCCTGCCGCCCGCTTCGCGCGAGGTGCTGAATTCCGTGTTTCTGCACCACGCGGTGAAGGCCGGCCTGGACGTGGCCATTGTGAATATCGAAAAGCTGAAACGCTTCGCCTCTATAACCGCGGAAGAGCGGGAGCTGGCCGAAGACCTGATCTTTGCCCGCAAGCCGGCCGCCGCGCAGGCTTTCGCCGCGCGCTACCGCGACGCGAAGAAGGCCGCCGCCGCGCCGGCCGCCGCCGGCGCGCCGCCGGCGGAAAAGCTGAAGGCCGCCGTGCTCAACGGCACCCGGGCCGGAATTGAAGAGGCCGTGGCCGCGCTACTGCTGAAAGAATCGCCGCTGGATATAGTAAACGGGCCGGTGATGCAGGCCATGGCCGAGGTGGGCAGGCAGTTCTCCGCCGGCGACCTGATAGTGACCGAGGTGCTGCAGAGCGCCGAGGCCGCCCGGGCCGCGGTGAAAGCGCTCGAGCCGGCCCTGAAAGCCCAGAAAGCCCCCAGGCGCGGGCGCCTGCTCCTGGCCACCGTGAAGGGCGACGTGCACGACATAGGCAAGAACCTGGTGAATATCATTTTCGAAAGCAACGGCTTCGAGGTGGAGGACCTGGGAGTGAAGGTGCCTCCCGAGGACATAGCAGCCGCGGCCGCGAAGTCGAAGCCCGACTTCATCGGCCTGTCCGGCCTGCTGGTGCGGTCAACCGAGCAGATGACCATTACTGCGCGGGAGCTGGCTAAGGCCGGCGTAAAAGCGCCGCTGCTGGTGGGCGGCGCGGCGCTGACCGAAAAATTCACGGTCTGCAATATAGCGCCTAATTATTCGGGCCCGGTGTTCTACGCCGCGGACGCCATGGAAGGGCTGAATTACGCGCTGAACTTCAGGGCGGGCAATCCCCTGTCCGAGGACGGGGAGGCGGAGCTGGTGGAGGAGGTGGACCTGAAGCCGGAATTCGTCCCGGTCGTCCCGGATGCGGCCGGCATACAGCCCCTGGCCGCGTATTACCCGCAAGAGCTTCCCGCGCCGCCGGACCTGGAGCGGCACCTGATCGCGGACCAGCCGCTGCAGGAGCTGTTCGACAATATCGACGAGAACCTGTTCACGCTGCGGTTCCTGAAGGTGAACAAAGCGCAGCCCAAGAAGGCCGAGGAGGCGTTGAAGCTGCTGGCCGACGTGCGGAAAGAAATAATAAAAGAGCGCATAATAAAAGCCCGCGGCGTCTACCGGTTCTTCCCGGTGAACAGCTCGGGCAACAGCCTGCTCGTTTATGGCCACGGCGGGGCGCAGGCCGCTGCTTTCGCTTTCCCCCGCAGGGCCGAAGGGACGCGGCTGTGCCTGGCCGATTTCGCCGCGCCGGCCGCCGGCGGAAAAAAAGACAACGCCGCGCTGTTCGCGGTGACCTGCGGCGAGGGCATCCTGGCTTTCGCCGAGCGCGAGCGCAAGGCCGGGAATTATCTGAGGTCCTACCTGGTGGAGGCGCTGGCCCTTACGCTGGCCGAGGCTTTCGCGGA
This sequence comes from Elusimicrobiota bacterium, assembly GCA_026388125.1. Classification (GTDB taxonomy): domain Bacteria; phylum Elusimicrobiota; class Elusimicrobia; order Elusimicrobiales; family UBA9959; genus UBA9959. The sequence goes on from JAPLKJ010000291.1 coordinate 14,893, forward strand.
GGTGCTGCATTACCGCATAAGGAAAGAGTGGGGGATAGCCGAAGCGAAGCCCGCGCGGCCGCTGCTGCGCGGCAAATACCAGGGGAAGCGCTATTCTTTCGGTTACGCCGCCTGCCCGGACCTGGCCAACCAGAAGATCCTGTTCGACCTGCTCAGGCCGGAGGCCGACGCCGGCCTGCGCCTGACGGACGGCTGCATGATGGAGCCGGAAGCCTCCGTCTCCGCCATAGTCTTCCACAACCCCAAAGCCGTGCATTTCAGCGCCACTTGACCGGGAGGAGATGTATTTGACTATTTATCAACCAGCAGAAGCTATTTGTTAATAATAAGTCAAATAGTCAAATACGTCCCCAAAGTCAAAAAAGCCCCCGTCAAAGGACGGGGGCTTTCATTTGTGCGGCCGTACCTGTTCAGGCGCAGCAGGACCCGCCGCCGCACGCGCAGGACACGGCAGGGGTCTTCGTCAGCGCGTCTATGATCCCGTTCAGCGTCGGGCTGGGGCGCATGGCTTTCGCGGTCTTCTCAGCGTCCGGGTGGTAATAGCCGCCCATACTCACCGGCTTGCCCTGGGCCGCCAGCAGCTCGCCGTTGATCTTCGCCTCGTTCTCCTGCAGCTGTTTCGCCGCCTCGGCGAACTTCGCCCGCAGGCCGGCGTCCTTCGTCTGCGCGGCCAGGGCCTGCGCCCAGTACAGGGCCAGGTAGAAGTGGCTGCCGCGGTTGTCTATCTCGCCCACTTTGCGGGCAGGGGATTTGTTGGTGTCCAGGAACCTGGCTATGGCCTGGTCGAGGGCTTCGGCCAGGACCAGCGCCTTGTCGTTCTTGAACATATTGCCCAGGTGCTCCAGCGAAGCTCCGAGCGCGGAGAACTCGCCCAGCGAATCCCAGCGCAGGTAGTTCTCGGCCTGGAACTGCTGCACGTGTTTCGGGGCGGAGCCGCCGGCGCCGGTCTCGAACAGGCCGCCGCCGGCCAGCAGCGGGACCACGGAGAGCATCTTGGCGCTGGTGCCCAGCTCCAGTATCGGGAACAGGTCGGTGAGATAGTCGCGCAGCACGTTGCCCGTGACGGAGATG